>JBGVRU010000059.1:0-71407 GCA_045128715.1 Acutalibacteraceae bacterium | reverse complement strand
CCTACACCGTGACCTGCACCGTAAACGGTAAAGGTGAAGCTGTTATCCTGATATTTTATTTCAAAGTTTGCAGACCTTAGGCTAAGAGCCTTTTGGATAGTAAAGCCTGTAAGCTTTTTAGAGCAAACCGCAATTTCGGTTACCGTACCTGAATCGGTGCGGGTAGCTTTGCCGAAATAATCTTTAGGTTCTCCCTTAAAAGTAAGTTCGCTTTTGAGCTTTTCTTTAAGCTCATCGGCTGTAAGGGTAACTTCTGAAATATAATTTACGGCTAGTTTGTCTCCTTCGCTTGACACAGGTTTTAAATAAGAGCGCTCGCTGCCCCAAACGTTTTTGCAGTCCTCAGTTTTGCCTGAGGAAATTGCGTGATACACGGCGGTTATAGGTTCACCGTCACAGGTTATAAGATAGCCATTGGTTTGTTCTACTGCCTTTTTTATTTTTTCTATGTATTGATCGGCATTATCACCCCACTTTTCCCTTGCGACTTCCTTGGTTATAAAGCTTTGATCAATGGTGTGATCGGCGGTTATATCATATTCTTTGTCTTTATTTTCTGCTTTGCGGCAGCAGGCAAAGGTATAGGCTGCAACCGCTTGTGCCTTTAATGCCTCTTCATGGTAGAGAGCAGGCATTTCGGCAGCAACTACGCCGAAAATATAATCCTCGCTTGAAAGCTCAGTTATCTCACCGTCTATCAGAACCTTGAAGCTTTGGGCTTTTGTTATTTTGATTTTTTCGGAGGGTTCGTCCTTTACAATAGCAGAAGCGGATAGAACATTTTGCTCAGGCTTTACCACTCCTAATGGTAGCAGTAACATAGCAACCGCAATAAAAACAGTGAATCCAAAAATCTTTTTCATAATTATGACCTCTTTTTCTGTTGACTTTTAAAATGAATCATTATAAAATTATTAGTATATTATATGATTAACATTTCTTATAAATGTTTTGGAGTGTAAACGGATGAAATATAAAAAAATAATTTTTCTTTTCGCAGTATTTTTACCGTTAAGCATTATGCTTAGACTTATGCAACTTAGCTTTACGGTAGATTACAGTACGGGTTTTTTTCTGAGAGAGTTTGAAACCAATGGCGAGGCGATGCTTTGGGTGGTATTTGCCCTTTGCTTTGCGCCCGCAGTGTTTGCTCTTTTTTCACATCGTAATCCCGAGAAACCTGCAGAGCCTAATATCATTTTAAGTATAGCCTCTTTTGCGGCAGGAATTTCGGTAGTATATGAGCTGTTTTTTGAGGAATTTTCACACACAGTCATGGGTTGGCAGATAGTTGCAGTTAAGATAGCAGGTGTTGCTACTGCGATATTTTTTATATGCTTCGGATTAGAACGTTTTATAAGCTTTAGACTTCCACATATTTGCACTGCAATACCTACGGTTTATTTCATTTTAAAAATTATATGTGATTTTACCTCAATTTCTTCATTGGCGCTTATATCAGAAAATCTGATTATAATGCTTACATATTGCTCTGTTTTACTGTTTATGCTGCAGTTTACAAAGCTTTATAATGGGATTGACAGCGAATATAACTTCAGAAAGCTGCTGTCAATGGGGCTTGCAAGTATTGCTCTTTGCTTTACCCAAACAGTGCCGCATTTTATTTTAAAGCTTTACACAGGCTATAGCTTTATGCACACGTCTTTGGTTGCCAATATAAATATATTTTTTATCGGTATTTTCATAGCAGGTTTCCTTTTTTCGCATTTTAGCTTTTCAAATGCTTGCCTAAGTGCAGAGGAAAGAGAAGAACAGCATTTTGCAATTAGAGAAATATTTTCCAAATTATACAATAAATTCAAGTAAAAGTAGATGTACTTCTTGACATATCCCATATATAGTGGTAAAATTATTAAGATAAATTCAGGTTTAATAGCTTTATCTTTTTTTCGATAATTGCTGTATTTTGCGGTGAAATTTGGCGAATTCTTCGCAAATAAATGTTGATTATATCACGGGAGATAAATTCACGGCTCCCGTTGCCGTATATTTTTATTTTTTGACGTGCGGCGAATACCGTGTTTTATATAGGAGGTGCGATATGCTACCATACATTATTGGAGGCATAGTCGCTTTAGTATGTGCTGTAATTGGATTTGTTTCCGGTTCTATATATCGTCGCAAGTCGGCAGAGGCTACAATAGGTTCTGCTGAGGATGAGGCAAGACGCATATTAAACGACGCTATTAAAAATGCCGAATCTAAGAAAAAAGAAGCTTTGCTTGAAGCAAAGGATGAAATTCATCAGCTCCGTCAGGAAACAGAAAAAGATTTGAGAGAGCGCAGAAACGAGGTTCAACGTCAGGAACATCGCATTCAGCAAAAAGAAGAATCTCTTGACCGCAAGACAGATAACCTTGAAGCTAAGGAAGAAAAGTTAGCTGCCCGCGCAAAAGAGATTGATGCTCGCCTTGAAGAGTGCGACCGCATTAAGCAGAGCCAAATGGATTTGCTTGAAAAAATCTCAGGATTCACTAAGGAGCAGGCAAAAGCTCATCTTTTAGAGATGCTAGACGGTGAGCTTACACACGAAAAAGCTGTAAGAATTATGGAATTCGAGCAGCAGACTAAGGATGAGTCGGACAAAATCGCCAAAAATATCATCGGTCACGCTATTCAGCGCTGTGCTGCCGACCATTCTTCGGAAATGACCGTATCCGTAGTAGCTCTGCCCAACGATGAAATGAAGGGTAGAATAATAGGCAGAGAGGGTAGAAATATCCGCGCCCTTGAAACCGCTACGGGTGTTGACCTTATCATTGACGATACGCCCGAAACTATCACACTCTCGAGCTTTGACCCTGTAAGACGTGAAATTGCACGTGTTGCTCTTGAAAAGTTAATACTGGATGGACGTATTCATCCCGGTAGAATAGAAGAAACCGTAGCAAAGGCTACTGCCGAGGTAGAGGCTACCATCAAGCAGGAGGGTGAACGTGCTATGATCGAGGCTGGTATACACGGTATTAATCCTGAGCTTATTAAGCTTTTAGGTAAGCTTCGTTACCGCACCAGCTACGGACAGAACGTTCTCAACCATTCTCTGGAGGTTTGCCACCTTTCGGGTCTTATGGCTGCCGAAATGGGTGCAGATGTTACTCTTGCTAAGCGCGCAGGTCTTTTGCACGATATTGGTAAAGCACTTGACCACGAGCAGGAAGGCTCACACATTCAGTTGGGTGTTGAGGCTGCCAAAAAGTACCGTGAGAATGATACGGTGCTTAACGCGATTCACGCTCACCATGGTGATGTTGAGCCAAAGACACTAATCGCATTTATAGTTCAGGCTGCTGATGCTATTTCTGCAGCACGTCCGGGAGCTAGAAGAGAAAACATTGAAAACTACATTAAGAGGCTTGAAAAGCTTGAGGAAATCGCCAATTCCTTTAACGGTGTTGAAACATCATTTGCTATTCAAGCAGGCCGTGAGGTACGTATTGTAGTGAAACCTGAGGTCGTTTCGGATGACCAGATGGTGCTTATCTCTCATGAGATTGCTAAGCGTATAGAAAATGAGCTTGAATACCCCGGTCAGATAAAGGTTAATGTTATCAGAGAAAGCCGTGCGGTAGATTACGCGAAATAAAATTGTGGTAGTCAGGGGCACTTGCCACATTAGGAAAGATGTTATGGATGAACGTATAGAACGTGTTATAGCAGCTCTTCGTAAAAACAATATGCAGGGTATTTATGTACCCTGCATTAATGATATAGTGAAGACTGTTGAGCATTTAATTTTTGACGGTGCGGTTATTACCGCAGGCGGCTCTGTTTCAATTAAAGAGAGCGGCGTATGGGATTTAATAAATCAAGAAAATTATAATTTCCTCGACCGCAACCGAGAGGGGATTACCCCTGATGAAAAGCAAGAGGTTTTTCGCAGAGTAATAGGTTCTGATTTCTATTTTTGCTCCACTAATGCAATCACCGAAAACGGCGAGCTTTTAAATGTTGACGGCTTTGCAAACCGAATAGCCGCCATTGCCTTTGGTCCTAAAAAGGTAATTATGGTGGTAGGTGCCAATAAAATCGTTAAGGATATTAATGAGGGATTTCTAAGGGTTAAGAAAATTGCGGCGCCAAAAAATTGTGTGCGTCTTGGAATAGACAGTCCCTGTGCAAGGCTGGGACATTGCGTTTCTCTTCTTAAGACTGACACTCCCTCTATGACTGACGGTTGCGATTTTGAACGTCGCATTTGCGCCAATTATCTTATAAGCGGCAGACAGCAACTTCGGGATAGAATAACGGTAATAATCTGCGGTGAGGATATGGGATATTAAAATTATGAATTTAAAATAAGGGGATGTGAACTTATAGCTCACATCCCCTTATTTTAAATGTTATTTGTTATTATTTACATTACCGCTACACTTGCCGCCGCATTGTTTAGAGTAGGGGCAACCAATGCAGGTTTCACCACGTTTTTTAGCTTTGTATAAATGCGACACAATAGCGATTATAATACACACAACGATTGCAATAATTATAAAGTTTTCCATAGCTTATTTGTTTATACATTCTTTCTGCTTTTTATTTGAATCACTGAGGGTATACTCTGCTTTAAGCTTCTTATCAGAGTTGCGGATAAGCATAACTACAACGGCTACCATAATAGCTACAGCTGCAAATCCACCTATGGCGCCGCCTATGTGAAGTGAAGCAGCATCAACAATAAGTGTACCGACGGTGTTTACTAGATAACCAACTGTAAAGCCTACCGCAAGCTGGAGACCGATACCGCCCCAAAGCCATTTAGCGCTCTTCATTTCAGCATTCATAGCACCTATAGCTGCAAAGCAAGGAGGAGTATAAAGATTAAACATAAGGTAGGCTAAAGCCGCAACCTTTGTAAGACCCATAATAGTTGCAACCTCACTTGCACCGCCTACAAGCGCAAGCTCTTCTGTATCGATAAAGTTTGTAATAGAGAAACAAACAGCCAATGTACCCACAACATTTTCCTTAGCTATAAAGCCTGTAACTGCAGCTGCTGCCAATTGCCATGAGAGTATACCAACAACAGGAACAAGCAGATATGCGAAAGGAGCTGCTATAGAAGCTAAGATAGAGGAATCTGCAGTTTCAGCAACCTGGAATTTCCAGTTAAATGTCTGCATAATCTGAACAGCGGTATTGCATAGAAGAATGATGGTAGCTGCCTTAACTATGTAAGCCCAACCACGGCTACACATAGACTTAAATGCGCCCCAGAGAGAGGGAACCTTGTATTCAGGCAACTCAATGATAAAGAAAGACTTTCTTGCCTTATAGCCTGCGATTTTATTTACAAGCAAAGCGCCTAAGAAGATAAGAATTATACCTGATAGATACATTACTGTACTTACCCAGCCTGCATTATTAAAGAATGCACCGGCAAAGAGAGCGATAACGGGAATCTTTGCACCGCAAGGCATAAAGGGAGCGAGCATTGCAGTTGCTCTTCTCTCACGCTCGTTACGGATAGTACGACTTGCCATAATACCAGGAACAGCGCAACCAATGGTGATAACGAAAGGTATTACAGACTTACCACTAAGACCCACCTTTTTGAAGATAGGATCTAAAACTACTGCAACACGTGACATATAACCGCAGTCTTCAAGTATAGCGATCAGGAAATACATTACCATAACAAGAGGCAAAAATCCGATAACGGCTATAACGCCGCCGATAACACCGTCAACAAGAAGTGCGGAAAGGATAGGAGCAGCGTCTGAAAGCAGTTCGCCAACCCAACCTTGGAAGATTTCAAGCCAAGCTACCAAGGTATCAGCAATGAAAGGACCCACCCAAGCCTGTGAAATCTGGAATACGAGGAACATAACAACCGCAAAAATAGGAATACCAAGCCATTTGTTTGTTAAAACAGCATCAATTTTATCGTTATAGTTCTTATCCTTTGTTAAAATCTTGCGGGTTTCAACCTCTTTAACGATTTTATTTACAAACACAAAACGCTTGCGGTCAGCAACTTCAACAGCCTTTTTATCCGTTAAATCAATATCTTCCTGAACATAGGGAGCTTTTTGCTCTGTGTTCGCATTAGCAACAGCCGCTTCAATTACAGCCTTTAAGCCGTCTGCAGAAGTAGAAATTGTGTTCACTACAGGGCAACCAAGCTTTTCGGACAAAGCCACAGCATCGATATTGGTTTCTTTCTTTTTGTTAATATCACTCTTGTTTAACGCTACAACAACGGGAATACCTAATTCCAAAAGCTGTGTGGTGAAGAAAAGGCTACGGCTTAAATTGGTAGCATCTACAATGTTAATAATAACATCGGGATTTTCTTTTTTTACATAGGAGCTTGTGATGCTTTCTTCACTTGTGAAGGGAGACATCGAATAAGCGCCTGGAAGGTCAACAGCTATTAACTGCTCCTCTCCCCCATAGTAGGACTTTTTAATCGGGTGTTCTTTTTTGTCTACGGTAACACCAGCCCAGTTTCCAACTTTTTCATTACGACCGGTCAGAGCATTGTACATTGTGGTTTTACCTGAATTCGGGTTGCCGGTTAAAGCAATTCTCATAAGGTTTTCCTCCTCATAATTTAACTTATATAATTCCTTGCGGAAAAGTTACTTAAATTCAGTTAGCCGTTGCTAACTATAACCCCAAAAAACAATCAGCAGATTGTTTTGGAGCCTTAAATAATGATGGCTTCGGCTAACTGATGGTCAATACTATACCTTCCGTCTTTAATGGAAACTATGCAGCTACCTTTTAAATGAGAGACTACCGTAATAGCTTCGCCGCTGTAGCAACCGAGAGAAAACAAAAAGGAATCTAATTCTTCATCATCAGTTTCTATCTGCTGAATGATATATTCTATACCTTCCTTAGCATCTTTTAAAGTCATACATACCACCGTTTATTTCACTAGTTGAGTTAAAATATATGCGTTTTAATTAGCAAATGCTAACTGATTTCCGCAAATTATAGTTAGCGACTGCTAACCTTTGAATATTATAATTATTTGTCTAATGTTTGTCAAGCATTTTTTGGAATATTTTTGAATTTTTATTTTTAGTAAAATCTATTATCACTTAGAACAGTATTTGTACCGTATAGTAGTAAAAAAGTAGCACATGGAGAGTTTCTGTGAGGGAACTTCCATATGCTACACTGTCCTTTATATACAGTTTAGGTTGCGCGATTTTCTGGTAGCTGAAAAGTATGAATTATTCTTCGGATTCCAATTCGCTTTGTTTTAGGTTATGAAGTTTATTTATACAGTCAACACAAACATTATAGCCTTCAAATTTTATACTCTCTTTAAAGGAATTGCAAAACATACAGGATGGAAGGTATTTTTTCAATATGATAGCATCGTTTTCCAAGAAGATTTCAAATTTATCAACATCATTTTCAACATTAAGCTGTTTACGCATTTCTTTAGGGATTACCACACGCCCCATTTTATCTACGGCTCTTACTACGCCTTTGGAACTCATAACATTACCTCCATATCAATTTTTAATTGATTTTATCACAAATGGCGAAAATTGTCAAGAGTTACCAAATAATAGGTGTAAGTTCGTTTTCACGCAAGAGCTCGTTTGTTTTCGAAAAATGTTTGCAGCCAAAAAATCCCCTGCTGGCAGAGAGTGGGCTTGGATGCACCGATAAAAGCTTTTTATGTATAGGATTTGTTATAATTTCTGCTTTTTTATGAGCATTTGCTCCCCAAAGTAAAAAAACAACAGGGGTACTCTTGTGATTCAGCTCACTTATTACTCTGTCGGTAAAAATTTCCCAACCCATACCCTTGTGACTGTTAGGCATACCTTCACGTACGGTAAGCACTGTATTAAGAAGCAAAATGCCTTGATTTGCCCAGTTGGTAAGCTCACCGTGAGAAGGTATTGGCTTGCCAACATCGGAATTAAGCTCTTTAAATATATTCTTTAATGAGGGCGGGGGAGTAACTCCCTGCTTTACAGAAAAGCATAGTCCGTGTGCCTGACCCTCGCCGTGATAAGGGTCCTGACCTATAATCACAACCTTGGTATCTTCAAAAGAGGTGTATTTAAGGGCGTTGAAAATATCGTGCATATTAGGGTAAATTTTCTGTGTAGAGTATTCTTCCTTTAAAAAAGAACGTAACTTTTTATAATAAGGCCTTTCCCATTCGTCAGCTAAAATATTATCCCAATCGTTACCAATATGTACCATAAAATACCTCCGGTAAATTAAAGCTTATGCGATTGCATAAGCTTTAATAATTCATAATTAATTTATATATCAAGCTTTATAATATCCTCAAAGGTTTCTCGCTTTACAGCTAAATAGTCCTTGCCGTCTTTTAGCATTACCACAGGCGGGCGGGGGATACGATTGTAATTAGATGCCATTGAATAGTTATATGCGCCTGTTGTGAGAACTGCTAAAATCTCACCTCGTTGAGGCTTGGTGATTTTAAAGTCCTCGCCTATAAGGTCGCCCGATTCACAGCATCTGCCGGCAATAGTAGCGGTGTAATTCTTTTCCTCGTTAGCACGTGAGGCTAAAATTACGGTGTATTCCGACTCATAAAGCGCAAAACGGGGATTATCTGCCATACCGCCGTCAACAGAAACATAATTTTTATATCCCGTTATCTCTTTAACACCGCCAACGGTATAAAGGGTCATACCTGCATCTGCAACAAAGCTTCTGCCCGGCTCCATATGTATTACAGGAACAGAAAGTCCGAGAACCTCACACTGACGGTTAACAGCATTTGCAACCTCGGCAATTTTTTCGTCGTAATCAATAACAGGGTCGCTTTCGACATATCTTACGCCAAAACCGCCACCGAGATTAAGCATTTCTGCGGTATAACCTAATGTGTCCTTAATATCCTTAATGAATTTAAGCATAATTTCGGACGCAGTAACAAACGGTTCGCTTTCAAAAATCTGTGAACCGATATGGCAGTGAAAACCGCAAAGCTTAATATTTTCGAGTTTGAGTAGCTTTTCGACAGTTTCTTTAGCCTGACCTGTTTCTATGGCTATGCCGAATTTGGACTCTACAGAGCCTGTAGAGATTTTTTTATGTGTATGAGGGTCAATGCCCGGTGTTACACGCAGTAACGCTTTTTGAGTAACACCCATTTCGCCTGCAATATTATTAAGAGCGAGCATTTCCTCCTCGTTATCAATAACAAAGCAACCGACACCCTTTTCTATTGCAAAGCGAATGTCACTATCAGTTTTGTTGTTGCCGTGGAAATAAGTTTTTTCCATAGGAAAGCCGGCTGATGCCGCAGTATAAATTTCACCGCAGGAAACAACATCGATATCAGCGCCCTCTTCAGCCATAATTCTGTAAATCTGCTTTGTTGAAAATGCCTTGCTTGCAAATTCGGGAACAGAATTTGAGGGAAAATATTTTGCCATCGCATTTTTATAAATGCGAACACGTTCTCTTATTTTGTTTTCGTCCATAAGATAAAGGGGAGTGCCGTATTTTTCGGCTAATTCCACCGTATCAAGTCCTGCAAAGGTTAAATGACCTTTGCGGTTTACTGAAATATTATCACAAATCATATATTAATACCGACTTTACGCATTTCGTTATAGAGAACTTCCCTTGTGCTGTCTTCCATAGGAGTTAAGGGGAGTCTTAAATAATCCTCACAGAATCCCATTTTAGCCATAGCCGCCTTTACGGGAATAGGGTTAACTTCGCTGAAAAGAGCATTTATAAGGGGCAAATACTCTAACTGCATTTTGCAGGCGCCCTTAACATCGCCCTCGGCAAACTTTTTGCACATAAGTGAGGACTCCTTGGGCAGAAGATTTGAAAGCACAGAAATACAGCCCTTTCCACCTAACGACATAATCGGAACTACCTGATCGTCATTACCTGAATAAATGTCAATCTCGTCACCGCAAAGGGCAGCGATTTCAGCTATCTGAGAAATGTTTCCGCTTGCGGCCTTGATTGCGGCAATGTTGGGGTGCTTTGCAAGTGCGGCTACTGTTTTTGGTGTCATTCCAACGCCTGTTCTTGAGGGAACATCGTAGAGAATAACAGGAACGGTAGATTTATCCGCAATAAGAGTAAACGTCTTTATAAGACCGTTTTGTGTAGCCTTATTGTAATAAGGTGTAACCACGAGAACTGCATCTACTCCAACTGAGCAAGCATATTCTGTAAGCTCCAAAGCATAAGCAGTATCGTTTGAGCCTGTGCCTGCAATAATGGGAACTCTTTTATTAGCACGCTCTACTGCAAATCGGATGGCTTCCTTGTGCTCATCATCAGTAAGGGTGGAGCCCTCTCCTGTTGTTCCGCAGATTACGAGACCGTCAATTCCTTCTTCAATCTGCCAATCAATAAGCTTGCCAAAGGCTTCATAATCAATACCGTCAGCGGTTATTGGTGTAATAAGTGCAGTTGCCATACCTTCAAAAATTGTTTTTTTCATTCTTGATACTTCCTTCTTAAAATTGGCTCTTGTCAGCCATATAATAAAAAAATAGCCGATTGCTCGGCTACCAAAAATCAGAAAAAACACGCATATATAATATGCGACAAGGGTTCTGTTTTTCGATAGCTCTCCGCAAATGCGACAGTAAGACAGATATTATTCCGAATTACCAAGCTAAATATCCGCCGATATTTGCTTTCGGCGACCGCTCCTTTCACTTTTGACATCTTTCTGCCGAAATTAACATCCAAAAGCTACTGATAACAAATCGCGCCTCTACCTTTTAGAACAATTTAACATATAAGGAGCTGTTTGTCAAGCCCTTAATTAACTAAAAATAAGTGAAGCGGCACCGTAGCTTACAAAAGCTATAATAATACCTGCTCCCACAACACCAACCATAATTGACGGAAAAGCTTTTTTGAGTGGCATATCAAGCATAGCCGCAACCAAAGCACCTGTCCAAGCACCTGTGCCCGGTAATGGAATAGCAACAAAGAGTGCGAGTCCCCAGAAAGCGTATTTTAAAACCTTTGCTTTATTCTTTTCGGCTTTAGCTTCCATTTTGTCCACTACCTTATTAAGCTTTGGACTGGTTTTGCGCATCCAGGCAAAGATTTTTTTGATAAAAAGAATAATAAATGGAACTGGAATAAGATTACCTATAATCGCAACAGGAATTGCTATCCAGGGGGAAAGCCCTGCTCCTGTGGCAGTGGGAATAGCAACTCTTAGCTCTATAACAGGTACCATAGAAATAAAAAGGGTCATAATAATTTTGCCGAGAAGACTGTTCCATAGAAAGTTAAACATAATTACCTCCGTTTGAGTATTGGTGATAAAATTTTGCTGACACAAGAAATTAAGAATTTATAGTTTATTACAGCGATTAAAATCACACATACTGCCTGTATGGGTATCCAGAAACGCGGGTTTAATATCATAACCGCCGCCTGAATAAAAATTATGAATGTATTTGCTGTAATATGACCGCTGTAAAACTTAAAGGGAATATATTTTCTTGAATTAAGGGCACGGATTATGAATACTATAAAATAGCTGAGTACTGTTGCTATTGCCGCACCCTGAACCCCTAAGGGAGAAGGGATAAGAATAAAGTTGAACACAATGTTTATAAGTGCGCCTATCATAGCAGTTATAAAAGAAATACTGCTTTTTTTATTCACTACATAAACCGTTCCTGTAAAGGAGGCAAAAGCAGTAAATACCATAGAAACCGATAAAAGCGGGATGTACTTCCAAGCCTCGTAGTATTCTTCGGTAGTGAGTATTTTCATAGCAGGCTTTGCTAAAGCTATAACAACCGTGCCTGCCAAAAACATCACTGCCTGAAAGGATCTCCATACTTGACTGAAAAATTCGGAGTGTTCTTTTTTATCACCCTCCGACTCGGTAACAGCAGAAAACTGCCAGGCTTGCATAAAAATGCTTGAAACAAGGGTTAAAAGTGTAGGTAGCTTGTAGGAAACGGCATAAATTCCGTTAGCATCGCTGCCTATAAAGCCGTTTACCATATATCTGTCCGATACGCTGGTTATCCACCAAAAAACTGTGGTTGGAATGAGAGGTATACTGTATTTAAGCATCTGCTTTAATACGTATTTCTGCGGTTTTACCGTAAACTGCTGCCAAAGCTTTTCTTTTATAAACAAAAACGCAGTGCAAAGGCTGTCGGCAACTACAACAGACAGCACATAGCCCGTAACACCCATACCGCATATAGCCAGAAAAATAATATTAAGCATTATTACAAGTACGGTATTTATTATTCCTTGAACGGCAAAGAGAGCGGTTTTGCCCTCTGCCCTTATAAATTGTGAGCAAAGCGCGTGATAACAGGAAGCCATTGTATAAACCGCAATGAGCCAAATGTAACCCTCAAAGTCTTTAACGATTCCTAATAGGGGCGCAATGATGAAAAAAAGCTGCGCTCCTACAGTGATACTTAAAAAACCGTAGGTAAAAACGCTTTTTTGATGGGCATTGCTATCCAGCACAAAGCGGAAAACACCCTCTGTTATACCAAAAGAAATTATTGGAAACAAAAGGTTTGCGGTTTGGGTTATAAGGTCAGCGGTACTGTAATCTGACGGTGTAAGGTAATCGGTATAAAACCTCACCATCAAGAAAACCAGTATCTTTGAGCCAAAAGTACCCATACTTATAAGTATGGTATTTGATAAAAGGGTTTTATATTTATTCATAAGTCTGAATCACCTTTAGATAATGTTACTATATATTTTTGCAACTGTCAACCGAAAAAAAGGGGTTATTTGTAAAATAACTATAGACTTTTTTAAATCAGTGTTATATAATAGTTATATTAAATTGAAAGTGTTCGGCTTTTGTCGAGCGATTAACCTTTCGGAGGAAGAAAATGAAAAACTTTAAGAAAATAATTGCGTTAGCCTTAGTGCTTTTGATGGTACTTTCCTTTACAGGCTGCCATAAAAAGGATGAGATTGCTGTTACTGTAGGTGATGTTGAATTTACATCTGCTTACTATATGTGTGCTCTTATTAATGCCGATTCAGAGGCTAAGAATAAGGTGTATGAAGAGCTTACCGAAGAAGAACAGTCAAGCGAAGAAATTGATTACTATTCTAAGAAAATTGATAAAAAGGGCTTTGTTGAGTGGGTAGAGGATACTGCTATTGAAACCCTTAAAAAAATTGCGGCTTACAAAACTCTTTGCAAAGAAAATAAGGTAGAGCTTAAAGAGGAAGACCTTAATAACGCTAAGATGTACGCTTCATACTATTGGTCGAGCTATAGCTATTCTGCTTATTTCGAGCCAAACGGTGTAAGTCAGGCTACATATACCAAGTTTGTGGAAGATAGCTATTATGCTGAGGCTTATTTTGAGCATCTTTACGGTGCAGAGGGTGAAAAGGCTATTGCTGCCGATACTGTTAAAACAAAAATGTATGAGAATTTTGTTATTGCTAACGTTCTCACGGCAAATTTCACTTCAGAAATGAAGGATACTGATAAAACCGCTTTAAAGGATAAGCTTAACGCTTATGCTACCGCTCTTCAGAATGGAAGCAAAACCTTCAAGCAGGTTTATGATGAGTACAACAATGTTACTGAGGATGAGAAAGCCACCGAAACCACAGAGGAAGAAAGTAATACTCCAAAGCCTAAGGACGAGTATGCAACCATTATCGGTGCAAAGGATACTGTTTATGATGCTGAGTATTATGAGACTGTAAAGGCAATGGCAACAGGCGAAATTAAGCTTATTGAGCTTGATAATAAAGCAGGTTTAGTATTGGCTGTTAAGCAGGATATAGCAGCAGATGAATATTACCTTACTACTCTTGATATGACTGTGCGTCATCTTATAGCTGATGAAGAATTTGAAAAGACTGTAGACGCTTATACAAAGAAAATGAAAACAGATATTAACGATTTTGCTGTTAAGCAGTTCAAGGTTAAAAGGTTAAGAAGATAATCGAGCCTTCCTACAACTAAAGGAAATATACCCCGCATAAACTGCGGGGTTTTAAATTTGGTTGTTTTATTTAAAGGTATTGTAAAATATATATTAAAGTGGTAAAATATGAAAAGAATTTTACTGTGAGGTCAGACTATGAATATAATTGTAGTTGGTGGAGGAAAAATTGGTTTAACGATTCTTGATAACCTTGTCAGAGAGGGTCATAATGTTGTTATAATTGATAATAACCCCGAAAAGATTAATGAAATAACAAATATATACGATGTTATCGGCGTTTGTGGTAACGGCTGTGATTGTGAGGTTTTAGAAGAGGCTGCGGTTTCTAAAGCAGAGCTATTCATAGCAACCACTAATTCTGATGAGCTTAATATGCTTAGCTGTTTCTTATCAAAGCGTATGGGTGCTAAGTATACGGTATGCCGTATCAGAAACCCCGAATACAATGATAACAGCTTAAGCTTTATGCGTAAAGAACTGGATATTTCTATGGCTATTAACCCCGAGCTTTTGGCGGCGCACGAGCTGTTCCATATTTTAAAATTACCCTCTGCGGCTAAAATCGAAACCTTTTCGGTTCGTAATTTTGAAATGATAGAATTAAAATTAAGAACCGATACACCTCTTAACGGTATGAGACTTATGGATCTGCGCTCTAAATATAAAGCTAAGTTTCTTATTTGTGCTGTACAGCGTGGGGAGGAAGCCTATATACCGGACGGTAATTTCGTTCTTAAAAGCGGAGATAAAATAGGGCTTACAGCAGCACCTACTGAAATTGCCAAGCTACTTCGAGAAATGGGTCTTTTGCGTAAGCAGGCAAAGGATGTCATGATCTTGGGTGGCAGCAGAACAGCATATTATCTTGCAAAAAGGCTAACTCAGAGCGGCAACTCGGTAACTATTATTGAGCGGGACAAAAAGCTTTGCGATGAGCTTTGTGAAGCATTGCCAAAGGCTGTTGTAATTAACGGAGACGGCGCTCAGCAGGAACTTCTTTTAGAGGAAGGTCTTCATACTGTGGATGCCTTTGTGGCGCTTACGGGTATTGATGAAGAAAATATTTTGCTTTCTTCATTTGCGGAGTCGCAGAATGTGCCTAAGGTTATTGTTAAGGTTAACCGTGATGAGCTGATACCGCTCTCTGAATATTGGGGACTTGAATGTATAATCTCTCCCAAAAAGCTTATTGCTGATAAGCTTGTTCAGTATGCTCGTGCTCTTGAAAATTCGGCGGGAAGCAGCGTGGAAACTCTTTATAAGATTATGGACGATAAGGTTGAGGTGCTGGAATTTAAGGTTAAATCCGATTTTCCAAAATTAGCAATTCCCTTTAAAGAGCTTAGGACTAAACCGAATACCCTTGTTGCGGGAATAGTAAGGGACAGAAAGATAATAATCCCTTCAGGTGAAGATATGCTGTTGGCTGCTGATAAGGTAGTAGTGCTTGCAGCTAATCAAAGAATAAATAAGCTTTCCGATATTTTGAATTAGAGTGAGTCTTATGAATATTAAAATGATTATATATATGTTAGGGCGTATATCTCTTTTAGAGGCTGCCCTTTTAGTGTTACCTTTGATTTGCGCCCTTATATACAGGGACAGTACCGTAGCCGCATTTCTTATAACTATAGGAATAGCTCTGGTTTTAGGCGTAGGTTGCTCATTTGTGGGTAAAACCAAGGATAAGGCTATTTATGCCAAAGAGGGCTTTGTAATAGTAGCACTTGCGTGGATACTTATGTCTGCTATAGGAGCATTACCTTTTTATATAAGCGGCGAAATATCTCATTATTATGATGCATTTTTTGAAACCGTAAGCGGTTTTACAACTACAGGTGCATCTATTCTCACTGATGTTGAGGCAATGTCCAACAGCTTGCTTTTCTGGCGTAGCTTTTCCCATTGGATAGGCGGTATGGGTGTTTTGGTGCTTGTAATGGCAATAATCCCTACCGAAACGGGGCATACAATTCATATAATGCGTGCAGAAATGCCGGGTCCTATTGTAGGTAAGCTTGTACCTAAAATTAAAAGTACAGCAAAAATCCTTTACCTTATTTATATAGCTCTTACTGCTGTGCAGGTTGTTTTGCTTGTGCTTGGAGATATGCCTTTTTTTGAAAGTCTGATTCATAGCTTTGGTACTGCAGGTACAGGAGGCTTTGGTATTAAGTGGGACAGTATTTCGGGTTACAGCCCATATCTCCAGTGGGTAATAGCTATATTTATGCTTATCTTCGGTATTAATTTTAACCTCTATTATCTAATACTTATTAAAAAGATACGCACTGCTCTTAGAAGCGAGGAGCTTTGGAGCTATATAGGAATAGTATTAATATCATCAGGTCTTATAGCTTGCAACGTCTATCCTGTGTATAAAAACCTTTCGGATTCCTTGCGTCATTCGGTATTTCAGGTGGCATCAATTATTACCACAACAGGTTATGTTACTACCGATTTTAATTTGTGGCCCACATTCTCAAAGGCTATTTTGTTTATTTTAATGTTTATAGGCGGTTGCGCAGGCTCAACAGCAGGTGGGTTTAAGGTTTCTAGAGTTGTGATGCTCTTTAAAACGGTACGTGCAAACCTTAAACATATGTTGCATCCCCGTTCTGTAGATTCAATGCGTCTTGAGGGTAAAAAGGTGGATGCCACAATAGCGGGAAATGTAACCAGCTATCTGGCAATTTATTTTATATGCTTTACGACAATATTTTTAATAATAAGCTTAGAACCCTTTGATTTGGAAACCAATATTACGGCTGTGGCATCCTGCTTTAATAATGTGGGGCCCGGTCTTTCAAAGGTTGGCCCTATGGGCGGATATTCTATATATTCACCTCTCTCAACATGGGTATTATCAGCTGCTATGCTTTTGGGCAGACTTGAAATTCTGCCTATGATATTGCTTTTTTCACCCTCTGTATGGCTTAGAAGAAGGGCGAAAAAGAAATAAGGAGTATTTATGAAAAGCAACTGCGAAAACTGCGCTAATTATGTTTATGACGATGAAAGCGATTGCTATTATTGCGAGGCTCAGCTTGATGAGGATGAAATGTGTCGCTTTTTAACAAAACAAACGAGGGAATGTCCGTATTTTAATTTCTACGACGAATACAGCATTGTAAGAAAGCAAAATTAGAGGTGTGAAAAATGCAGTATATTTATTATGTTTACCTTATAATAAGTGCAGCGCTTATACCTATTCTGAATAACTTTTTTGATATTTTACGTGAGGATTATTCTTGGTGGCTGGTGCCGTTGTTGTTTGCTGGATTTTTTTTGGGATTTATTATTCTGCAAATGATAGTATTTTTTGCCACTATACTTTTTACCGACATAAATAAGCCGATGGAAAAAGGCGAAAAATTCTTCCGCTTCATGGTGAGGATTTCTCTGCCCGTAATTGTAACTGCGGCAATGGTGAAAATAAAAACCAAGGGCTTAGAAAAGCGACTCCCTGAAAATACACGAATGCTTTTTGTTTGCAATCACCAGCACGATTTTGACCCCATTATTATTTTAAGTGTTTTTCCTGATGCTCATATCGGGTTTATAGGCAAAAAGGAAATTTACGAAACCCGACCTATAGTTGCCAGGGCTATGCACAGATTGCATTCTCTGCCTATTGACCGCGAAAATGACCGTGAAGCTACCAAGACTATAATAAATGCTATTAAAATAATAAAGGAAGATAAGGCTTCAATAGCGCTTTTCCCCGAAGGGTATGTCAGCAAAAGCTGTGAGCTACTACCATTTAGAAACGGATCTTTAAAAATAGCACTTAAATCTAAGGCGCCTGTTGTGGTTTGTGCTATTAACAACACAAGAGAACTGCCCAAAAGAATTTTCCGCCGTATGACTACTGTTGAATTCAGGCTTCTTGATATTATTTATCCCGAGCAATATGAGGGTATGAATACTCAGGAGCTGGGCGATATTATACATAAGGAAATGGAAGAAGCATTAGCTGATATGCGGAAATAATAAAACGGAGACTCATTGTAGTCTCCGTTTTTGATATTGGTTTAATATGGAAAGTAAAATATTAATTTGAAACATATCTTTATCCCGCAGCAAATAAGCTGTCAATTAACTGTCGGGGTAGAGTGTAGGTCTACGTACCAAATGGTGGCGAATTTTTAAATAGAACCTAAAAATATTGTCCTATTTTAATCAATAGCACTCGCAGCAAATAAGCTGTCAATTAACTGTCGGGGTAGAGTGTAAGTCTACGTACCAAATGGTGGCGAATTAAAAAAGAGTCGGTCGGTAAGCCGAGTTCTGTCGCGGACGGTTATCTATCTCGATGGGGGATTGCTCCCACACTCAAGCCGCTTTTCGTAGCACATCGGGCAAATGTATAGCTACAGTCAGCGTTGCTCCAAATAGGGTTTACAGGGTCTTGACGTTCCCGTAAGACCGGTGAGCTCTTACCTCGCCTTTCCACCCTTACCGCACAGGCGGCGCAATGCGCACTCTAAAGCAAGCTTTAGCTGTACGGCGGTATATCTCTGTTGCACTTTCCCTAAGGTCACCCTCGGCGGCCGTTAGCCGCTATTCTGCCCTGTGGGGCTCGGACTTTCCTCAAATAACTTATGTTACTCGCAACCGTCTGACCGACTCTGTATCTTATTATATATTAATTCACGTTATGTGTCAAAACAAAAATTATGGAATAATATATAATATTAAGGTAAAGTGAGGGCATTATATGGAAAATGATGATTTAAAATATTTTTTAGCCGCAAATTCCTGTCAAGGGTTTGTGTCTTGTTTTGACAGCTGTTATGATGCTGAGAGAGGATGGAAAGCCTACATAATCAAAGGCGGTCCAGGAACGGGTAAGTCATCTTTTATGAAATATGTAATGAGAGAAGCATTAGAAAAAGGTATAAGGGTAGAAGCAATGCCTTGCAGCAGCGATCCGCACTCCTTAGATGCGGTGATTTTACCTGATAGGAAAACCGTTATAATGGACGGTACTGCTCCGCATACGGTAGAACCTGCTTATCCAGGAGTTTGCGAGCAAATACTTAATTTCGGGCAATTTTGGAATAGTGAAAAATTTATCGGCAAAGAGGAAGAAGTGATTGCTCTTACCGAAAAAAATAAAGCTTTACACAACAGAGCTTCCCACTATTTGCAGGCGGCAGGGCAATTTTTGTCTGACAGTCTAAAAATAGCAGATGCCTGCACTGATAAGGACAGGGTAAAAGTATTTGCGAAAAAGCTATGCAAAAAATATATACCCACAAAAAAATCGTGTGGCGCCAAAGAATGGATGAGGTTTTTAAGCGGAATTACACCCGAGGGAGTGGTTTCATACCCTGATACTGTTTTGGCGGTTTGCAAGAAAACTGTAATTATATCTGATGAGTATGGAAGTGTTGCCGATAAAGTGATGAAATATATAAAGGAGTATGCACTGTTGGGCGGATATGAGACTGTAGCTATTCAAAACTCATTTCTACCTGATAGTCTTACCGATGGTGTGATTCTGCCGGAACTTTCCATAGGGTTTATAAGAGAGTGCAATTATTTCGCTCTTAAGAGCGATGAACGCCGTATCCACGCAAGACGTTTTGTTCATGCTCAGCAGATAGGAAAAAGCCGACAACGAATAAAATTTAATAAAAAAACAGCAGATAGGCTGTTACAGGCTGCGGCTGAAATTTTAGCTGAGGCTAAGGCTGCGCATGATGAACTTGAAAAGCAGTATATTGATGCAATGGATTTTGATAGCCTTAAAAAATTTGCCGAAAAATTTGTAAAAGAACTTTTTTGTGAATAATTTTATTGAAATAAAAGCCACCTCACATAAGCGAGGTGGCAGAATTATTTTTAGTATCTTTTTAAATTGCAGAGGTTAAACCGCCGATATTTGAATAAATTATACTAAAACCGAATGCGGATTCAGAGTTTGGAACAAAGAGTGTGGTACAGGTATCGGTAAAATCACCGCTGTCGTGTGAAGAGGATGTGATTTTTGTTATTACTGTATAGCTACCATCTTCATTCTCTACTATATCAACTATTGTATGGCTGTATTTTGTAAAACCTCTGGGGATAATGTAAACATAACCGTCCTTGCTGTTAAACTCAGCATTGATGCTTGAAAAATCATCAATAGTTATTCCATACATATCGAAAATATAATCAGCAACATAACTTTCAGCTATGAATGAGTTATCCTCACTGTTGCGAAATCCAAGAAGCGCGGGCATAGACGCATTCACCATTTCTTCAACCGAATCGAAGGTGCTATCATAAACAAAGCTGTGGTTGAGCATATTGAGAAAACGAGATTCTAAGATCTTATAAGCATCAGTAGAGCTTTTATCACTGTTTGAAACGGTGATAAAAGGATTATTGGAGGCAGAGGAACTTTCGGTTTTAACTTCAGCAGGAGTAGAGGTTGCAAATGCTACAACAGAAAGCACTGTTACGGCTATACAAACTGCAACAATAACTAAACCACACTTTTTCATTAATGCGCACCTCCAAGCTTTTTAACTTTATATAGATATTATATACTAAAAGAATTGAAAAGTGCAGAAACAATTCGGTTACAAATAGTATCAAAAATGTCACTTTTTTAAGGTTAGGACACGAAAAAATTACATTTTGTAATTTTTTCTTTCCGAGATTCGACAAACCATCGTAATTTATGACTTTTCAATAATTTTTTTTAAACATCATCAAAAAAACTGTTTGTATTTGCTAATAATATGTGATATAATACACTTATAACATTTTCCGCCTAAAAGCGGTATCCCGAAGGAGTGTATTATTTTGAAACAGTATTCTGAAAATATGATCAAAAACATAGCATTGTTAGGTCACGGAGGTTCAGGAAAAACCACCTTGGCAGATGCTATTTTATACTATGCTGGAGCGGTTGACCGTATAGGTAAAACAGGTGACAGTACTACCGTTATGGATTTTGAGCCCGAGGAAAAGAAACGTAAGGTTTCGGTTTCAACCTCGGTTTATGCTTTAGAGGTATCAGGTCAAAAGCTTAATCTTATAGATGCCCCGGGTCTTTTCGATTTCGCAGGCGGTATTTACGAAGCCCTTGCTGCTGCTGACAGTGCGGTAATAGCAATATCAGGTAAATCGGGTCTGACAGTAGGCGCAAAGCAGGCTTTTGAAAAGGCACGCAAGCAAAATAAGAGTGTTGCTTTTTTCGTTGGCAAGCTTGATTCTACTCACGCTCACTTCTACAGGGTTTTATCAGCACTTGCAGGTAATTACGGAGCGGTTATTTGCCCTGTTGTAGTACCATATATTGAAAATGATGAAGTTAAGTGCTACATAAACTTAATCGAAAACAAGGCTTATGTTTTCGAAGGTATCGAAGCAAAGGAGCATCGTATGCCGATAAGCACCGAACTTGATGATATGCGCAGCATGCTTCTTGAGGCTATCGCTACTACTAATGAAGAATTAATGGAAAAATATTTTGCAGGTGAGGAATTCACTCCCGATGAAATAATTTCAGGTCTTGCCGCAGGTGTTAAGAGCGGTGATATTTGCCCTGTTTACTGTGGTATTCAACAGACAGGCGATGCTGTTGGTATGATGGTTGAAAATCTTCTTAAAATAATGCCCTCTGCGTCAGATTGCAGCTATAAGACTGTAGATGGCGAAGAGGTTGTCTATAAATCAGAGGGTAGCCCTGCACTTACAATATTTAAAACAATTGCCGATCCGTTTGTTGGTAAGCTTTCTTATTTCAAGGTGCTTTCGGGCAAGGTTACTAATGATATGCGTCTTATTAACAGCAGAAATGAAGGAGAAGAGCGCATTTCTAAGATTATGTGGCTTAAGGGTGGCAAACAAGAGGATGCAAACTCTATCTGTGCCGGTGATATAGGCGCTGTAGCAAAGTTTGGGAATGCCCTTACAGGTGACACGCTTTCCGAAAAAGGAAACATTGTTGTGGCTGCTATAGAGTTCCCCGCGCCTTCACTTTCAGTTGCTGTTTATCCAAAGGCTAAGGGTGACGAAGAAAAGATAACCGCTGCCTTTAACCGTATGATGGAAGAAGACCGCACAATATCGGTTTATATGAATAATGAAACTAAGGAGCAAATACTTGAGGCTCTGGGCGAACAGCATATAGATGTTATTGTTTCAAGACTTAAAACCAAATTCGGCGCTGAAGTAGAGCTTAAAAAGCCTAAAATTGCTTATCGTGAGACTATTAGAAAATCGGTTAAGGTTCAGGGTAGGCATAAGAAGCAGTCAGGAGGTCATGGTCAGTTCGGTGATGTATGGATAAGATTTGAGCCTTGTGACAGCGAGGAGCTTGTATTTGAAGACGAAGTATTCGGCGGTGCAGTACCCAAAAATTTCTTCCCCGCAGTTGAAAAGGGTCTTCGTGAATGTACAGCGAAGGGTGTATTGGCAGGTTATCCCTTAGTTGGAGTTAAGGCCGTTTTGGTTGATGGCTCTTACCATCCCGTTGATTCTTCTGAAATGTCATTTAAGATGGCTGCTACTATCGCTTATAAAGAGGGTATTCCTCAAACAGAGCCCGTACTTCTTGAGCCTATCGGCACATTAAAGGTTTTAGTACCTGATGAAATGCTTGGTGATGTTATCGGCGATATTAATAAGCGCCGAGGACGTATTATCGGTATGAATCCTGTAGAGCATAAGTTGCAGGAGATTATAGGGGAAGTGCCTGTTGCAGAAATGTCCGATTTTTCAACAGCTATGCGTTCAATTACTCAGGGTACAGCTTCGTTCAGTCTTGAAATGGCAAGATATGAGGAAGTTCCGCAGAATATAGCACAAAAAATTATTGAGGCTTCTAAGTAAATATATTCAGAGAACTCCGTGCTGTGGTGCGGAGTTCTCGGTTTTCTTTTATTCTATAAAATATTTACTTGTTGCAAATTTTTTACCTAATGTTGCACGCCTATTGACTTTTTATTATAATTTGATATATATTTAAGATGTAAAAAAATTCTTCGCAGGAGGAAAGATAATGGAAAATAACTTAAAAAAGGGCAGAGTAACTATCCCTACTGATGTGGACGTTATACCTGAGACCTTAGAAATTATGAAGAGACTTGGCGCTGATGCGGTAAGAGACTGCGACGGTACAGATTTCCCGCAGGAGCTAAGGGAAGTTGACGCTAAGATTTATTCTACATATTATACCACCCGTAAGGATAATGCCTGGGCAAAGGCTAATCCTGACGAGGTTCAGCAATGCTATCTTATGACCGATTTTATCACCGCTTTGGGTGACACATTAAGCATTAAGCTGATGAAAGGTATAAGCGATGAGCTTATGCAGGTTAACGAGCGTGACGATATTAAGCGTTGGTGGGAGGTTATCGATCGTACCTCTGGTGAGGTTGTTTCTACCGATGATTGGGATTACTGTAGTGAGAGCGGCTGCGTTGAAATTAAAAACACAAAGGCTTACCATGAATATACCGTAAGCTTTTTGGCTTATATAATCTGGGACCCCGTACATATGTATAATGCGGTTACTAATGACTGGAAGGATTTCGAGCATCAGATTACCTTTGATGTGCGTCAGCCTAAAACCCGTAAATTTACTATGGAGCGTCTTCGTAAATTTGTTGCAGACCACCCTTATGTAAATGTTATTAGATATACTACTTTCTTCCATCAGTTCACCCTTGTATTCGACGAGCTGAAGCGTGAAAAATTTGTTGATTGGTATGGCTATTCTGCATCGGTTTCACCTTATATTTTAGAACAGTTTGAAAAAGAAGTTGGCTATAAGTTCCGTCCTGAATTTATAATCGACCAAGGCTATCACAATAACCAGTACCGTGTTCCCTCTAAGGAATTTAAGGATTTTCAGGCTTTCCAGCGCAGAGAGGTTGCAAAGCTTGTTAAGGAAATGGTAGACCTTACTCACGAGCTTGGTAAAGAGGCTATGATGTTCCTTGGTGACCATTGGATTGGTACTGAGCCTTTTATGGATGAGTTTAAATCAATTGGTCTTGATGCGGTAGTTGGCTCTGTTGGTAACGGTTCAACACTTCGTCTTATCTCTGATATCCCCGGTGTTAAGTATACCGAGGGCAGATTCTTACCTTATTTCTTCCCTGATGTTTTCCACGAAGGCGGCGATCCTATAAAGGAAGCTAAAGAAAACTGGGTAACCGCAAGAAGAGCTATTCTTCGTAAGCCTGTTGACCGTATCGGTTACGGTGGATACTTGAAGTTGGCTTTGCAGTTCCCTGATTTTATAGATTATATTGAGTCTGTTTGTAATGAGTTCAGAGAGCTTTATGATAATGTAAAGGGCACAACACCTTACTGTATAAAGACGGTAGCTGTACTTAACTCCTGGGGCAAAATGCGCGCTTGGGGCTGTCATATGGTGCATCATGCACTTTACTATAAGCAGAATTACTCCTATGCAGGTATTATTGAGGCTCTTTCGGGTGCCCCCTTTGATGTTAAGTTTATAAGCTTTGATGATATTATCGAAAATCCTGAGATTTTAAAGGATATTGATGTTATCATCAATGTTGGCGATGCAGATACCGCTCACACAGGCGGCGAATATTGGGAAAATCCTGATATCGTTGCGGCTATACGTGGCTTTGTGCATAACGGCGGCGGATTTATCGGTGTAGGTGAGCCTACAGGCCACCAGTATCAGGGTCATTTCCTCCAGCTCGCTAAGATTTTGGGCGTTGAAAAGGAAACAGGATTTACCCTTAACTATGATAAGTATAACTGGGAGCAGAAGGACGGTCACTTCATCCTTGCGGACTGCACTAAGGATGTTGACTTCGGCGAGGGCAAGAAGAATATTTACGCTTTTGAGGGTACTGATATTCTTGTGGAGCGCAATAAAGAGGTGCAGATGGCTGTTAATAGCTTTGGCGACGGTCGTTCTGTTTATATCTCGGGTCTTCCTTACTCATTTGAAAACAGCCGTATTCTTTACCGTGCTATTTTGTGGGCTTCTCACGGTGAAGCAGACCTTAACAAATGGTATTCTGAAAACTTCAATGTTGAGGTTCATGCTTTCGTTGCAAACGGTAAATACTGTGTTGTAAATAATACCTATGAGCCTCAGGATACTGTAGTTTATACAGATAACGGCAACAGCTTCCCGCTGCATTTAGAGGCTAACGAAATTAAATGGTATAATATCTAAAAGCATTAAAACAGGCTTGCAGCTAAAAAGGCTGCAAGCTTGTTTTTGGTAAAGCCCAACTGTTGACAATGGGCGCTCTAAATGGTAAAATAAAATATACAATTAATTATTTCTACCACAGGAGAAAAAGTATGAAAAAGAGAATTTTTTCCTTTTTGCTGTGTATTTCTACAGTTATATGCCTTTTGGTTTGCGCTGTACCTACAGTATCGGCTGCAGTAATTAATAAAGGTAAAATTGAGATAGCTACCGTTGAGGGAATTACCGGTGACTCGGTAATAGTTCCTATTAAGATGACCGAAAACCCAGGTGTAATGGCGGTTACTGTTTCGATTACTTATGATTCGAGTATACTTAAATATGAGGGCTTTTATTACGGAAATATCTTTAGCGACTATACTGTAGTGGAACATCCTGAAAGAAATCTTATACGCCTTGTTATCTGTGACAGGCGAAATAAGCTGAATGACGGTAAAATCATCAGCTTTAAGTTTAAAATTGCAGAGGATGCTAAGGCAGAACTAACCAAAATAGATATGAAATACAGTAAGGGTGACTTCTGTAACTGGAATTCAGATAAAATTATGCCTGAGATAACATCGGGCGGTGTTAATGTGGCATTTAACGGTAAAAACTGTGCTCATAAAAACTACGGTGATTGGACTGTGATAACTGAACCTGTTTGTGAAGAAGTAGGAGTAAGAGAGCGCATATGTGAGAAATGCGGTCATACCGAATTCAAGGAAATTGCCGCTATCGGTCATACATATTCCGATAAATGGACGGTTGATAAGCCAGCCACCGCGGATAAGGATGGTACAATGTCTCGCTACTGTATTCGTTGTGATGATTTTGTTGATAGGGTGACATTTTCTTTAGAACAAAGTAATAAGGATAAAATTAATAACGAGATTTGGGGCGAGGTTACCGACCCTGATATCGGAGGACAACTTTTCAAAGAGCAAAATCCCGATAAAGAGCTTACAGAAAATGAACCGACCAATAATAACGGTGAGGATATTATAAAAAATCCCCTAGATGTAGAGGAAATCATCGGGGAAGTAATACCCGAAGCGCAAACTCCTGATGGAGAAACTATGAGTGTGCTCGATAAAATTTCAGAAGTGTTCCCGAACCATGAAACCCTGATTAATATATTTAAAATCGTAATTGTGGTTTTATTGATAATAATTATTTTGTAACTTCCAGTTTGGATGATACAGCTCAGAGCTTTAATCGACGCGCGGAAGAATAAATACCCTCTTTTTGTATGACGTGCTTAGCGACAGCTTGTTGACCCCGCAGTACCGTTTTATATTTTAACACCAAAACAATCCTAACACTTTTAGAGTCCAAATTTTCTCCAGCTATCGCTAGCTCCTTGTTAGAATCCCTTTGCATATAGACAAGAATTTAAAAGAGAACCCATCCTTGTGCGGATAGATTCTCTTTTTAATTGGCCCGCCCGAAGGGATTCGAACCCCCGTTCTTCAGAATCGGAATCTGCTGCGTTATCCAGCTGCGCCACGAGCGGAAATATATTTAAGTAATAGGTAAAAGTGAATAGTGAAGAAGTTAGGTGTTCCACAAGACGGAACATAATATATAAGTATCGCTAAAGGCGATACACCTTACTTCTTCACTATTATTTATTACCTTTTACTTTAAGAATAAGCCATCGGCTTATTCTTCGTAGCCTTTAGGGTTGCCGCTTTGCCAACGCCAAGTGTCCTCACACATTTCCTCTACGCCGTACTTAGCAGTCCAACCGAGAACATTATTTGCTTTTTCTGCGTTGGCATAAACCTCATCAGGATCACCGGGGCGGCGAGGGTCTATAACATAAGGAACTTCAACGCCTGTAACCTTAACAAAGGCGTCACGAAGCTGTAAAACGCTTGTGCCGTTACCTGTACCGAGGTTAAATGCCTCGCATCCGAGGTTAGCAAGTGCCCAGTCGATAGCCTTAACGTGCCCCTGAGCCAAGTCAACAACGTGGATATAGTCACGCACACCTGTACCGTCAACAGTATTATAGTCATTACCGAAAACATGAAGCTTTTCGAGCTTGCCTACAGCTACCTGACTGATATAGGGCATAAGATTATTTGGAATACCCTTGGGGTCTTCGCCGATAAGACCTGATTTATGTGCGCCTATGGGATTGAAATAACGAAGCAGAGCAATGCTCCATTCATTATCGGCAATATAAAGGTCGCGTAAAATTTCTTCAATAAAATATTTTGTTCTGCCATAGGGGTTAATTGCGCCTAAAGGCATACCCTCAACAAGGGGCATTTCGGTTGCGACACCGTAAACAGTAGCAGAGGAGGAGAATACTATCTTCTTAACTCCAAATTCATTCATAACCTCTAAAAGAGCAATGGTGCTTATAAGGTTATTGTCGTAATACATAATAGGCTCTCTTACCGATTCGCCAACAGCCTTTAATCCTGCAAAGTGGATTACTGCTTCAATTTTATTCTCAGTAAAGATTTTGCGTAAGGCTTCTTTATCACGCACATCTTCTTTATAGAACTTAACTGCTTTGCCTGTGATTTTTTCTACTCGTTTTAAAGATTCGCTGCTGCTGTTATCAAGATTATCAATTACAACAACGTCATAGCCTGCATTCTGCATTTCAATACAGGTGTGGCTTCCTATGTATCCGGCACCGCCGGTAACAAGAATCGACATAAGTATACCCTCCAAAGTTTTATTAATAATAATTTTATAACATATTATGTTTTTTGTCAAGGAGGCTGTGGTCGAAATTTGGAAAATGAAAAATTATTGCTATTTACAAACGCAGACTTAATTGGTATAATTGTAGTACTAAGTAAAATGGAGTATTATGATGAATTACTATATAAATCCTGCCTGCCTAAGCTCTGCCTTTACGGTGCCTGCCGCCGTAGTGGACAACCACTTAAGGTTTGCAAGACCTGAGCATTTAAAGGTTTTGCTTTACATAATGAGAAATATGATGCAGGAAGTATCAAATGAGGATATTTCCGTTGCTACAGACTTAAGCGAATATGACGTAAAAGAAGCTCTTCTTTACTGGGCAGATGCAGGGATACTTTGCCCAAAAGAATCAACACCTACAGAACATTATAAAAAGGAAAAAGAAAAGACTGTAAGCAAGTCAACAAAGCCTACCAGAGCAGATGTTACGAAGCGTGGAAACGAAGACCCGAAAATACGCTATTTGCTGCGTGAGACACAGATGAAGCTTGGTAGAAATTTAAAAAGCAATGAAACCAACACATTAGTCTGGCTTTATGATGATCAGGGCTTGGATGTTTCGCTTATACTGCTTATAATTCAGTATGCAGTGGCACACAACAAGGCTAATATAAGATTTATTGAATCAACTGCGGTTGATTGGATTGACAAGGGAATTGACAATATAACGGACGCTGATGAGGAGCTACGCCGAATGGCAATGGGTGAGCAGGCGTGGGGCATAGTTTCGGCAGCTTTTGGATTAGAACGCAGAAAGCCCAGCAAAAAGGAAACGGAATATTCCTTTAAATGGGTAGAGGAATGGAAGCTTTCTCGCGAAATGCTTACAGCCGCTTACGAGAGATGTGTTAACGCAAAATCCAAATTCTCATTCCCTTATATTGCAAAGATATTGGAAAACTGGCATAAAAATGGATACAGTAAACCCAGCGATATAGAAGAAAAGCCGAAAGACCAAAAGAGCGATAATGATATTGCGGCTTATGACCTTGATTTATTCGAAAAAATGATAAGCTCAAAGGATTAGTGGAAGTATGATTACAAAAGAAATTGCATATAAAAAAGCCTTCGAAAACAAGGCGCAAAGGCTTAAAGCTAAAACGCAAAAAAAAGAAGCGATGTTAAAATCAGCTTATATGACGGATCTGAGGCTTAGTGAGATTGACCAATGCCTTTCGCAGATAGGCTCTGCCTTAGCAATAACTGCGCTTTCAGGGGATAAAAAGAAGCTTGGGACTCTCAAAAATCAGTCGCAGGCCTTGTCGGCTGAAAAGGAGGCTTTGCTTAAAAAGGTGGGTGTACCCGAAATTGAATACGAATGTGATATATGTCAGGACACAGGACTTGTTTCGGGCAAGGTGTGTGACTGTATAAAGCGTGAAGCTGCTTTTGTTATGATTAAAGAGCTTTCGCGTGAAATGCCTTTAGGGGAAAGCAAATTCGAAAATTTCGACTTGAAATACTATCCTGATAAAACCGATGAAAACGGCGAAAACCCACGTCAAAGAATGACCTCTGTTTTAAAGCTTTGCCGTGAGTATGTTATAAATTTCAGTCCCGATTCCTCAAAAAATCTTCTCTTTATGGGAAGCTCGGGTCTTGGTAAAACACATCTCACCTTGGCTATTGTTTCGGGTGTTATTGAAAAAGGCTTTTTACCTATTTACGGCTCGGCGGAAAATTTGTTTTCACGTATAGATGCGGAAAAGTTTTCAAGTGAGGGCAAGGGAACTTATGAAGCTATGCTTAACTGTGATCTGCTTGTTATTGATGATTTAGGTGCAGAAATGGTGACTTCTTCTACAAAATCAGCCCTCTATAACCTTGTTAACACAAGAATTTTAAAAAGAAAACCCACAATAATTAATACAAATCTTTCTATGAAAGAGATCGAAACTAAATATACAGCAAGAATATCCTCACGCTTTATAGGTGAATATGAGTGGAATAGATTTCTGGGTGTGGATATTCGTCAGCAGAAATTGTTGAAGAAGTAATTGAGGCGATATTTTTGTCAATTAAAAGTTATAATGCAGGCTGCTATGATGTAGCAGTAATAGGCGGCGGTCATGCAGGTATTGAGGCGGCGCTGGCTTCGGCAAGGCTTGGCTGCAAAACAGTTATGTTTACAGTAACCCTTGACTGGATAGGTAATATGCCCTGTAACCCATCAATTGGCGGCACAGCAAAGGGTCATTTAGTGCGTGAGCTGGACGCTTTAGGCGGCGAAATGGGCAAGGCGGCGGATAAACACACTTTGCAGAGCCGAATGTTAAATCTCGGCAAGGGCCCTGCCGTACATTCTCTCAGAGCACAGATAGACCGCAGAGCATACAGCGGATATATGAAGCATGCCGTTGAGTTGCAGCAGAATCTAGACGTTAAACAGTGTGAAATTATCGATGTTTACCGCGAAAATGAAGCTTGGCATTGCCTTTCCTCTTTGGGAGCGGATTTTAAGGTTAAAGCCGTTATAATTGCTACAGGAACGTTCTTGGGTGGCAGAATATATGTAGGTGAAGTGAATTATGCCGCAGGACCTGACGGTAGTTTTCCTGCAAATAAGCTATCGGACTCACTTAAAAACCTAGGTGTACCTTTAAGGCGGTTTAAGACAGGAACACCTGCCAGAGTGGCGCGTGACAGTATTGATTTTTCTGAGCTTGAGGTACAACCCGGTGACAGCCACACCGTACCCTTTAGCTTTTCTACTAAGGAGCAACCTCAAAATAAGGTTGTTTGCCATATTTCCTATACAAATGATGAGACAAAGCGATTAATACTCGAAAATATTAACCGCTCACCGCTGTATGCGGGCGAAATTGAGGGTGTAGGTCCCCGTTATTGCCCAAGTATTGAGGATAAGATTGTTCGTTTTTCTGATAAAAAACGTCACCAGTTCTTCATTGAGCCTTGCGGTGAGGATACTGAGGAAATGTATTTACAGGGGCTTTCGTCATCACTTCCCGAGGAGGTACAGATAGAGCTTTATAAAACTATCGACTGTCTTAAAAACGTTAAAATTATGCGTAACGCCTACGCTATTGAGTATGACTGTGTTGACCCGCTGTTTTTAAAAGCTACACTTGAAATGAAAGGTCTTGACGGACTTTACGGCGCAGGTCAGTTTAACGGCTCTTCAGGTTATGAGGAGGCGGCGGCTCAGGGTCTTATCGCGGGAATAAACGCAGCTCTAAAAATAAAGGGTGAAGAACCGCTGGTATTATCCCGTGCATCCTCTTATATAGGCACGCTTATTGACGATTTAGTAACAAAGGGTTGTATGGACCCTTATAGGATGATGACCTCACGCAGTGAATACCGTTTATTGCTCCGTCAGGATAATGCCGATGAACGTTTAATGCCTATTGGTCATAAGATAGGTCTTGTGAATGATGAGGTGTATAATGATTTCCGTTTGAGGTGTAGTCTGAAAGAACAGGAAATTGAGCGTGTCAAATCAACCTTTTTAGCTCCAAGTGAGGAATTAAACCAGCTTTTGGAGGAAAAAGGCACTGCAATTATGACTACGGGTATGCGCCTTTCCGACCTTATTAAGCGACCGCAATTAGGCTATGATATGTTAGCACCCTTTGATAAGGAACGTCCCGAGTTACCCTATTCTGTTAGGGAAAAGGTTGAGGTTGAAATCAAGTATGAGGGATATATTTCCCGTCAGCAGGCACAGGTAAACGAAATGCTGAGACTTGAAAGCAAGCTGATACCTCAGGATACGGATTATGATAGCATTAAGGGACTTCGCCTTGAAGCAATAGAAAAGCTCAAAAAGATTAGACCTGCCAATATCGGTCAGGCTTCAAGAATTTCCGGCGTCAGCCCCGCCGACATTTCGGTATTGCTTATTTATTTGTCAAAATAATATTAAAAATAAAAGCAACAACCTCACTAATTAAAGTGAGGCTGTTGCTTTTGTTATAGAATAATCTGTATGGGGTGCTTTGGTATATTGTTCAAGCAGCTAAGAACTAAAATCCTAATATTTTTGAACCTGCATCCACAAGGCGTAGCTTTTTCTGCTCTCCATCTTCGGATGAGCTACCTACTGCACAAACATAAATTTTTATCTTTGGCTCTGTTCCTGAGGGTCGAACTATAAATGAACTGCCGTTTTCTAAGAAGTAACAGAGAACATTTGATTTAGGAAGAGTAAGAACGGTTTTTTCGCCTGAAAGGGTGTTGATGGAAATCGAATCGCCGTAATCGTTGATTTTAATAACCTTAAATCCGTCAATCTCTTCAGGAGCATTCTTGCGCAGACCTGACATAATGTCCTTTATCTTTTCCATACCGCTTTGACCCTCACAGGTAAAGCTTTTTTGCTCGGTATAGTAAAAACCGTACTTCTCATAGATACCGTTAAGCACATCACCTAAGGTTTTGCCCTGCGCTTTATAATAGGCGGTCATTTCGCAGATAAGCATAGAAGCCACAACAGCGTCTTTATCGCGGGCATAGTTGCCTGCTAAGTATCCGTAGCTCTCCTCAAAACCGAATATATAACGGTCTTGCTCGTTTTTTTCTGCTAAAATTGTAATTTGTTCGCCTATAAACTTAAAGCCTGTAAGAACATTTACAAGGGTGCAGCCGTAATCATCGGCAATTTTCTGGCAAAGCTCGGTAGAAACTATGGTTTTAACGGCTAATGGATTTTTTGGAAGCGTGCCGTTTGCTGAGCGGCGTTCAAGAATGTAGTTAAGTAATAGCACACCGACATCATTACCGCTGAAAAGTTTGTATCCGCCCTGCATATTAACTGCTATGCCCACACGATCGCTGTCCGGGTCGGTGGCAAGCAGAATATCAGGATTATAGGTTTCTGCTAACTTTAATGCGCATTCAAAAGCCTGACGTATTTCAGGGTTGGGGTATGGGGCAGTGGGGAAATTGCCGTCGGGTTTTTCCTGTTCGGGAACAACTGCAACATTATTAATGCCCAATCGCTGTAGGATAGCTTGCACAGGCTTATTACCTGCGCCGTTAAGAGGAGTGTAAACCACTCTTAAATCCGAAAGGTCAGCATTTGGTTCAACACGCTGAGCCTCAACATTATCGAGATATTCGTTTATAATATCGTCACCGATATACTCAATTATACCGCTTTTAACGGCCTCGTCATAATCGGTAGTTTTTACACCTGAGAAAATATCAACACTTTGCATTATGGAAAGCACAAAATTTGCAGCTTCTGGTCCTAACTGACTGCCGTCGGGTCCATAAGCCTTATATCCGTTATATTTTGCGGGGTTGTGGCTGGCTGTTACAACAACACCTGCGTCACATTTAAGTCTTCTTACTGCAAAGGAAAGCATAGGTGTTGGCATAAGCTCTTTATAAATATAAACCTTTATGCCGTTAGCAGCGAAAATAGCAGCGGCAACGCGGGCGAAAACATCAGACTTAATACGGCTGTCATAAGCAATAGCAATTTTACCGTTTTTGGTTACGGAATTCACATAGGCGGCAAGTCCCTGTGAAGCCTGACCGACGGTGTAAACGTTCATACGGTTGGTACCTGCACCGATAACACCTCTGAGTCCTGCTGTGCCGAACTCAAGATTTTTATAAAAAGCATCCGCAATAAGCTCTTCGTTGCCGCTCATTTCTTTAAGCTCTTTAGCTAAATCGGGGTCGCCGATTGCTTTTTCACTCCATAATTTGTATTGTTCATTTACCATTTTTGAAACTCTCCTTAGTAATGGTTTATTAATTTTATTCAGCAAAGGTAATTTTACAGCCAATAGACTGTTGGCAAGCGGTAAGTCCCTCAGCTACTATTGATTTTGTTCTTTCATAGCTTTTGGCGGCCTTGGCGGCTTCTGTAGCATTGAGTCCGTATTTGGTGCTGCCCCAATCAGCAGCCTCTAAAGGATAAATTGTATATTGATACCCACTTCCGCCTCGGTATTTATTTACCCACGTGGGGATAATGTTTATGCTTTCAAGGATTAGACCGTCGGCATTCTTTTTAAGTGTATAGGTAAAAAGCATACCATCCTCAGTGTGACCTGAGGGACAGCTGTCCATAAGCTCCTGACGTTGGTTGGAAATCGCATTGCCTGTTGAATAGAGGCAAACGGTTGTATTTTGCCCATCCTCGGAATGTATTAGCTCTACAGGCTCAATAACATGGGGATGGCTGCCTATAATAATATCAACACCAAGGTTTGAAAGCTTTTGGGCAATGGATTTTTGCCAAGTGTTAGCCTCCAACTTATATTCATTGCCCCAATGCATATAAAACACTATAAATTCGGCGCCCTGTGATTTCATACTGTTTATTGTATTCTGAGCTTCGCTGTAAAATTCCTCGATTCGGGCATATGAGAAAGAAGAAATTAAATTATTGGCTTCGGCCGAAATAATAGACCCATTTAGATATTTTCTGCCGGACATTGCATTTTTGGGGTCACTTTCATAGGTGTAGTTTGCCATACCTATTTTAATTCCGTTTATTTCTTTTACAGTAAAAATCGGGTCGGTTTCGGATTCCCTTGTGCCTACAAACTCAATGTTTCTTTGTTTCAGCACCTGTGTTGTACGCTTAAGACCGAATAGCCCTGTATCATAGCTGTGATTATTAGAGGTAAGCAGAAAATTAAGTCCAGAAGCTTTAATTGCATCTGCAAGGCTGTCAGGCGTATTAAACGCAGGATAACCGCTGAATTTACCTGATTCCGTTCCGCCAAATGTCACCTCCAAATTGGCAACCGCAAGGTCGGCGGCGGTGAAATATGAGGCAGTTTCCTTAAAAAAAGCACTAAAATCATAATCGCCCGTGTTTTTAACATAAGCACCGTCAAGCTGGGTGCTATGAACCATTATATCTCCTGTGCTTAGAACCGTTGCAAAGGTTTCCTTAATTTCGGGTTCTTCCGATACAAGAGACTCATTGCTTGTGGGACCGTTGTCGGTAGGGTCCGTTTTTACTATTGAATGGACAATAAAAGAAAAAAGAGCTATTATACCTGCTAATAAAATAAAACAACAGGATAAAAATATTCTACGGCGGATAATAGCCAACTTACGTCTTGTTCTTTGCTTAGTCATTTTGAAACTTCCTTTGGAGTGTTAAATATACACAAAGTATTCTTAGGAGTAAAATTGAGGGAAGATAATTCATAACCTTAATTTTAGTTATTCCCAGCATATTAAGGCTTAATGCAATATAAGAGTCGAGTCTTATTATAGATATTCGGGTTATTGCAACATCTGTAAGAATAGGAGAGATAAACTCTGTCAACAGAACCGACTGCCGTCATAGCTCACACACAAAAAGCAGGGCTGCTGTTACAAAGACCGCGGCAAAGCAGCTCTCCTTGTGGCTGAATCTTTTTCGGGTTTTGAGCTAAGATGTTAATAGCACCGTCAAAATCAATAAGCTCGCTAAAGAGTACTCTGCACACAGCGGTGTTCGAAATTTCTTTTTTAAAAACCTTTTAAAATTTACCAATATAAATATATAACAAAATAAGGTAAAAATCAATATTTTAATTCGATACTTCCCAGATACTTTAGAAATGTACCTTATAGCAACGGAATATAGAAAGTGAAAAGAGCCGTAAAAACGGCTCTTTTCACTTTAAGGGGTTTGAGGAGAGAATTTCTCTTTCGAGAAACTATACCAAAACGGGTGCGGCTCCCATTTGGTACAAATTTATACTAATACAATATTTTTTCATTTCTATATATTTTTTGTGAACGTTTTTTTAATTTTTTAAAATAGTATATAGTTTACGGTTTTGTCAATAATAAGAATGAAAGAAAGGAATGATAGTTTTGAAATATTCGGAATCCTATTCAGGACGAGGCAAAAAATTGGGCGTAGGTTTTTATGTTCTTATTGCTTGCTGTCTTTTAATTATAGGTGGAGCCTCTTGGTTTGCACTTTCAAATTATGCCGATAACGGCACCGAGCCACCTGTAACCTCTGATAATAATTCATATAGAGAGGAATCATCCTCATATAATGAAGATGTAACAGATGAGCCACGTGAACCCGAAATGTCCGAGAGTGTGGCACAATCTGTAGAAAACGAGCCTTACTCTTCTGAAGAAACTGTTGAAGAACGTGAAACTGAAAATTTCACAATGCCGATTCAGGGGGATATTTTAAAGGATTACAGTGCCGAACAGCTACAGTATTCCGCAACCTATGGTGATATGCGTCTCCACTGCGGTATTGATATAGCCTGCAAAAACGGAACGGCAGTCAGTGCCTGCGCTGACGGTACTGTAAAAAGCATTGAAAATGATGCGGCTTTAGGAACAGTGGTAACAATAGAACACTCAAAGGGATTTATTTTAAAATATGCCTCCCTCAGTGATTTAAAGGTTAAAAACGGCAGTAAAGTTAAAATGGGAGATATAATAGGAAATGTAGCTACAGTGCCCGCTGAGTGCAACGATAAAGAACATCTTCATATAGAAGCCTTTAAGGACGGCAAAACAGTGTCTCCTATCGAGATATTAGGTTTAAATTAAGTCCTGCCCCCGTAATCAATTCGTTTAGGGGCACCCACCCGATAGATTTTTTAATGTCTGTCGGGTGTTTCTTTTGATATCTGGTTATGTGCTATTCTTATGGGCGAAGCATCAAACTGTTGAAGATTTTGATATTTTTTAGGGGTGATCCCGAAATGGGCTTTAAAAAGTCGGCTGAAATATTTAGTATCGTTAAAGCCTGATTTTTGGCTCACTTCGCCGATAGTATAAAGATTACTGCCTAAAAGGTGTGAGGCAAAAACGAGCTTTAAATTTATAATATACTGCTGAGGGGAAACACCATGTATTTTTTTAAAAAGCTTTCTGAAATAAGTTTCAGACATGGCACACATATCGGCAAGATTAGAAATATTAACAGCTCCTCTTCTGTAATTGGTATGTATGTAATCCATTACAACATTCATTTTACCGTCGTGAGAAAGTGAATCTATTATCTGACTGTTTTCCTGACAGTTAAAAAAATATAAAAGGTTGTAAAGCAAGGACATACAAAGATAGCGGTGTCCCTGCTTTTTTTCTTTCCATACATCATACATCTGCTTAAAGGTTTCTTCCAAAAAACTTGAGTCTTCTATTGATAAAGATTCTAATTTACTGTTACTTGTGTGACTGTAATTAATAAAATGCACGGCAAATACGGTCTCGCCGGATGTTGTTTGACGATAATCGGCATTTTTTGGTATATAAATTATATCACCCTTTTTGATATTGAAAACTTTATCTTTAGTTTCAAATTTTGCGCTTCCGTGAAGTCGGATGCTTATACTGTCATATCCTCTTGAATCAAAGCTTTTATGGGTAAAATCTGTTCGTTTTATTTTAAAAACACCCAATAATTCTAAGGAAAGGTCACTTTCTGAAAAAAACATAGCTTCACCGCCTGCATTTAATATATTTATTTTATACCCTTAAATATGCTTATTGTCAAGTGCCGATTTGTCCACTTTTTATAGCGGTTAATGGGTTTACTACTGGTGTGAAATGAGTATATAATGAAAAAAACACAATAGGAGGATGTTATATGTCAATTAAACATACAGCAGTAAGCTATTATGGGCTCGGATATGTAGAGCACGCTATAGCGGATTTTAAGGAAATGAAGGAGCACGGCTGCGATACAGTTATTTTAGCTATCACAGAATTCGATGTTGATTTTTGGTTTCCAAATCTTAACAATATCGTAAAAGCAGCTCACGATTTGGGACTTCGTGTTATCGCAGACCCTTGGGGTATCGGTAAATACTTCGGTGGCGAGCAAGTAAGCCTTTTCTTGCAGAATAACATTCACCACCGCCAGGTATCGGCATACACAGGCGAGGTTTTAAATGCGGCTTGCTTTAACACCAATTCTTTCCGCGATTATTTTAAGAATATCTGTCTTAAAATCGCAAAAAACACTGAGGTTGACGGCTTCTTCTGGGATGAGCCTCACTATGCTTATCCTAAGGCTTATGCATCTATCACAGGCGGTGCAGGTGACGACTGGGCTTGCCGCTGTCCTGAATGTATGAAAAAGTTCGAAGAATATTATGGCTATGAAATGCCTAAATTTATGAATGATGATGTTAAGCAGTTCAGATGGAGAGAGGCTCTCTATACTCTTGAGGATACTTCTAAGGCTCTTAAAGAGTATAATCCAAATCTTGAAATCACCTGCTGTGTTCACGCAACACTTAACAGCTACTATGTAACCGAGCTTCGCGGTTATGATAATTGGGATATGGTTGCTTCTTGTCCTTATTTCGATGTATTCTCAACCACAATTATTAACTGGACACTTCCCGAAAGCTTCTTTAGAGAAATTACCGAAAGAACAGTTGCTATGGCTAAGAAGTACGGTAAGCAGAGTGAACGTTGGTTAATGGGTTACAACAAGCGTCCTGACGATTTCGCACAGATTGACAAGGTTGTTGATATGTACGAGGAATTAGGTGTTGACCGTATTGCCACTTGGACCTATCGCGGTGGTTATGGCACAAGCGTTGCTGCGAAAGATCCAATTGAGCTTTGGGACAACATTGGAAGAAATTATAAGCGCGTTCTAAAGAAATAATATGATTTTTGAAAACTATTGTAACAGCATTGTTGAGATTTTAAATAAAATTAAAACAACGCAGTTTAAAAAAATTGAAACAGCCGCCGAAATGGTTGCAAAAACAATAGTAAACGATGGTATTATTTACATATTCGGTTGCGGACATTCCCATTTAATCGGGCTTGACTGTTTTTATAGGGCAGGTGGTCTTGTTAATGTGAGCGCTATGCTTGATACCGATTTAATGCTTCATAACGGTGCTGCAAAGAGCAGTAAAATGGAGAAAATGAGCGGTATTGCTGAAAGCGTTTTCGAGCGCTATTGCCTTAATGAAAAAGACACCCTTATAGTGGTATCCACAAGCGGAAAAAATGCCGTTCCTTGCGAAATGGCAAAGGTGGCGTCTAAAAACGGAATTAAAAATATCGCGGTTGTATCAAGCGCATATTTTGACGATAAAACCGAAACCCCTAAGTTATACGAAATATCTGATATTTATATTGATAACTGTGTGCCCCACGGGGACGCTGTTATGGATATTACGAATACCGATGTTAAAATGGGTAGTGTTTCTACTGCCGCCAGCTCCTTTATTTTAAATTCAATTTTGATTGAAGGAGCAGAGCTTGCTGCTAAAAACGGCATTGAACCGCCTATATACAAAAGCGGTAATATTGAGGGCGGAGCAGAGTATAACAAGGCGCTTATCAAAGAATATATGCCACGCATAAAACACCTGTGAGGTGAGTGAAATGGCTAAAATTTCGGTTATCGGAATTTGCGGAAATTCCATTTTTATGAACGTAGACCATTTTCATGAAAAGGGAGAAACTCTTGTTGCCGAAAGTGTATATGAGGAAATTGGCGGTAAAGGTATTAATCAGGCTGTAGCCTGTGCTCGCATGGGAGCAGAGGTTTCATTTTTAGCCGCTGTCGGTGATGATGATGACGGGCGAAAATGCCGACTAACTGCAAGGGAAAACGGTATAAATGGTTTTTTTGCGGTTAAAGAGGGAATGAAAACCACCTTTGCCGTAATTCTTACCGATAAAAATGGTGAAAATCAGGTTACGGGTTTCAGAAGTGCGGAGCTTTCTGTAGATGATGTAATTTCCTTTGAAGAAGAAATTGTAAATAGCGATATTCTGATTTTGCAACACGAGGTGCCTGAAGAGGTAAACGAGGTTGCAGTAGAGCTTGCAAATAAGCACAATGTGAAAATTATTTTAAACCCTGCTCCTATAAGACCCATATCGCAAAGTGTTGCGGAATCTGTATTTGCAGTAACCCCTAACGAACAGGAGCAAAAAGCGATAGATATAGACCGTTTTGGCAATGTTATAACAACCCTCGGCAGTAAAGGCTGTAGCATTAATAATCAAAAATTCATAAAAGCTATAGCGGTGAAACCCGTTGATACAACGGGCGCAGGGGATACTTTTAATGGTGTGCTTGCAGTATGTTTAGCAGAGGGGAAAGATATTGAAACCGCTTGCAAATATGCCGTTTGCGGTTCGGGTTTAAGTGTTACTAAAAGCGGTGTTTTAAATTCTATTCCAACAAAAAATGAAATTGAAAGGAAAATGAAAGATGAATGATTTTGGCTATTTTGAAAGTTTAATGCAAAATTTCAAAAAAGTTAACGATACCCAAAGTGAAAACATCAGAAAAGCGGCATCTTTAATGGCAGATGCCATACAGAATGACCGCCTTATAAATGTTTACGGCGGCGGCGGTCACACAACTCTGCCTGTAGGCGAAATGTTTTTCAGAGCGGGTGGACTTTCCTGCATTAATCCTTTAATGGAAACAGGACTTTCTGTATTTAATCAGGCACTTAAATATTTAGAGCTTGAAAGAACGGTTAATTACGGCGCATCAATTGTGAAATATTATGACCTTAAAAAAGACGATGTGCTTATAATATTCCATAATATCGGTATTAATCCCGCAACAATTGATGCCGCTATGGAGGCCAAGAAAAACGGCGTTAAAATTATTGCCGTTTCAAGTGAAGCTTGGCAGAAAGAAATGCCGCTTGACCACTTTATCCGTCATCCAAACAAAACTAATCTTAATGATTATGCAGATGTTTGCATTGAGGATTTCAACCCCGTAGGCGATGCAGTAGTAACCGTACCGGGCCTTGATACTCCCATAGCTCCCGTATCAAATATAATTGATTTCTATATTGCGCATTTACTCGAAATTGAGTGTGTTAAGCAGTGTATCGACCGTGGGTTAACACCCCCTGTCTGGTCAAGCGCAAACACACCCGGCGGCGACGAAAAGAATGCGGCATACTTAGAAAAATATAAACCAAGAATTAAAATGCTATAAAAGAGGTTGAATAATATGATTAGAAATCCTAAAAAAGTTGAACTCAAAGAAGGCAATTTCGGCGGCGGAAAGCTTGTTTCAAATTTTGTTCCGGTTGAGAGAGATTATTCCTATCTTCTTTCTCTTTGCGGATTTGATAAGCTTGAAATTGAGGAAAAGAAATGCTGCTGCGATATCGATGATGACGGATATGTTCTTGATATTGCAAACGATGGTATTTCTGTTTGCGTTAAATGCGAGGAGGGGCTTTCAAATGCTCTTAAAATGCTCGCAGTTTTAAAAGAAAAACACGGCGATGCTATCCCTTGCATGAAAATCTGCGACGAGCCTGATATTAAATTCCGAGGTATGCACCTTTGCATCTTCAATCCTGACGACGGAACAGAAAAAGAAGATACCAATCCCGAGGATATCAAGAGGAGAATTATAAAGGCCGCTCTTGCAGGCTATAATTATATCTTTATGGAATTCTGGGGAATGTTCCCTTACAAAAAGCGTCCCTATGCGGCTTGGCCCAAGGCTTATACAAGAGAAACGGTTGAGGAAATTATCAGTCTTGCTATTGATAAATTACATATCACTCCTTTGCCCTGCCAAAACCTCACAAGCCACGCAGGTTGGAGCAGAATAACATCAAGAAAGCACGTTGTTTTAGACCAAAGACCTGACCTTGCTGATATGTGGGTTCCGGGTGGATGGTGCTTTGCGACGGAAAATCCTGATACTCAGGAATATCTGCGTGATATTATGGATGACCTTCTTGAAACATTTAGAAATCCACCCTATCTACACGCTTCCTGTGATAAATGCTTTGGCTTTGGTTCAACCGAAGAAGATAGAACTAAACCTGCAGATGTCCTCTTTGCAAATCATCTTTGCCGACTTAATACCTATCTTCAGGAAAAGGGAACAAGAATGGTTATGTGGGGTGATATGCTCTATTCTTCTATGGATTCTCTCACCTGGAAGCCCAATCCCATTATTGCAGATATGCTCCCCAAGAACATTCTTATCAATGTCTGGACACATAACGATATCGGCGATTATTGGGCAGATGTTGACTTCTTTGAGTCACGCGGATATCAAACAGTTTATTCTCCCTTTATAAACAGAAAGGGAACTGAAAATATGGTTAAATTGTGCAGAAGAAAGGGTAGTCTCGGCATTGTTCAGACAACCTGGCACAGACCCGAAACAGCATTCCCCAGTGCTATGTATTCAGCTCTCGTTCAATGGAACGGAGAAATTCATACACCAAAGGAAGTAGAGCTTTATGAGCGCCTATTTTAAGATAGATAAAGATTTTGATATTAAGCTTCTTCCATATTCGCCCATTCAGGAAAGAGACCCACTCGAAGTTCGTGTTCAGTTTAAAAACACAGGCGATGAGGACGGTGAGATGGAGCTTTGCATTCGCCTTAACGAAGAGGTTATTGATAACCAAAAGGTTTTTGTCAAAAAAGGCGAGTATGGTTTTGTTAAGTGTTTCCCCGATATAAAAGGCAAAATTGGAAAAAACATCCTCGATATAAATGGCGAGGTTGTTGAATTTGAGGTTGTGGGGGAACATCCCGTTCTTTTAGATGGCGGCTTTGTTATGTTGGGACCACCGAATGACAGAAAATGCTGCATAACCTACACACCCGATGTTAAGGCAATGCTTGACCAGGACTGGGCAGACTATATTGATGATCTTCATAATATGCGTCAGACAGGTATAATTATTATGGTTTCGCATCAATATGAACGCCTTTATTATGTTGATAATTTAAAGGTTACTGCTCACTATGAGGGCTCAAAATTATACCCTAAGTCAGATATTCTGGCACGGGACCCTATAGAAGCTATTTTATCTGCTGCCGATAAAAACGGTCAGAATGTTTTCATCGGAGTTGGCAACAACTACGGAAGAACTGGCGAACCCGAGGATATAGAAGAGCTTTTCGAGAGATATCATTCTCATAAGTCCTTCTATGGCTGGTATTTTGCCTGTGAACTTAATATGGAAAAATTCAAACCTGAATATTGGGATAAGCTCAATCGCAACACTATAAAGGCAAGGGAGCTTTCTCCCGCAAAGCCCATTTTAATGTCGCCATACTGTCAACCTGGGCAGGAATTTATCGATTACATCGAAAGTCACGATTTATTTGATATTATGATGCCACAGGATTTTGTTGGCCAAAACAGATTTACATTAGCTGACAGTCGTCAACAAAATATCACTCTATTGGATTATTGCAAAAAGAGTAAAAAGCATTTATGGGCAAACTGCGAGGCATTTAACTTTACCGGTGCAAATGTTAATCTTGCAGGAAACGGAGCGATCAGTTTGCTTGTTCCCCGATTTAAAAACGGCGGAATGGACGGAGAAGAAGGCTTCATTCAACAGATGGAAACTGTTAGGCCCTATGTTGAAAAGATTATGAACTTTATGTTCTCAGGCTTTTTCACAGCTCCGAATGCAAGGGTTAAGCCCGGTGGAAAAGCCGCTGTTCAACAATACACCGATTATATGGAGTATCAAAATGCAGTTTTAGATGGTAAGAGATAACGACGGACAATAACAAGCCGACTATATGGAGGCTTCCTTACGCATCTTCTGGGATTTGCCTCAGTGGATGGGCTTCTTCTGGTGGATATGGGATGAAGCTCAGGATATACCTCGGTATGCAGGAGAGCCAAACGGTGAACATGGCTTTACTATTCAGGGCAAGCCTGCCGAAGAGGTTATGAAACGCTGGGCATTAAAAAATAAGAAATAATATTTCAAAAAAGGTAGTAACGTAATCGTTACTACCTTTTTAATATGAATATGATTTATTAACTTATGTAAGAATTTGCTACACATTATATAATATATAGCTATTGATCTGAAGATCCTGTGTCATCTAAGGATTTAACATGATTTTTGATATACTCTCTGAAATCCTTAGGGCTTCTGTTGTAAACCGATTTAAACTGCCTTGAGAAATTGGATATATTGGAAAATCCCGATTGCTCCATAACCTGACCTATTGTAAGCTCTGTTCTTCGCAGCAGGTCGGCAGCGTGATTAATGCGGTAATGCTTAATATACTGTTGGGGCGATATATCCAGCTTGGTTTTGAAAAGCCTGAAAAGCTGGCTTCGACTTATATTGTGCTTTTTTGAAAGCTCCTCCACAGTAACATCCTTTGCGTAATTCTGCTCGATATCAAGAATAACTTCATTAATAACACTCGATTGCAACATAGAAGAATCATGCTCGGGATTAATAAAGCTGAATAATTCAAACAGCTTGGAAATTGCTAAAAAGCCGTTGCCCTCGTTGCCGTAGCTGTCAACAAGCTTTTTTAAGGAGTTTAAAACCTCATGGCTGTCGGAAAACTGGAAAATTATCTTATCATCGGAAAGACCTCTGAGAGCTATTTGCTGATTAGAGCATTCACCTGAAAAGCCTACCCATCCATAAAACCAAGGGTCTTTAGTATCAGCTGTGTAGGTGGCAGGTGTCCCTAAAGGGATGAAAAAACCCTGACCGCCTGAGAGGTGGTAAGATTTGTCGCCAACCTTCAGTGTTCCTTTGCCTGAAAATATAAAGTGCACCAGGTAAAAATCCCTTACAGAGGGGCCATAGCTGTGACCGGGTTTGCAATCTTCATATCCGCATTGCGTGACAGAAAAGGAAGCGTTAACGTTGTAGCTGGTATTAATGGAATGTTTTAAAATAAACATAACAAAAATTTCCTCCATGGGCGTTTTACTCTGATTTGGTCAAAGTGTCAAAATACAATTTTAATAATTCCACGTACCCGATGAAATCAGGTTAACAAAAACTATAAAAAATTCTTATGAATTAATAATCATTATAGCAAATAATCACAAAAAGTCAAGCGATAAGCTATATATGTTAAAATATATAAAACAATGAACAGCATTATAAATATATGTTTATTAACATTTTGTTAAAACATACTTTCGAAAATCAAAGGCTGTCAAATAGTGTTTTGTACAAATTGCTCAAAAAGAGTTAATATAATTAGTGCGATTTGTAGGTTTGATAATAAATTGGAATGATTCACAACACATTTTTGCAACATTTAGCAAAAAAAATGAAACATAATGGTATTGTCGTTTAATAAGAAAAATGTTAGAATCGTAGTGTAAAAAATTATTTTTTGCTAAGGAGGAATAATATGAACAAGCGAACAAAACAAATACTTGCCATCGTGAGCATCATTTTAAGTGTTGCAATAGTTGTTGGTATAGTATTATTTGTGTTGGCTTCCTGTGGAAATGGCGGTACAACAACCACAAAAAAGAAAAAGAAAAAGGTTGTAATCGTTAAGAAACCTACAACTACTCAGACTGATGAAACATCTTCCGAAGAAGATACTGATGAGAATGTGTATGACACTGACAATGAGTATAAAGAAGATGAAACACCTGTAGTAGATGAGGAACCTGCAGATGAGCCCACAAAGGAACCGGAGGAAGAAGTGGTAAAGCCCGTTTACGAGGTTGATTTGGAAAAGGTTATTTACAATCCCCTCAATGAACGCATTGGTATGGCTATATATCACATGGAGGAAGGCCAATGGGATGACCTTTTAGGTAATAAGTACGCCAAGGAAGAAGAATTTATTTCATATTACCGTGCTTCCAATATTGAGCAATTGCGCAATATTAAGAAGAAAAACGGTCTTGCATGGTACTTCATATCTAATCCTTTCCCCGATCGTAACACTAACACTTTCAAAGATGGTTGGGCTGAGAATATTCAGTCAGCGGTAGCTGCTTATAAGTCTGCAGGGCTTTGGGATGTTATAGCAGGATTCGAGACCGAGGAGCTTTGTATGAAAGTTACTCAGGCTCAGTTCAGAACCCTTACCAGATGGTTGCGTGACAATTTCCCCGAAAAGCGTATTTTTGCTTGCGTCTCTGTTTATGAGATTAAAGATAATGCTCCCTCGGGCTTCACCATTGCACCTATGACCTACGATACTTACGGTTATATCACTGACATCGGCTTTGACTGGTATAGCCACCTTGATCAGGATCGTTACCAAGAAATGATTGATTCAATGCTCAACAATATGGGCCGTAGAAATAACGTGCGTATTTGGTTCTTCCCAACTACTCATAATCGCGCCACCGGTTTATGGGATAGCCAAGGAAAATACGGAAACTTAACTAACGAAGAGTTCTGTATAGAGCACCTCAATATGATGTATAAATTCCTTATGAAACAGAGGAATCCTGGTGGACTTTATCTTTACACCTGGAATACCTACGGTGATCAAGGCTTAGGCGAATTGTTAGATCCCGATCGCCAATTCAAATGGGATAATTTAGCTAAAAGAATTGTTGAAATCGGTAAGGAAATTCGTGCAAGCGGTTACCGTTACGATTATTCATTGTACAATTAATATAAAGAAAGGTGAAAGAAATGACAAAAAGAATTTTAGCGCTTATCATGGCTACAATCCTGACTGCCACTCTTTTCGCAGGCTGTAAGAATAATGCTGATAACAGCTCTTCAACCGAATGGGAAATAGAGTATGAGTATGTCGATGGTGATGCTGAGGATGCTTCTTCTGCTGATGATACCGAATCTGACGGTGAGTCAAGCAAAGACAACAAGGATAACAACAAAAATAAAAACAACACTACCAACAAAGACAAAGATAAGAACAACACTACCAATAAAGACAAAGATAAGAACAACACCAATAAAGACGATGGCAAGGTAACTATTCCTGTAAACAGCAACACTAATAAAACAGGCTTCCCCATCGTTAAGAAGAAGGAAAAGCTTTCTGTTTTGTGCGTAACCCGTGCAGACTTGGGCGATATTCCTAATTCTGAATTCTCAAAAGAATATGAGAAAATGACCAATATTGAGATCGAATGGCAGTTAGCTGCAGAAAATCAGATGAAAGGTAAGCGTCTTCTTGCCCTTCAGTCTGGTAATATGCCTGACATCTTCACTGGTACCTTTACTGATGAACAAATGCTTCAGTACAGCAAGGAAGGCGCATTCGTAGAGTATACCAAGGATATCCTTAAGGAATGGGCTCCTAATATTTACAATATTTATAATAAGTATCCTGAGGCTTGGAAGAATGCAACTACCGCTAATGGTAAGATGTATTCACTTCCCGGTTTAACCGTGGACTTCCCCTATGCTCAGCACTTCTGGTGGGTTCGTAAAACCTGGCTTGATAAGTTAGGTCTTCAGAAACCAAAGACTATGGACGAATTCTATGAAATGCTCGTTGCATTTAAAACTAAAGACCCCAACGGTAACGGTCAGGCAGACGAAATTCCGCTTGCAACTTGGCATCAGGACGGCTTAATCTACGCTCCTTGGGGCTTCAATACACGCATAGACGTAGATACAAAGGGTATAGTACATAATATGTATACCACCCAAAATATGAAGAACGGTGTTACATATTGGGCTAAAGTTTATAAGGAAGGTCTTGTTGACAAGACATCTATGAAAGACGGTGCTGCTAACAACGCCGTATTCTTATCAACTATTGCATCAGGTAAGGTTGGTTGCTTCTGGTGGGGTTGGCCGTCCCAGTCTATGGACGATGCTCTTTTAAATGAGTACGAGTATCTCGGATATCCTACCGCTGGCAACAACGGTGACTTCCCCGCACAGGCTATTACAGTTAATCCTGTAGTAGACAACGGTGCATTGACCATTTCCAGCAAGTGTAAAAACGTAAGCGCTGCTCTTCGTTGGCTTGACTATCTCTTTACAAACGATGGTTATATGTTAAAGCAATACGGTGCTGTAGGTAATGCTTATAAGAAAACCTCAGAAACCACTTATGAGTTCACAGGCAAAGAAGCTGGCAAGAACCCTGCTTGGGCTATCAAAGCTTTGAATTTCCTTGAAGGCGCAAAAATCACTAACAAGGAAGTATCTCCTCTTTACGAGCGTCGTTACGCTATGGATGCTTGGTCTGCTGAAACATTAAAGAACAATAAGCAGAAATTCTTACCTAAGACCTGGAAGACTCAGGAAGAAATTAATAACGAAAAAGTTTATATTACTTACTGGAATTCGGTTCAATACTCTTACAGAAACTTTGTTAAGGGTACTAAAAATATGGGTAGTGACTGGACCGCACTTATTAACGAAATGAACAAGAAGGGTATTAATAAGTACGTTGCTGTTCTTCAGAAGTACTATGACCGTTGCAATAAGTAATAATTCTTAGATTAACGATTTGTTAAATTTAGGGATGGGGACTGGTTATGGCCTCTACCCATCCCTATTTTAAATTTAAAATGTCACCTTATTTGATATAATGTTTGTGGGACCATCCTGCATCCTTTTATGAATAAGATAATTTTAATTGAATTTTCGATTTTATTACCATAAAGTTATATTTATAATTGAACTAATCGGTCTCAGCATTATGAAATTTAGATTTTGTTTAACAATCAAATATGTATTGCGAAATTTAAAGTAATAATTTCTCAGTTATATGCATATCTGATAATAAAATTAATAAAATTTCAATGGTGTTTCTGAATATACCAATCTAGGATTAAGAATTAATCTTTTGATAAATCTAATCCTACTTCAAGAAAATGCTCTCCTCCATTTTTATAATGGAAACAAACAATCCACAACCGTAATGGATTTCTCTTAGTCTTGTTGTGGTTTGATCCTTTTTGGTTCTGACAGTTCACAGAACTGTTTTTATTACCGAAAGGTTCTTGCTAACTAAAAGAGAGTCATTATGGTATTGAATGCATTCGCATTAAATTAAACATTATACAAAGGAGAGAAAAATTTGAAAATCTCTAATTTCAAACGTGTATTGGCGTTAGTTTTAACCTTTGCAATGGTAATATCTTTTTGCACAGTAGGTTTTACAGCTAATGCCGCAGCTACGGTGGCAACTACCGCAGATCTTAGCTACTATGTTATGAATGATGCTTCTGCTGATAATGATAGCGGTTGGGCAAATAAATTCAATAGAGTAGAAATAAGAAATCTTGACGGTGATTTGGCTTACCGGGTAACACCCCAGTTAGCTTTAAGTAAATACTTTAATATTAAAAATAACTTGGGTGACTTCACTGCTACTGATTTAGCAGCAGTAAAAACACTTTCTTATTACGTTTTTAATGATACTGGTACAGATTTTACATATCGCTATCAGTATGGCGTAGACGAGACAGCACCTACCGCTTATTTTGACGGTTATGTTTATTTATTGGATGCTAAAACAGGCGAATTACTTCCCGTTTTTGCTAAACATGGCAATATTACTTTGCCCGCAGGCTTCAAGGGTTATGTTATTTATGACCTTTCTGAGAAAGAGAATTACGGCAAAAATATAGGCAAAACTGATTATACAGTTAACATCATCAAGAACGAACGCTTCAAGGGTATGGGTATGCGTGTTGTTAATACCGAAGCTATGCTCACAAAAGCTTGGTATTTGGATGAATTCGCAATTTCTACCAAGTCTATCGGCGAATTAGCTGATTATCTTTCCGATATGCCTGTTTCCTTTGTTTTCAATCAGGCAAGCGCTGCTGCATCTAAAAACGGTGTAGTTTATGAAGGCAAGACCGATCCCGCAGCAAATTCCTTATTTACAGGTTGGGATTCTAACTCCAGGGTTTACGGTACTGTTGTTGATTTCCCTGGTCTTGAAGGCAAGGGCTTACAGTATACAACACAAGGTCTTAAGAGCAAAGCTAATAATGCTACACTTGCTGTTAACTCCATTTATGACGAAGCTAGGGGTACAGCTCGTCCCTTTGCAATAGAGAAAGTTGAGGGTATTAGCTGGCGCGTAAACTTTAACGGTGAGTTTAAATTTGATTTTTGCGTTAACGATGAGGCTAACAAGCTCGTGAATGTTACCTACTACTATCTAGGTGATGACGGCTCTATATCTGTTAACAAACCAAGCAAGTATTACTGGTCAGGTACTATTTATGCAATCTTCTCTGATTCAGATGTTACTGTAGCTACAGGATACAACAATGCTGCATCTGATAAGTATACTTGGGCACAATGGGTTGATTTAATAGCAAAAGAAGAGAAAAAAATAAGCTTTATTCTTTATACATCAACCTCTGAAAATTCTGTTGCAGGCGAAACCCTTACTTACGGTAGCTTCGGCTTTATTTATGATTCTGCCGCAGTTGTCGACAGTATTTTCTCCAATAACTATGTATTATCTAATGCAAGCGATGTTATAGACACTAATACTACAGCAAATCACTCATTTACAGTTGTAGATAATGAAGATTCATACGGCGGTAAAGAAATCAAGGATACTACTTTGGTTGCTCAGACTGATGATGGCTTCAAAACCACAGTACAGTCTACCAACATTCCAAGTCCTGAAAAGGTAAATGCTATTGCATTTAGAATTAAAGTGCCTAATATCAATAGTACTGCTTCAGGAAAAAGTCCTACATTCAGATTTGGCTTAAATGGTGACAAAGTACTTTATAATTACGCTGATTATGGTACAACTGCAAAATTAATCAATTATGATGGTACAGTAACTAATCCTGCAACTAGACCTTCAAGTGAAAACCCTGCCGGTATAATAATACCGGATGCTTTCGATGGTATTGTTGTTCTTGATGTTAGCGGTGAAGGCAAATTCAAGGTGAACGGTACTGCAACCTCTTTTTCTGGTTACGCAGCCTCTAATACCATATCTCACATATATATGTTCATATCCAATAAATGGAATCAGCTTGCAGGCGATATTTATACAATTGATGACTTCATGCTTATTTATGAGGACACAGAAGAGTATATTGAAAGAATCGCTGCAGAGAAAGCAAGCAATATCTACAACCGTAGCTATGTTATGAATAATGCAAGCGCTAGAAATGGTATGACTTCCAGTGCTTATAATATGTTTGCTAATAGCGGTAATAAAACTGCTACTGGTGTTCATCCTGCTGATAATAATCTAGCTTTCGCTATTACTCAGGCTAACGGTGACTCCGCTCGTCCTGCCTTTACTATGACACGTGGCGAAACGCTTTATGGTTCTGCGATTGATTTCAAAAAGGCTAAAGCATTCAGCTTATGGGTATCTGTACCCGATTTAGGTGAGGGTAATTACTATACCGTTACAGGCGCATTTGGTAATGGTAATAAATACGCTGACTACAAAGGTACTGTTTACGCTATCAGTGATGACGGCAAGACCGTAATTACTTCCGATAAAAAAATTAATCTTAATGGCTTTACAGGTAGAATTTACTACTTATTTGATGACTCTGCTGTAATTACTTACGATAAAGTAGATTATACTTGGGAATCCTATTATGCTTATTCTTCAAGACCTACGATGGGTTATGCTCCGTGGACTGCAAGAAATTTCAAAACTAATACTATTGGTGAAACTCCTATAGTTCTTTATTATGATGATTTCCGATTCCACTTTAATGACAGTATGTTAGCTGACGCTGTTAAAGCTGTTGAAGATTACGAAACTTCAACTGCTGATGCTGCAGCTGATGCTGCTAAGAGAGCAGAAAGCGTATATAACGACGCTTCAAATATAACCAGCAAAACTTTCGGCGGTTATTCTTCTTTAGTCGCTGGCTATACAGGCAGAGACGCAAGTTTAGCAGAATTTGCTTCTCCCTTTGATGTTGCTGTTGATACCGAGATTACTGCTCCAGGAACAGCTACTTCTATGAAGTTTACTAGAAATGAAAATGTGTTCCCTGATGATAAAGATCCGCAATATTCTTTATGGATTAAAAATACTTCTGATATAACTAAAGAAGAAATTGCTAAAAAGGAAGCTATGGTTTTCTGGGTTAAGGTTCCTGAGGGTGAAAGCATTAAGCTTGCTGACGGTTTGAAAGATCAAAAATATTTCTTCAAATCCTCTACAATGACTTATAATCTCGCAACTAAGGAGTATAAGTTATATGAGGAGGGCAATGAGCCGGCTTATAGCGGCTTTGAGGGTTACGTAATTGTTCCTCTTAAGAATGCTTTAGTGGGTTCCACTGTAGATAATTCCACTTATTTAAAAAATGAACTCGCCAATACTGATTTCAAAATAACTGATTTTGTCTCCTACTTCTGGACAACCAAAAGTCGTATTAAATTTAATACCAACTCTTCTTTCTGGTTGGGTGACTTCAGATTAGTTGACAGCATAAGCGGATTCTTCTCAGAAATAGGCGTTGAAACCACTGTGGGCGACGTTAACGACGACGGCTCTGTAGACGTTCGCGATACGGTTCGTCTTAAGAAGTTCAATGCGGATCCTTCAACACCTCTCGCTTACCAGAATGCTGATATCGACGGTAACGGATTATTTGATACTGCTATTGAATTAACAGCAGGAAGAAAGCAGATTTCAGGCGTTAATTACACTGTTGAAGAGGATGCTTCCTTTGCTGAGTATCCAGATGTTATGGTAGGTCTGTTCCACGGCGGATACGGTTCTTGGGATTCTCGCTATTCCGACCGCGTCGCTGAGGAGGATATTGTTAATACCTACATCACAACCGATATTTATGAGTTGGCTCAGATTAAGAAAAACGGTGGTTCAGCTTGGATACAGCTTTCCAGAAGCTTTACGAATACTAAACTTGAGCGAGTCGAGATGTTCGCTAAGTTTGATGAAGCAGAAGGAAAATATGTATACGATGCCGAAATTACAGTGATTAATCCTGAATGGGCAAAAGCTCTTGATGAAATGATTAAATCATTTAAAGCTAATAAGGTTTGGAACGCTGTTGTAGGTTTCGCTACTGAAGAAATATTCCCTGCTCTTACTACCGATCAGTACATAGTATTTACCAAGTATCTCAAAGAAACCTACGGCAAGAGATTCTTTGCCATTCTCGACAAGGATGAGCTTAACGCTGCTAATTATGAGACATATCAGTATGTAACTGATATTGCTTATGATGATTATGATGACACTCCTGATCAAAATGCTGAGAGTTTTGATAAGTTAAAGAAGAATATTCAGACAAAAACTTCAGGTGAAACTGTTAAAAGAACTGATATAAAGTATTGGTTCTTCCCAACTGCTTACTCACCTTTCACTACAAATGCAAGCGGTGAAATCTCCTTCAGCTTCAGTGATGAAACCGTAGAGGCACAAATTAAAACCTTTGCAAAAATGCTTGCAGATGTGCCTGAGGCTCAGCGCGGCGGTCTTTTCTTCTACAACTGGTTGACATTCTCAAAGGACGGCACAAAGGGCGCCTTTGGTCTTGATAAGCTTATCGGTCATTTCAACTATGAGAAGACTGCTGCTGCATTAATTAAGGCTGCAAAGCAGTATGTTAAATAATTTAAGAATTTTCTTTATTAATTAGTTTTTCTGATTAATAGCTCCCACAGGGATTCCGCTAATGCGGAATCCCCTAGGGGGAAATTTATAAGCCTCTCTTGTTATAGTGAGGATAAGGGATTCTGTTGAATTTTAAACACAATCCCGCGTATGCACCGTTACCAAAGGCTTTGCTAAGAAGCTAAAGAATATGGCAATCATAAGAATCTTTAGTGTGATTTTCAAAAAGATAGGATAATCTTTTTGCGGCAAAAGGTTATAGATAATTATTTTGTTGATTTTTATATTCCTGATGCCGGTTTGATAATCGAATTAGACGGTTTACAGTATTATGAGCAAAATGGTTTGATTGAAGATAAAATACAAACCGAGAAGTTAAATTACAGGGAATTGACAGTTATCTTAATACCTGCGTATTTTCGGTGTAGCAGCCAATATGACTACTATTAGCCGATAAGAAGCTGCCAATTATCTTTAACAAGGAAAGCAGAAAAGGTGAAAAATGTTCCTTTTGTGCACAGTCGGTTGACAATCGTCTTAGCGTTAATTTATCAAATATCCTTATCTCACAGCAAGCTTATTTAACATTCCCTGTCGGGATAGGATAATATTGCTACGCACAAAACGGTGCTGAACGAAAGAAGCATTTTTCGCTTTTTCAGCAAATTTTAAATAAAGGAGAATGTGAAAATTTATGAAAAACTTTAAGATGCGCAAATTAACAGTAATACTTACTGTTATTGCTGTGGTGTTAACCTCTTGCGGCATAGGTTTGTTTGCTTTGGCTGACACTCCGTTGCCTGCCGGTCAGGGAAACATTACAGTTCTTAACCCTTGTGAAGATCTTGCAACTCTTAAGAGTGACGGTGCAAACGACGGTACCACCTCTACTAAGACCATAACTAAGGATGTTTCACCTTACGGCGATGCTGTTAATTATTTAGGTCTCGGTGGTGCGGGTGCAAGTATGTGGAATGTTGCTTTCCCCAACAATTTGGATAAAGCAACCTGGAAAAATCAAAAGGCATTTGCTTTTTGGGTAAGTGTTCCCGGAGATCAAGCTATTAAATTCTCACCCTGCGTATCAAAACAGGATCACCTGTTTTTGGGTGAATGCACTAGCTTTAATACCGCTACAGGCGAAGTAAAGACCTATGCTGATAATACAAAATTCCCCTCACTCAGCAACTTTGAAGGATTTTTAATCTTTAAGCTTGACGGTTTGTGTGTAGGCGGCAAATGGGATAATTCTAACCCAATGACTTGGTCTGATTTTGTAGATAATAAAACTGTTAATAAATTATGCTTCTATCAGAATCATTCTAATTATGCAGGCAAAAACTTTACATTAGACCAGGTAGTAGCTATCGCTGATGTTGATAAGTTCCTTGAGGAGCTTGCAAAGCAGCCGAAGCGCCCGATGCCTCCTACTGCTGACCCTGGTTTTGAGCTTCTTCCTTCAGGCACTGAGGTATTCCTCAAGGCGGCTGAAGGCTGTCAGATTTACTACACCTTGAATGGTGATACTCCCACTGAGAAAAGTATCCTTTTTGAGTCAATTCCTATGGGTGAAGGTATCCCTGAAGGTTCTCCTATCGCAATTAGAGAAGCTACCACAGTTAAAGCAATCGCTGTTGCAAACGGCACCAGCAGTGCTGTAGCAACCTTTAAGTTTGATGTTGAGGCTCCTTATACAGGTCCTAATGTTAAGCTTATAAATAACGGTACAGGTGAGGGCAGAAACACTGTAGGTTCCCGTTCTTCTGCTTATTTTGATACTACTAAGCCCTTTTATGCTAAAAACGATTCAGCTGACGGTATGGGTATGCCGCTTACCACGAATGTATCGAAAAAAGTAGTTACAAACGTTAATTTCTTTGCTGATCTTACAGGTGTTCAGCAGCCTCATAACGCAGAAGGTTATTCTTTCCATGTTGACGTTCCTTACTTAGGTAAAGATACTTATAATTGGGGATTCGCGATACGTGTAAACGGTGAAGCTAACTCCGTTTGGGCCGATTTCTATGCTGTCAGTGATGACGGTAAGACCATTAAACAGGCTTCAGGTAACTCCATTAAGTTCAATAAGGCATTCTCAGGAACAGTTTATGTGCAGTTGTATAAGCAAAATGCTGTTAAAGCCAGATGGGGAGCAGAAGTAACTACTTGGTTTAAGTATATTAAGAAATATGGTCTTGATAACATTGGATTCTACTTTACCCGCGATGCGATTGCTGACGGTGAACCTTATGTTCATACCTTTGAGGTAGACGACTTCGCACTTATTTATGATATGGAAAAGTGCTTCGAGGATATCGGTCTTGAGGGCTTACTTGCTACTTATGACGCAGGCACCTTTGAGAACACTAATATGATAGTTACTAATGACGGTTCAGGTAACAAGAAGCGTTCAGGATTAGTTGATTTCAGCGATGGTCTCGTAATTGAAAAGTCCGATTATTCATTTGATGAGCGTTGCTTAAAGCTCACTATGCCAGGCGGTGAGAGCTTCATTAACTTCGCTGCTACCAGCACTGAGCACAATCTTCTTATCGGTGCAGGCTCTACCTTCTGGGTAGAAATGCCTAAGGGCGTAGGCGATACCACTCTTAACTACCAGTTATTTGATAACAATAGCGGTAATGTAGAGCTTTGGGAGTACGCTAAGAAATGGTACTATCTTGTTGATAAGTACGGTGTTGTTACCAAGAAAACAGGCGAGCTGACCATTCCTGACGGTTTCCGCGGTTGGGTAGTTCTTCCTAAAGACTGTATGCACATTCTTGAAGAAGAAGGCTATTCAATAGTTAATGCTGAGCTTGATTACAATCAGCTTTCAGAAATTAAGGTTACATTTAAGAACGCTAAGAGCGAGCTTACAGGTAAGACAGTTTATATTGATGATATTTCTGTCTACACAAGCTTCAGTGATCTTATTAAGTCACGCGGCCTTAAATGGGAAGGTCAGGTTTTTGAATAAACCGTAATAAAAAAGTAATTTTTTAGCAGCTGCTGCACCTTTAAAGGTGCAGCAGTTTTTGATATATAGGGCATTTGTGGGATGCAACATTTGTACACAAATTTGAAACATAATTGCATTGCTATTTTGATAAAAAAATGGTAAAATCGTTGTGTAAAATTTATAAATATTGCTAGTTAGTATTTGGATTTTTGAATGGGTTTCCCAATTCAGCAATTTTATATGAAATTTTATGGTTTGGTTTATGCTGCAAGCTTTTATTTATGCTGTGCAGCAACTTTTATTGCTTTTTAGAAAGGATTAAGTTTATGAGCAGAAAATCTATTTTAAAAACGATAGGTTCATTTTCTCTTGCGGCTGTTATGCTGTTTGAGTCGGCAATCTTGGTTGGTGCTCAGTCACTTGCAGAAAGATTGAATTATACCGACGATTCTGCCGTTTCTGACATTCTTTTTGATACCTACTATTATAGTGAGTATCTTAAAGATAATGATTTGGGCGCGGCCGTTTCTTTTGAGAGTGATATCAATATTTTCTCTTATGTTTCCGGTAATCCCCTGATAAAGGAGGATAAGGAAAAGGGAAGAGTTATTTATACTGACCACATTAACAGCGATATTACATATAATATCACTGTTCCTTCTGATGGAATGTATGAATTTTTTATTGATTATTATTGTATAGACGGTAACTCTCAGGATATATCAAGAGGTCTTAAGATAGACGGTGAGTATCCTTTTGAAGAAGCCAAGAATATATTCTTTAAACGTAGCTTCGTTGACTCAGGCAAGCCTAAAGTAAATAACTTAGGCGACGAGGTTATGCCATCTCAGGTAGAGGTTAAGCGTTGGAGCACAACCGCTATTTACGATAACGGCGGTATGTATGGAGAACCGCTTAAATTTGCCCTGACTGCAGGTCAGCATACATTGACCTTAGAATACATAAACCAACCCGTTCTATTTTCAAAAATCACAATTAAATCTGCTGATGAATTGCTTTCCTATAAGGATCTAAAGGCTGATTACAAAGAAAAAGGCTATAAGAACGCAAAGAAGAGTCTTCGTTTTGAGGCAGAGGATTACGAAAAAGTTTACGAAAAAAGCGCATCCTCTATACTTATCGCTTCAGATTCCGATTCTACTATGTCTCCTTTAGCTACAACCTCCAAGAAATTTAATGGTATCGGCGGCAACACTTGGAAATCCGACGGTGATAGTATTACCTGGAAGTTTTATGTAGAGGAAGCCGGACTTTATAAATTAGCACTCAGAAGTGTTCAAAATGCCAACAGCGGTATGCCTTCACACAGAAGAATTGAAATCGATGGCAAAATACCCTTTGCTGAGATGGCGGAATACTTATTTGAATATGACCCCAAATGGCAGACAAAAACCGTGGCAAACGGCAAAGAACCTTATCTTTTCTATTTGGATGAGGGCGAGCATACCCTTACGATGTCGGCAGTTAACGGCGGTCTTACTGATATTATCCACAAGATAACTCAGGCAAACTCAATGCTTTCTAACTGTTATCAAAATATCGTTATGGTTACAGGTCAGTCTCCCGACCTTAACTATGACTATGAATTGGATAAGTCTATTCCTGCTCTTGTTGACAATTTACAGGATATCATTGATGTTCTTAATAATTGTATTGAGAACATGCAGAAGATGACTAACAAGACTGCTACTGTTGAAAACAGTATCCGTCAGGCCATATCCACTATTGAAGGCTACAAGAATGATACTGATGCTATTCCCGCTGGTCTTTCTGATTTCACCAGCACCCTTACTAATATGGGTGATTGGCTGACAACCCTTAAAACTCAGTTCTTGTTTGTGGATTACATTACATTCGCTGCCCCTGAAGAGGATTTACCTAATCCTAAGCAGACCTTCTTAGATCTTGTTGTCAACACCTTTAGAAACCTTATTCTTTCCTACACTAAGGATTACAACGCCGTAGGTTCTTTAAACGAAGCTACCGGCAAGGAGTCTAAAGAGCTGGAAATTTGGATCTCCAAGAGTAAGGAATGGGCTGAAATTATAAAAGATTTGTCAGACAGTGAATTTGCTATAAAAAATAATGTTAACTTAAAAGTAAATCTTTTGCCCGAGGGTGCTTTTGCCGGTACTGTTAATACCTTGTTACTTTCAGTTAATGCCGGAAAAGAGCCTGATATAGTTCTTAATATGACTGGTCATAATACTGTTGAATATGCTATTCGCGGTGTAGTTAAGGATCTTGCTAAATTTAAGGATTTTAATGATATTAAAGGCTATACATTACAGCAACTTTACAATCCTATTTCTTATGGCGACAGCGTTTACGGATTGCCTGAAACAATTGATTTTAAGGCTTTGATATACAGAACCGATATATTCGAAAAGCTGCATATTAAAATACCGAACACTTGGGAAGAAGTTTATAACGAAATGTTACCCAAGCTTTATCAGTACAACCTTGAGATGTACATTCCTGTAGACTTTAGCCTATTCCTTTATCAAAACGGCGGTCAGTATTACACAAGTGATAAAAAGAAGTCTGCTCTTGATAGTGATGCTGCTTTTAGAGCGTTTGACCAATTTATAGGAAACTATAAGGATTACGGCTTCCCGTATAATGTAAGCTTCCTTAACCGTTTCCGTACAGGAGAAACTCCTGTAGGTATCGGCGGTATGGCTGATTACTTAAATATTGCTTACGGTGCTTCTGAGCTTGTTGGTAAATGGAGCATTGCTCCCATTCCTGCTACTGTTAATGAGGATGGTTCACTTAATCGCTCTACAGGTGCGGCACTCGGTACAGTTTCGGTTATAATGGAAACAACTAAAGAGCCTGAGCTTGCTTGGGAATTCCTCAAATGGTGGACTTCTGCTGAGACTCAGTCCGAGTACGGTCAGAGACTGGAATCTATACTCGGTATGTCTGCAAGATGGGGTACTGCTAATCTAACGGCTTACCGTTCATTACCCTGGAGTACTTCCGAATTAGAGGTTATCGAGCAAAGCTGGAAAGGTGTTGTTGAAGCACCCTATACTCCGGGCAGTTATTTCACTTCACGTCATATGACAAATGCTATTTCAAGATGTATGACAGGTAACTACAAGCCACGTGCTTCTTTGGAAGAAGCCATCGAGCAGATAAATATTGAGCTTGAGCGTAAACGTGCAGACTTGGGATTAGATGATTAAGGAGGAGAGAAAAAAATGAAATCTAAATCTTTAGCAGTAAAGAAAGATAAATCTCTTAGCAGCAGAACGCTTGCTATTCTGTTCTTTCTTCCGTTCTTCGTTTTATTCTGTCTGTTTACTTTGGCTCCTGTTGTGCAGTCGGCACTTTACAGTGTCACAAACTTCGACCTTTTAAACCGTAATGATTTTGTAGGCTTTAACAACTATAAACAGTTGTTCCTTAATGATGAAATATTTCTTTTAGCACTTAAGAACACAATGGTATTTGCTTGTATTGCAGGTCCTGTGAGCTATATTATGTCATTCATTATGGCATGGGTTCTTAATGATTTGAAGGGCAGAACCGCATTTGCGTTGGCATTCTATGCACCTTCAATCACCAGCGGTACAGCAATGTCTGTTATTTGGCTTTATTTCTTCTCTTCAGATAGTTACGGTCTTATAAATAATGCTCTTATGCGTTTGGGATTGACCTCGGCTCCTATACTGTGGAATCAGGACGTTGACCTTATTCTTCCCGTTTGTATTTTCATTCAAATTTGGATGGGTATGGGTACTGGCTTCCTTGTATTTATGGCAGGTCTCCAGAACGTTAACCAGGAGCTTTATGAAGCAGGTGCTATCGATGGTATCAAGGGACGTTTTGCTGAATTGTTCTATATCACCATTCCACAAATGAAGCCGCAGTTGCTCTTTGGTGCTATAAACACTATCTCAGGTTCTTTCGGTGTATTCGATATTATCACCTCTTTCGCAGGTTTCCCGACACCTAACTATGCAGGACATACGTTAGTTGCACATATTTATGACTATGCGTTCCAAAGGTATGAAATGGGTTACGCATCAGCTGTAACTGTTATTTTGTTCCTTATCACATTCTTGTTCGGCAGATTGGTGTCATTCCTGCTGTCCAGCAAAGACGAATAAAGGGAAGGGGAGGTAATTATGAGAGTTAGAAAAGGTTTTCACATCCGTTTAGGAAAACTACATATTAAAGTATCGACATCAAGAGTTTTAGTTTATATGTTCGTATTAGCATTTGTTTGCTTCACGGCATTACCTCTTGTATACGTTCTTTGTACAGCATTCAAGCCCTTGGATGAGCTATTGCGTTTCCCGCCTCAGTTCTTTGTTAAAAACCCAACCATTAATAACTTCCGTGATCTGCTCTTTGCTACAGGAAGCAGTTCGGTACCGTTCCTACGTTATGTAGTTAACAGCGTGTTTGTTTCGGTAGTTACAGTATTGCTTACAATTTTTGTTTCTTCAATAGGTGCATACAGCCTTGTAAAGCTGGATCTGCCCTGCAAAAATTTAATCTTTACAGTTATAGTGGCAACCCTTATGTTCCCAGCTACACTTAACACTATACCTAACTATTTAATTGTAAATAATTTAAGGCTTATGGATACATATTGGGCGCTCATTATTCCTAAGGTTGCGGGCTCTTTCGGTTTCTTCTTTGTTAAGCAGTTCTGCGATCAGTTACCTAACGCATTACTTGAAGCAGCGCGTCTTGACGGTGCTAATGAATGGCAGATATTCAGTAAGATAGTATTTCCGTTTATGAAGCCTGCTTGCAGCACATTGGTAGTTTTCTCCTTTACAGCAAGCTGGAACGATGCATTCGCCCCTATGGTATACATTACTGATACTTCTATGAGAACACTGCCTTTGGCATTGCAATCTATCGGCAGCGGTGCTGCTCTTACACGAGCCGGTGCTATGGCTGCTGCTACGCTTATTTCCACATTGCCTACAATAGTGATTTACACTCTTATGCAACGTCGTGTAATTGCTACAATGGCACACTCAGGTATTAAATAAGGAGGGGACATCATATGAAAAAAGCTATTTGCTTATCCGTTGCCGTTATAACGGTAATGATGTGCTTGGTAATGCCGACCTCGGCAATTATGCCAGTAAGCAACAGCTATATATTAGATCAAGGTAAACGTATAACTGTTCCTACTCTTTATGAAAATGTAGATGTTATATCTGAGTTTACCGGCACCAAGTATGCAACTCTTAGTGACCCTCAGGATCTGTTTTATGATAAAAATGGATTTTATTATATAGCTGATACAGGTAATAATCGTGTTTTAAAGTTAGATAAATCCTTTAACGTATTGGCTGAAATTGAAGAGGCTGGCGGTATGTACCTCTCTTCTCCAACAGGTGTTTCTGCTGATGAATATGGGGATATTTACATTGCCGATTCCGGCAACAGTCGTATTATTCATTTAGATAAGGAGTTTAATTACGTTGAAAGCTTTGTAAAGCCTGAATCCGATCTTCTTTATGATGTGGAGTTTTTTTCTCCGTCTAAAGTAGCTTTTGATCCTGTAAGTAAATTTATTTATGTTATTCAGGGCAAACAGTTTATGACCATTGATGCTTTAAATAACTTTAAGGGTTATGTAGGTGACAATAAAGTAGGTTTCGATTTATGGGATTATATTTACCGTAAGTTTGCGACAGAAAAGCAAAAGATGCAGATGGTAAAGCGTGAACCTGAATCTTATGTAAACTTCTGTCTTGCTGATGACGGCAGACTTTATGCAGTTGGCCTTGCTGAATCTCAAAGAATCAGTGTTATTAATACTGTAGGAAGTAATATTTACCCTTCTGGTAATTACGGTGAGACCGTTTATGATTCAAACGGAAAAGCAACTACACCTGTATTTAGTGATATTGCGGTAAACAGCTTTGGAATCATATTTGTTTCTGAGGAAAACACCGGTTGTATTTATCAGTATGATAGTGAAGGCAACCTTTTAGGTGCTTTTGGTGGTAAGGGCAGCGGCAAGTCTTTATTTAATATTATTAGCTCTATTGTTATTAGCGAGAATGATACCCTTGTAACACTTGACTCAGCTCTTGGCAGAATTCAAATTTTTGAACCTACTGAATTTACAAAAACCATTCATAATGCTATTTCACTTTTTGAAGATGGCAAATATGATGAAGCATATGATTTATGGATTAATGTGAGAAAGAAAAATTCTAATTATACCTTGGCCCGTCAGATGATTGGTAAGATTGAATACAAGAATGGCGAATATGAATCCGCTAAAGAAGAATTCTATCAAGGTGAAGATCAGGAAAACTACGGTAAGGTTTTCGAAAAGCTCAGATACAATCTTTTCCAAAAGCATTTCGGTATTGTTGTTGCTGTAATAGCAGTTGTTTTTGCAATTGTTATAGTGCTTATAAAGCTAAGCCGCGGCTTCATACGAAAGATAAGGCAAGATTTGTGGGGCGGAAAGGGAGTGCATTAATATGTGGTGGTTTAAAGGCGCTTTTATGATGCTTTTTCATCCTTTGGAAATGGTAACGCTTATTAAAAGAAAACGTTTGGAAATTCCTTTTTTTGCAATGTTCGCTCCTTTCTTATTATGTGCATTGCTAAGAGTAATTTCGGTATTTACTGTAAATTACACAGTTTCGGCAATCCAACCTCAAAACGCCAACATTCTTCTCGAAGTTGGATCTGAAGTTTTGATCGTTATACTGTGGGCCTTGGCCTGTTATGCCTTTATGACTATAATGGGCGGTGAGTCCACCTTTAAGGAGACATTTCTTCTGAGTGCATATAGTATGGTACCTGTGATTGTAATACGTCCTATAATGATAATCGTTTCGCAGGTGTTGGCATTTTCTGAAAAAGGTTTTTACAATTCTTTGAATACGATCATGTGGGTTTGGGTAATTGCGTTGCTGTTTATTACCTTTAAGGAAGCAAACAATATATCATTTTGGAAGGCAGTATTCTTTAGTTTGATAATTGTTATTGCGATGTTCCTTATAGTTATAGTAATTTTACTTGCTTTTGCTTTAGATTCACAGATAGTTTTATTTGTTCAGGAGTTAATTTCCGAAACAAACTTCTTCTTTAGATAACAGAAAGGGTGGCTCAGATGAAACAGAAGAAAAAAATTCTTATTATAACTGCCGCGTTGCTCGTTGCGGTATTGGTTACCCTTACTGTAGTTATTTCGATTCCTAAAAAATCTTTGGATTACAGTTTATTAGACGATAAGGTTTCAGAACTTCCTAAATATTCGGATAAGCAGCTTTCTACTGATAATACTGTAGTTTTAGGCACAGTAGGCGGTATGCAGCTTATATATCAAAGAGATATAAAAGCTTTTCATATTAGTAATACTGCGGCAGGTTCAACTTTTACAAGTGGTGTTAATCCATCACATTATACATCTTCAGGAGATGCGGCTACAGATATAAGTATGTATACTCTCTGTCAGGTGGGTTATACCGATTTTTTGGGTACGCAGGATGTTTTTGACACAAATTCTGCAACCTGCAAAATTAATGAAAAAGCTTTGGAAAACGGTATTGCTTTAGAGATTAAATTTACGGATTACGGGATTTCCTTTACCTTGGAAGTTTGGCTTAATGATAACGGTATGAAAGCGCGGATTCCTGTTGACTCTATAAAGGAAGAGGATAGATACGGTATAACAAGTATTGCAATCTTCCCGATGATGGGTGCCGTAAAGAATACTGATGAAGGCTTTATAGTTTATCCTGAAGGTAGTGGCTCACTTTATAAATTCGGTAAAAATCAGAATACGACTCCTGTTTCGACCGCATTCTATTTCCAGAATTCTTTCGATCTTGATGAGATAGATGAGCGCATATATCAGGGTCGGTATAATGTAATGCTTCCCGCATACGGTATTACTGATGGTAAAACAGGTGTTGTATCATATGTTACCGAAGCCGACGAAAACGCATATGTTACATTACAGCCAGCACTTTCAGAATCAGGATATAACCGTATTTCGGCTTCCTGTATGTACCGTAAGTCTTATTCTTACGTAACTCCAGCTGATGTACAAATAACAGAGGTTGAAAGGAATCTCTCAGCAGGGGATTTCAGTATTCAGTATTTCTTTATGAATAGTAATGCAAATACCTCTGCGAATATTTCATACGGTGATATGGCTACTGTAGTAAGAGATTATATGCTAAATGTAGGCCTTCTTAATAAAGATTCTGATAACATTGAGGATATAAAGGCTAATCTTCAGATAGTAATGGCTACTAAAGGTAATTCCGGTATGGATACCAGCCTAAAATCCCTAACAAGCTTTGATGAAGTAAAGAAAATTATCAATGCCGTTGAGAAGGACAGCCGTGATAATTTGAGAATTTATATGCTCGGTTGGCAACAGGGTGGCTATGGTCTTAATCCTTCGGGAGATAAAGTAGCAAATATATTAGGTAGTAAAGGTGATTTGACCGAGCTTAATAAGTATTTGAAGGATAACAAGGTTGAATCCTATATGGTAGCTGATTATGTTGCTGCTTCTAATGAAGGTATAGGCTTCAATGAAAACCGTCAGGCTGTTTATAATGAAATGGATCTGCCGATAACAAACGCTGCATATGATAGTTATCTTCTTAATGGGTTAGTTGAACTGAAGAAATATATTGATAAGAGACTTTCTTATTTTGTAGATGTGAATGCAAATGGTGTTGCTTTCGAAAAGTTTGGCTATTACCTTTATGATGATTATGGTAAGGGCGGAAAACTTACTCGTGCCGAGACAGCCTCTTCTTTCCTGAAAACAGCTAAGGTTACAGCTGAAAAAGGAATTAAAACTGCTGTCCAGGGCGGTAACGCATATATGCTTTCAACCGTTAATGCTATCTATGATATGCCTGAAAAGGGAAGTGATGATACAGCAATGGCGTATTCAATTCCTTTCTATCAGATGGTAGTTCACGGTTATATTCCCTATACCGGTAACGTTTCCGGTAATATGGCGGCTGATTTTGAACAGCAGAAATTAAAATGGATCGAATACGGAAGCCAACCCGGCTTTGTTTTGACCTATAACTCTTCTGAATTACTCAAGAATACCTACGCAGAAGATGCGTTTGCTACTGACTATGAAGAGTATATAGCAATGGTCAACGAATGTATTAAGGAATTTAATACAAAGCTAGGTTTTACTGCTAAAGAGACCATGACAGATCATAAGGTTATTTCAGACGATATTGTTATTGTAACCTATGAAAGCGGTAAGAGTATTTACATTAACTATAGTGAAGAAAGTGTTAATGTAAACGGAGTAGAAATTCCAGCAGAAAATTATGTTGTTAAAGGGGGAAGTGCACAGTGAAATTCAAAAAACCTACAATTACTGAACGCCGAGATGCCTTAGCTGGTTTAGGCTTTGTTTCTCCCTGGATCATAGGATTTTGTTTATTTTTCGCTTTCCCAATCTTCCGTTCAATACAGTTGAGCTTTGTTAATGTGCTTAATATGTCAGAATATCAGATTGAATGGGCAGGTCTCGAGCATTACAAACACATATTCCGCGTTGATGCGTGGTATGCAAAGCATTTGGTTAATGCGATTAAAGAAATGTTAATACAAATACCTCTTACTAATGTATTTGCATTGTTTATAGCAATTTTGCTTAATAAGAACTTTCCCGGAAGAACTGCTTATAGAACAATATTTTTCTTGCCTGTAATTTTGGGTTCCGGTTTTATAATGTCTCAGCTTACAGGACAGGGTGTTCAGGGCGAAGCTATGGAAGCTGCTCAGAATGTTTTGCTTCCTATGCAGGTTAAAATTTATTTAGGTGGCGAGCTTACAGCCCTTGTAACAGATTTCTTAAGTCTTATTACATCTATACTTTGGAAATGCGGTGTTCAGATTATTATTTATCTATCGGGTCTTCAAAGTGTATCACCTACTCTTTACGAAGCCGCTCGCGTTGACTCCGCTACTGAGTGGGAAATGTTTTGGCTTATTACTTTACCTATGCTTACACCTATTATTCTGATGAACCTCATTTATTCAACTGTTGACTGCTTTATTAATGCAGATAATATCTTGTTCAAACATATTCAGAATACTGGTTTTGATCTTAGGGAATGGGAAAATTCTTCTGCAATGAGCTGGGTGTTCTTCCTGTTTGTAATATTAGTGGTAGCGATAATTTTTGCAATTATGCGTCCATTTGTTAATAGAGTTAAGGAATAAGGGGGGATACACTTGAAAAGTAAATTGTCAACAACAGTTAAAAACCTTGAAATTTCTTCAATAATCTTCAAGATAGTAGTTTATTTATTGCTCACAGGTTTGGCATTCGTATTTCTGTATCCTTTTATGAGTATGTTAGTTGACTCTGTTAAAAGCTATAGTGATATAACTAATAATACCGTTAAGTGGATACCTAGAGAAATTGTCTTAACAAACTACTCTTTTGCTTTCGAAGCGCTCGATGCATTTAGAACAGGAGCCAACTCTATTTTAGTTACTGTGTTCAGCACAATAGGACATGTAATTTCTTGTTCTTTGATAGCTTATGGATTTGCGCGTTTTAAATTCCCATTAAAGAATCTTTTCTTTGGATTCGTTATATTATCAATCCTTGTTCCCACCCAAACTATTATCATCCCTTCCTATATTACTTGGTCTAATTATAAGATGGTTGATACGTTACTACCAATGATTTTGCCTACATTTTTTGGTTTCGGTCTTCGTGGCGGTATATTTATATTCCTTTTCAGACAGTTCTACTTAAGAATACCTAAGTCTTTAGAAGAAGCTGCTATGATAGACGGTTGTGGGCGTTTTAAAACATTTGTTAATGTAGTATTTCCTTCAACAGGCGCTACCCTTATAGTATGTATAATGCTATCAATAGTTTGGCATTTTAATGATTCATATGAGCCTTCAATTTATCTTAATTCTTATGATAAATTTATGTTGCCTCAAATGCTTACGATGCTCTCTAATATGCTTTCTCAAATGCAGAATGATATATTTAGTGAAATTGGAAATACAATAGCAAATGATGTACAGGTTACGTACCACAGAGGTGTTGTAATGGCAGCAACTACAATATGTTTGGCACCTCTCGTTATAGTATATATAGCCCTTCAGCGAAAGTTTATTGCTGGTGTTGAACGCTCAGGCTTAACAGGTGAATAATATTATATATTATTGAATTAATTGCGCTACCGAAACTATGTATTCGGTAGTGCAACTAATTATTCATAGCAATTAAGTATTATTGATTTTTATTATGGGGAGAGAAACCGATGTCAATTGTATATAACAGCCAAAATAAGGTTTTCACACTAAATACTAAAAATTCCAGTTATCAGATGCAAATAGGCCGTTACGGTCATTTATTTCATCTTTATTATGGCAAATCCCTTTTAGACGGAGAAACGGCTGAGCATGCTATTACAGTAGCTTGTGCGGCTTATACTCCTTATGCCCATGATTCTCAAGAGGAAAGGGTGCAACCCAATATCGCCCCTCAAGAATTTTCCTGTTACGGTGTTGGTGACTATAAGTCTGACTGTATACATGCAGTCTTTGCCGATGGTTCACAGTCAATTGATTTGCGGTATGAAAGCCATCGTATTTTTGACGGTAAGCCCACTTTAAATGGTCTGCCAGCTACATATTTCGGCACCACAGAGGCCGAAAGTCTTGAAATTATTTTGAAAGATACAGTTACCGATTTGAGGGTAGCTTTACTATATACAATAGCAGATGGTTATGATGCAGTTATGCGTTCTGCAAAAATTATAAATGATACTGATTCTTCAATATATCTTGAATCAGCCCTTACCGGCTGTTTAGATATTCAGGATAATGGTTATGAGCTTATACGTTTTATGGGGCGTGCCACTATGGAGCGTATGATAGAGCGTGATCCCTTAAAAGAGGGTAGGCTAACGGTCGAGAGTACACAGGGTGTTTCAAGCCACTCCGCAAACCCTTTTGTTGTACTTTGTGAACCGCATACCAATGAATATTCGGGAGATTGTTACGGTATTTCTTTGGTTTATAGTGGAAATTTTGCAATTACTGCCGATGTAAGTCCAATGGATCACACTAGAATAGCGGTAGGCATTAACCCAAAAGGCTTTAGGTTCATGGTAGAAGCGGGAGACAGCTTCCAAACCCCCGAAATGGTTATGGTCTACAGTGATGAAGGTTTTAATAAAATGTCCCAGTGCTATCACGCTATGTATCGCGAGCATTTATGCCGCGGATACTATAAGGATCACCGCAGACCTATACTTATTAATAGTTGGGAAGCATTGATATTTGATTTCGATTCTGATAAAATAGTGGATTTAGCAAAATCTTCTGCCGAGTGCGGAATAGAGCTTTTGGTTCTTGACGATGGTTGGTTTGGTGTAAGAAACGATGACAGTTCTAGCCTAGGTGATTGGTATGCAAACGAGGAGAAGTTAAACGGAACTTTAGCACAACTGGTAGACAGAGTTAATGCCGAGGGCTTAAAGTTTGGCCTTTGGTTTGAGCCTGAAATGATTTCGGAAAACAGTGATTTATACAGAGCACACCCCGATTGGTGCTTACGTTGTCCAGATAGATCACCGGCTCTTGGCAGAGGTCAGTTAGTGCTCGATATGTCTCGTCAAGAAGTAGTTGATTATCTTGATGAAACTATTTCAAAGGTACTTAGCTCTGCTAATATAGAGTATGTGAAATGGGATATGAACCGACCTTTGACGGATGTTTATTCCAAAGCTTTGCCTGCTGAACGGCAGGGAGAGGTATTCCACAGGTATATGTTGGGCGTCTATGATCTGCTAGAAAGATTAACCGCTAAATTCCCAAAGGTTTTATTTGAAGGTTGCGCTTCCGGCGGAGGACGTTTTGATGCGGGTATGCTTTATTATACACCTCAGATATGGTGTAGTGATGACAGCGAGCCTTCTAACCGTACATTTATACAATATGCCACTTCATTCAGTTATCCAATGTCTATGATAAGTGCACACGTTTCTCCAAGCCCTAACCATCAAACAGGCAGAGTAACTCCTTTAAAAACCCGCGGCGTTGTAGCAATGACAGGTTCTTTCGGTTACGAGCTTAATATTGCACTTCTTTCTGAGGAAGAAAAGGAAGAAATAAGAGAACAGGTAGATTATTATAAGAAGAATCAGGATATATTCCAGTTTGGAAAATATTATAGGCTGACTAATCCTTATGAGAGTAATGTGGTCTCTTGGCAGTATGTGTCACAGAGCGGCGATAAATCCATTATGGCCGTGGAATGGCAACGTTTTCCTATAGCGCCACATCCTTTCTGTGTGAAGCTTAAGGGTCTTGAAAAGAATGCTAAATATAAGGTTACAGTCGATACTACAAAGCCCTTTGTGGTTGAGACTAAGCTTGATGACGAAAGAAGGGGCAATTTCGTTAAGAACAGAATTGTTGGCAAAGAATTTTCCGGCAATGTTCTTATGAATGTTGGTCTCAGATTCTATTATATGAAAGAAGACTATACCGCATTTTTTATAGAAATAGAAAAAATTTAACATTACAGAAAGGTATGTATATAAAATGAAAAAAACATTAGCAAACGGTATGCCTTATGCTACAGATAAATTGGGCTTTGGTATCTACCACTTTGGACAAGCAGGAAGAGATTCAAGAGGCTATCGTGATAATAACTATTTTGCGCACGATGGTTATGACAGAGAAATGTGCGACTATCAAGAGAATTTAGATTATATGAATTTCTATATCTACCGTCTTGATAGAAGCGACCGTGATCATTTAAGAAGAATTAAAGCTATGGGCTGTGGAACTTGGGTTTATTATTTTCCTGCTGTTATGGTGGAAATAAAAGGCAAGCGTTCCTATCAGCTTAAAGCGGGCTGGAAGGACGAAATTGAAAAGCTGGTGCAGGAAACTAAGGATGCTGGTCTTTGGGATGCTGTTATCGGTTTCCAGTATGATGAGCCAATGCTTCATGTTGATGTTGACGTGTTTGAAGAATTTTCAGAGTATATGGCAAAATTCGGTAAGCGTCAGATGTCAATATTCTCACTTTATGAGATTAAGGAGGGCACACACCCGAAATCAACCGACCCCGAGTTCGGTATGCTTGAGCATGTTATCACCCCTCGTTCCTGCCGTTTCTTAACTGATGTCGGTTTTGACTGGTACAACCATCACGATTACGATAAGTTTAACGAGCTTATCGATATAATGATTAAAATGATGGGCAGAGATAATTTCTATATCTGGCACGTTCCTTGCACTTGGACTATTAATAATCAGGCTCCTTTTGATGAGGAGCATTGTCTGAAAAATCTTGACGTGCTTTACAAGCTTTTGATGGACCGCAAGAATCCAGGCGGACTTTTCTGCTATACCTGGCGTTCATGGAAAAGCAATGAATCTCTTGACTGGCGTTTCGATTTGAAGAATCCCGAGCGTTGGAATAAGTTAGAGGAAAGAATGATAGAAATTGGCAGAGAGCTTCGTGAAATGAAGCTTTGTGACCTTGATTTGTATTCACACTTAAAAGATTACGAATAAAAACTTAAAAAGAGGCTGTCTCACCAAAGGAAATTTGCACAAACCCTGCCTTCCCTTGACGAGGAAGGTGGCACAGCATAGCTGTTACGGAGGGAGAGAAAGGAAAAAACTCTATAAAAAATGTAGTTTTTCCTCTCCCTCCGTCTCATTTCACTCGACAGCTCCCTCATCAGAGGGAGCCAACGGTGATAACACTATGCCGATTATTGTATTTTAACCTTAGTGAGACAGCCCCTTTTTGAAAGGAAATAATATGTATCAGGTTTACAATGATAATAAAAGACTTTTGGGTGAGTTTATCCCAAACTGCGCAGGCTTTAATATTAAAACGCTTAATCTGCCTGCTGCTTGGGAGTATATTTACCAAAACCGAGATATTCTTATGAAGGTTGACCAATACGGTCCCGTTTATTCGCAGAACAATCCCCCTGCTGATATAATACTCTTCAAAAGGGAGAGTGGTCAGCGCTTTTCAAATTGGCTTGTGTGGATAAAAAAGAACGAAGAAGCCCCGTTCAATAACTATTTCCGCCCTCAGATAAACGGAGCTGATAGCGGTATAGAGCCATAAAACCTTTCAATATCATTTTTACCTGAAAAGGCAGTATATGAGTTTACATATAACGGCTTAAAGCTTAAAACCGAGCTTGCAATTCCTCTCCATGGTAAGGAAATAGCAATGAAGCTTTCGGTTACTAATACTGAGAAAAATAAAGCTCATTTGCAGCTCAAACCTTTTTTAGTACCCTATTGCAACGAGGCAATGCTTGCTCCTTGGGATAAAAACGAGTGGTATTTAAGAAG
>JBGVRU010000058.1:0-18920 GCA_045128715.1 Acutalibacteraceae bacterium | reverse complement strand
TATGATGATGCACCGCATGAGTTTTTGCCGGTGTATCTTTGTTGTAATTATATTATTAAAGTTTCTAACGAAATAACCCAAAACGATTTTCGTTTTCCTGTTGACCAAACCTACAATCCTAACAGTACAAATGCACAAAGCGGTATAGCTGTTGCTGAAGCTATTAATTCTACAAAAGATGATATTTACAACAACTTTTCAAACAGCCTTAAGGCTTCAAAAAGCGGTGCGGTTGTAACCGCAGATGATGTATCTCCATTAGAACACAACTTAAAGGTTAAGCTTACAAGCGATACTGTTACAGATTTAACAGCGGTTACGGTTAAAAGGTGTGGGAAGAACTTATTTGACAACAATCAATTAGCCGAATGGGGAATGACTTTAACAGATGGTAAATATGTTGGTTCGGTTGATAAAATACACGGCAAAACATTAGTTTCAAACTTAAAAAGCAACACGCAGTATACTATTTCTTTAAAAGGCTTTAATACCAATTCGAGTGAGGCAAGTGCGTTGATTGATATATTTTACACAGACGGCACAAGTCAAACGGCGATTCGCTTAACATCAACATCGGAAAGAGAATACAATTTCACATCTACCGCAGATAAAACTATTAGTCGCATCTCCGTGTATTATTATAACGCTGACATAATTAACATTTCCTATATTCAAATAGAGGAAGGAAATATCGTCACGGATTATGAAGCTTACAAAGGAACGGATTACACACCCAATTTTGACGGTACGGTAGAGGGAGTAACAAGCCTTTACCCGATTACTACACTTATGACCGATACTGAGGGCGTGAATATAGTTTGTGAATACAACAGGGATATTAATTCATTTAAAGGTGGGGCGGCTGCAGAAGTTGACCAAGCCTATAACCCTAATAGTGAGAACGCTCAAAGCGGTAAGGCATTAAAGCCTGTATTTCAGGAGATTAAAGAAGAAATTGGTGATATTGATTCAGCCCTCGATGAGCTTCACGCATACGCTCAATCCCTTATATCAGGGGGTGCGGGAGAATGAGCATAGCAGAAAAAATATTAAGGGCTAAGACGGATTATGATGAAGTTTATGAAGCTGGTAAATTTGCTGAGCGTAGCAATATGTGGGGCAAGCTAACGAATTACGGACAGCCAAAAGATTACTCAAAAAATAATAATAGCATTGGCTATTTTTCTAGCTCTTATACAGATAATACATTTAAGCCAGTTTATAATATTACACCAACAGACGCTAACGTACTATTTCAAGGCTGTGCTGTAACTGACTTAGAAACTAAATTAAATGAATGTGGTGTCACGCTGGATATGTCACAATGTAAAGGCGCTTATAGATGTTTTCATAGTAGCTCAATTACTGTGATACCTGAGCTTGATATGCGAAACTGTACTAATTTTTTTCAAGCTTTTAACAGCAGCAAAATAGTAACAATAAGAAAATTAATACTTGGCAATACACTCGTTTCAAGAAATTGGAATACACCCTTTTATACTGCAAAAGCATTAAAAAATATTGAAATAGAAGGCACAATATTTCATGATACTACAATACCTAGTACAGTACTTACTAAAGCTAGTATTATAAGTGTTATAAATGCGTTATCGAGTGAAACTACAGATACAACATTAACACTTTTACTTTCAGCCGTAAACAATGCTTTTGAAACGAGTGAGGGAGTGGCAGATGGCAGTACATCTGATAAATGGAAAAACCTTATAGCAACCAAACCTAACTGGACGGTAGCTTTAATTTGAGGAGGGATAATATGACAAAGGAAACAATAACAAGAATAAAACTTACTGCCTCCGACGGTATGGTCTTAACAAACGGTGAAGCTTACGGTAAAGAAATCTTTTTAAGCCAAAACGGGAGTAGTGACAATTGGCGGGAAATTACCGAGGAAGAGTATATAGAAATTCAAAAGAAAGAATTGGAGGAATTAAACAATGAATAGATAGCAAAGAAATCCATAGCACAGTTAATGGTGTTGTTGAACGTGCAGGTTGGTTTGATAAAGGGGTGCTCGATGAGAACGACCTTGCTGAAATTCAAGCAGCTATTGAAGCGCAACAAACCGTTGAAACAGAGAACGATATTACGACCAAGTAAATTAAAGAATCGGCGCCAGCGGTGAAGCTGCGAATAGACAGTTTACTTATTAAAATTCCTCAAAGCTATAATTGTATGAGATTAAAGAGGAAGAATATACTTCTATTCAAGAAGCTGTGTTTATGGAAACGGAGGTGTAGGAAGTGTCGGATTTAATATTCGGTATCGTCGGTATGGTTGTAGGAATTACAGGCGCTGTTATAGGTGCTGTTAATATTTCCAGAAACAAGCAAACCGATGACAAAAAAGAGGGTAAAGAGGACGGTATTGTTTTAACCGAAATTGGATATATCAAGGCAGGCGTTGACGACCTTAAAAGGGATAACCGTGATATACGCGCAGAAGTTCAAAATATACACGATAAGGTTACTCAAACAGCTGAGTCTTGTAAACAGGCTCATAAAAGACTTGATAAGTTAGAAAAATATCATCAACCAAATTAAAAAACGGAGGAATTATTTATGAACAGTCCATATAACGGAAAATTCAGAGTATCACAAATTTTTAAAGGAGCTACACACGACGGCTTGGATTTAGTCGGCGTTGACAGCAAGGAAGTACATAGTACCGTAAACGGTATTGTTGAAAAGGCAGGCTGGGAGAACTCGGCAAATAAGAAGCAGGGCTTCGGTTTATACGTCCGCATCAGGAAGAGCGACAGTGTTGACAAGTATTACTTCGGTCATCTTTCAGAGGTGAAAGTATCCGCAGGACAGGCTGTGCACATCGGTGACGTTATCGGTATCGAAGGTAGCACAGGCAAGTCCACAGGCTCGCATTGTCATTACTGTGTACGTGGTAACGGCTCACGCTCTCAGATAAGGGATATAAATGCAATAAGCGGTATCCCTAACAAGCTTGGCACTTACGATGACGGTTACCTTGCAAAGCTTCAGGCAAAGAAAAAGACCGTCGCAGAGCTTGCACAGGAGGTTATAGACGGTAAGTGGGGAACAGGAGCAGAAAGAAAAGAAAAGCTCACAAAGGCAGGATATGACTACAATGCGATACAAGCAGAGGTCAACCGCCTGCTCGCTCCCAAAAAGAAATCTAACGAGGAAATTGCCCGGGAGGTTATAGCAGGCAAATGGGGGAACGGGCAGGAACGCAAAAACCGTCTTAAGGCTGCCGGGTATAATCCTACGACAATTCAGAAGATTGTAAACACACTTATATAGGGGAGGTGAAAACTATGAATAAAAAGAAGCTTATGAAATGGGTTAAAGCCGCAGGAGTAAGATCAGTTAAAACAATGGCGCAGACGGCAATTGCGACTATAGGCTCATCAGCTGTTATTTCTGCTGTAGACTGGAAGGTTACACTTTCGGCAACCATTCTTGCAGGTAGCTTGTCTTTGCTCACATCAGTCGCAGGGCTACCTGAGGTTAAAGAGTAACATATCAGTTTAATACAATTATTGTGTAGTAAAAAATAAACCGCCTCATTCCTTTCGGAGTGAGGCGGTGTTTTCGTGTGCATTTTCGTGTGCATTTTTAGGTAAAAAAAGCTTTATTTTTACTGAATATTTTAATTTGCTTAACAAAGTAAAAGAGGCTTTAAGCCACATAAATAAAGAAAAAGACCGCAATTATGCGGTCTTTCGTTTTGGCGGAGTAGGAGAGACTCGAACTCTCGCGCCGGGGTTTAGCCGACCTACGCCCTTAGCAGGGGCGCCTCGTCACCAACTTGAGTACTACTCCAGATTGCTATACGCTATATTTAAATATTAAATTGTAGATAAGTGAGTTTATAGAAGTTCCTCGGCTTGCGTGCCCTCTTGCGGTGCCCGAAATTTTTTACGGCTTGAAGCGCCTAAAAATTTCGACCGCTACGCCTTTTCGCTTTCCCTATATCCGCCACAGGCGGCGGTCAAGCTCAAAGCCCGTCACCAACTTGAGTACTACTCCAGATTGCTATACGCTGTATTTGTTATTAAAATAAATGGCGGAGAGGATGGGATTCGAACCCATGTGGGGTTGCCCCCAAACGGTTTTCAAGACCGCCTCGTTATGACCACTTCGATACCTCTCCGAATGAGACTATGACATTTTAACACAAAGAATTGAAAAAGTCAACATTTAAGTTACAATAATTTTATAGATTTTTGAAGCAGAGTCCGGAAGATTGTTATAGACTTGACGAAGTCGCTGAGTTTAGGTATAATATATAAGTATTTTAATGCAAATTTTAAAATAAGGGAAGTGTTTTTACATAATGGAACAAAAGTATGAAGCTCTGTTTACCCCTTGGAAAATAGGTAATGTTGAAATTAAAAACCGTATAGTTCTTTGTCCTATGGGCGGAACCTCTCTTTTTGGTTGGATGGAACACACAGGCAACCATTTTGATAAAGAAGCTGCTAAGTTCTTTATTGAAAAGGCTAACAACAATGTCGGTCTTATTATTCCCGGTATTGCGCCTATACGCAGTACCTTTATGGGCCAATGGCTTTATCAAAATAAGAAGATGTTTAAAGAGCTAAAAGTGTTTATGGACGAAATCCATAAAACAGGAGCAAAGCTGTTTATTCAGATAACCGCAGGTATGGGCAGAAGCTGGGCTGTGCCTACGCCTCTTGTAATGCTACATAATATGCCTGTTGTAAGAGATATTATCAAGCCTATTATCAATATTCCTTATCAGTCAGCAAGTCCGAGCAAATTGCCCTCACGTTGGTCGGACAAAATGACCTGCCGTGCAATTACGGTTAAGGAAATTGAAGAAATTATTGACGCTTTTGCAAAAACCGCCGCTCTTTGTAAGGAAGCAGGAGTTGACGGTATTGAGGTACACGCTGTTCACGAGGGCTATCTTCTTGACCAGTTTACTACCGAATATACAAATAAGCGTACTGATGAATATGGCGGTTCTTTTGAAAACCGTTATCGTTTTGCAACCGATATAGTTAAGGCTATTAAGGCGGCTTGCGGTAAGGATTACCCTGTATCGCTGCGTTATTCTGTTGAAAGCAAGGTTAAGGCTTTCGGTGTGGGCGCTGTACCGGGCGAAGAATACACCGAAATCGGTAGAACTATGGAAGAAAGTGAAAGGGCTGTCAAATACCTCGAAGAAGCAGGCTATGATATGCTTAATGCCGATAATGGCTCTTATGACTCTTGGTATTGGGCACATCCGCCGATGTATATGCCTCAAAACTGCAACCTTGACGATGTTGCACATATTAAGGAGTTTGTTAATATTCCTGTTGTTTGTGCGGGCAGAATGGAGCCTGATGTCGGCGCTAAGGCTATAGCAGAGGGCAGAATTGATGCTATGGGTGTAGCCCGTCAGTTCCTTGCAGATGCCGAGTGGGTAACAAAGCTTATTGAGGACAGGCTTGAGGATATTCGTCCCTGTATTTGCTGTCACAACGCCTGCTTTAATATGGCGCATTATAAGGGTGTTGCAAATGCGCAGTCAATTTATGATGCAAGTCACATTGCCCGTTGTGCATTAGACCCAAGGGTTATGCAGTCGGATAAATACGGAATTAAGCCTGCAAAGACTAAAAAGAAGGTTGCTGTTATCGGTGGTGGTATTGGCGGTATGGAAGCGGCTATTGTTTGCGCTAAGCGCGGTCACGAGGTTACACTTTATGAGAAAACTGATAAGCTTGGCGGTGTGTTTATTGCGGCAGCAGCTCCTTCTTATAAAGAAAAGGACCGTGACCTTATAGCTTGGTACAATCGTGAAATACAGAAGTATCCTATTGAAGTAAAGCTTAACACCAAGGTTTCGGATGTTAATTCCCTTGGTGCTGATGAGGTTATCGTAGCAACAGGCGCGAGACCTAACCGTGTACCTGTTAAGGGCGCAGAGCACAGTATTGAGGCTATTGAATTCTTACTTGGTGAGAAGACAGTTGGAGACAATGTTGTAATCGTTGGCGGCGGTCTTACAGGCTGTGAAATTGCTTATGAATTATATTTGCAGGGAAAAAAGCCTACTATTGTTGAAATGAAGAACGATCTTATTGTATCTGATAAGATTTGTCTTGCTAATACAAGCTTTTTGCGTGATTTCTTTAATGCAAATAAAGTGCCAGTTCACCTTGAAACAAAGCTTTCCGAAATTCACGAGGACGGTATAACCGTTACCAATAAGGACGGTAATAGCTTTAAAATTGATGCCGATAACGTTATTATGTCAGTAGGTTATATTCCTGCACCGTTAACTAAGAAATCCAAGAACGTTCATATTATAGGAGATGCTTGTAAGGTAGGAAGCCTTAGAACCGTTATATGGCAGGCTTGGGATGTAGCGATGAAATTGTGATTTTTTAAAATCACGATTTCAAGTGAATAAATAATAGTAAAAAGTGAATAGTTAAGGTGCTTTTGCAAGGCAAAAGCGAGATATAGGGAGTGAAATTTATGAAATTAACAACTGAACAACAGCAGATTCTGGACGGCGCTAAGGGCGAAACTATGGCCAAGGTTATGAAAACAATGGTTATGTACGGTGATGCTTTTGAGGCTGAAAAGCTTGTGCCTATTACATCAAATTACAACCATCTTGTTACTTCTTTTGGGCTTAAGGTAATGTCACCTGTATACGACCTTATGCAACAGCTTTTGGATGCGAGTGTTATGTCAGGTCAGAAATTCTCGGTTGACCCAAGGCCTATTGATAAAAATGTACCTGCAAACTTTTTGCAGAATTTTGTCTTTAACAAGCTTATGTATACAAAGCAGGATTTTTATGAGGAGCAGCTTAAAAAGCTTGGTCTTATGGATGAGGATGCGTTTACCTGCACCTGTTATATGGACGAGGTTGGCAACAAGCCTAAAAAGGGTGATGTGCTTAGCTGGGCAGAGTCAAGCGCAGTAGTTTATGCTAACTCTGTTTTGGGTGCACGCTGTAACCGTAACTCGGGTATTATCGATATTATGGGTTCTATCGTGGGCTTTGTTCCTTACTTTGGTTTACTTACCGATGAGGGAAGAAAAGCTACTTGGGTTGTAAAAATTGAAACCACAAAGAAGCCTGAGGCTCAGCTTTTAGGTTCGGCTATAGGTATGAAGGTTATGGAGGACGTGCCTTACATAGTAGGTCTTGATAAGTGGCTTGGCACAGTGCTTGACGATGCTACCTGCACTTATCTTAAGGATTTCGGCGCAGCTACTGCTTCTAACGGCGCGGTTGGTCTTTACCACATTGAAAACCTTACTCCCGAAGCTGTGGAGCAGGGAAATGCACTTATTTGCGAGGGCGCACAGGAATATATAATTGACGATGCTGAATTAGAGCGTGTAAAGGCAAATTACCCCGTAGTTTGGAAAAATCCCGATGCTACACCTAAGCTTTGCTTTATGGGTTGTCCTCATATGAGTCTTGAACAGTTAAAAGACTGGACCGATAAGGTTGAAGCCGCTTTAAAGGAATACGGCAATAAAAAGGTTGTTATTCCTACTGTTTTCACCGCCGCTCCCAAGGTTTTGGAGCAATTTAATAAAACTGAGTATGCTGGGAGACTTAAAGCTACAGGCGTTATTACTTCATATATCTGTCCTTTAATGTATATGAACAATCCGCTTTGCAAAAAAATGCCTGTTATAACCTCGTCTAACAAGCTTCGCACATATACAAGTGCGAGATATTATACAGATGATGAAATTCTTGTGGCAATTACTAAGGGAGGTAAATAAAAATGAAAAAGTTCAAAGGCAGAATTGTTACTCCCGGTACTGTTACCGCTCCAGCTGTTGTTACAAAGGACGGTTTTAATACCTTAGCTTCTATGCAGATGGCATTGCAGTTTGGTGATAAATCTGTAAAGTGCGGTGACCAGAATAATCCTTATATAAACGGTAAGCCTTTAGCGGGTAAGGCTCTTTGCTTACCTCAAACAATTGGCTCTACCACAGGCGGCTTGGTACTTTACTGCGCTTGCGCACTTAAAACCTATCCAGCTTGTATGCTTTTTGCAAATCATATTGATTCTTTGGCAGCCGCAGGCGCTGTGCTTGCAGATGTTTGGGTAGACGGTGTTACAATGCCGGTTATTGATTGCCTTGGTGATGAATTCTTAGAGTACGTTAAGGACGGTATGACAATTACTGTTGAAGAAGACGGTACAGTTTGTGTGGAATAAATAATAAAAATGGTAGAGACGAATAATCTCTACCATTTTTATATGTTTATTAATTACTTTTCTCACCGAAAATCAGTTTCTTTTCCTTTTCTTTATGAAGAACATCAAAAACAATGATTTCATTTTTGCCCTCTTTAATAAGGGGAGCGGGTATGAAAAGCTTGTTGTCAGACAGTGGAGTATCCCAATGTCTGCCAAGATTAAAGCCATTGATAAAGGCAACGCCCCTTGTAAAGCCTTCGAGGTGCATTACAGTATCCTGAGGGTTATTAACATTAAGCTCGTATTTGTAGAAGCAAGGCTCGTTTTCAGCTGTTTTTCCAGAGTAGCTTTCGGGGAGCTTTTCTAAAGGCAGACAGTAGGTTTTAATATTCATAAGTCTTGTGTACATATTGTATCTAAGGTCGTGAATACATAAATCACCTACAAGACCCTTGTAATCTCTGAGCCTTATTCCGTAGTTTACTCTACCCATATTTTCAACCATAATTGAAACGGTGTGTAAGCCCTTACCTTCTACCAAAACGGTTTTATCTTCACTGTGGCGGTAAAGAGTTTTTACATAAATTCCGTCAATATAAATATGAGCAATATCGTGAATTTCAGGAAAAACTATTTCAGCGCCTTTATCGTCAACAAAAGCTTCGGTTTCGTAAATAATATAGCCATAGCCTTGGTCGAAATATTCCATATTCTTTGTAACGGGTGTTTTAAAGCTTTTAAGACTAAGACCGCTTTCTTTAAGTGAAGTAGCTCCCACAAATTTAATATCTTTGAATTCTGCTAATACAGTATCGGTTGCGGTGTTATTTATTTCAGTTCCCATTGCTTTGCAGATTTCTTCCTGCTCGGCGTAGTATTTTTCAGTTCTTCTGCCGTATTCATCTAAAGGAGCGTCTACATCGTAGCTTGTCATCTGAACTATAAGCTTTTCGCCAAAGTCAAGGCTGCCGTTCATAAAGCCAAATGATGTACCGCCATGGAACATATAGAGGTTAATAAGCTCGGCATACTCAAGGGCGGTTTTTACAGATTCTTTAACCTCGGCAATGTCTCTGCGTTCAATTTTTTCCTCCCAATGCACAGCCTTACCGTTCCAAAGCTCTAATACAGCACCGGGCTGGTCATCGCGGAAGGATTTTAAAGCGGCTATAGCATTTTTACTGTCCCAACGGTAGTTAACGCTTGCGAGAACTCCGTCTGCAGAGCCGTTTATAAGGCAAAAATCTGTGTCCCCATCGGAGGTTAAATAACCGCAGTCCATACCGCATTCTTCATATAATTCTTTTATCCAATTAAGATATTCCTTATCATTACCGTAAGAGCCGTATTCATTTTCTATCTGCAAGAAAATTACATTACCGCCGTTTGAAATAAGCTGAGGCTTTAATAATTCACAAACTTTCTCAAGATAAGGCTTGCATAATTCTTTAAATCTTTTATTATTACAACGAAGCTCAATATCATTGTATTTTAAAAGCCACCAAGGCATTCCACCGAAATCCCATTCCGAGCAGATATAAGGACCTGGTCTTACTATAGCGTAAAGTCCTAAATCCTGTGCGATTTTTAAATAGCGGATGAAATCAAGTCCTGCGCTAAAATCAAACTCGCCTTGGTTTTTTTCGTGTAAATTCCAACAAATATAGGTTTCTACACAATTACAACCACATTCCTTTAGCTTTAAAAGTCTGTCATACCAATATTCGGGCACAATTCTAAAATAGTGCATTGCGCCCGAAACAATTTTGGTGGGTGCGCCGTTTATGTAAAAATTTTTATTGTCATAGGTAACTGAGTTCATATTATAGCCTCCATACTTTAATATATTTTATTATATTATATATTAATTGATATAATTTTTCAACAATTAAAAAAAATACCGAAAAATTATTGCTTGATTTTGGACTGATATTATTATAGAATTAAATAATAAATTTTAACAGTTTAACTGTTTTTCCGTAAAATGTATTGTGGAAAGCAGGTGGATTATGTTAAAACAGCGCAAAAGAGCAAAATACAGATTGAGAATATTTTTTATTATTTTACTTTGCTTAGTGGTATTATTGGGATTTGGATTTTATAAAATGCATCCTGTAATAATGTGCTATGCTGTAAGTGTGGCTGAAACAATAATGCTTAACTCTGCAAATGAGGCAATACTTAAAATTCTTGAAGAAAATAATGTTTCTTATGATGATATTGTCCGTCTTACAACTAATGATGACGGTTATGTAACAAGCCTTGAAATTGATGTTTACGAGGTTAACAGACTTAAAAGCAATATTTCAAATGCCACCGCTTCTATAATAGAAGAAAAGGAATTTTACGATTTATCTATCCCGATAGGAACATTTTTGGGTAATACTTATATTACGGGCTTCGGTCCTCCGCTTAAATTTAAAATGCAGCTTACCACAACCGCATTTGTTAATTTTCGGCACGAATTTAAGTCGGCTGGAATTAATCAGGTTTTGCATGTTATAATGGTTGATATTGACATTAACGGAAGCCTTATTATAACAGGCTATAACAAGGGTATATCTGCTTCAACCTCTGCTATTGCAGCGCAGACTGTAATTGTGGGTAAGAGTCCCGATGCGTTTACAAGCGTTATTGAAAGCCAAACTGATAATACAGGCGGCTTAATAAATGATTACGGTGCCATTATAGAATAAAATTGCTTTTCAGTGAGAAAGGAAAACTATAAATATGGATATTAAAACAGCTGAAAACAGAATTAAAGAGCTTAGTGAGATTTTAAAGTATCATAACAGAAAGTATTATATTGAGGATGCTCCTGAAATTGAGGATTTTGAGTATGATGCTATGCTTCGAGAGCTTGAAGATTTGGAAGCAGAATTTCCTGAATTTAAAAAGGAGGATTCACCAACTCAAACTGTGGGCGGAGCGGCTTTAAGGCTGTTTACTCCGGTGTATCACAGGGTTAAAATGGAAAGTTTACAGGACGTTTTTAATTTCGATGAGCTTCGCGCCTTTGGTGAAAAAATAGATACCTCAAATACTGTGTTTTCCGTTGAGCCTAAAATTGACGGTCTTTCGGTTTCACTTGAATACAGGGACGGTCTCTTTTTCAGAGGATCTACCCGTGGCGACGGTGAGACAGGTGAAGATGTAACCGCAAATTTGATGCAGATTAAAAGCATACCTAAAGCTATTAAATTTGAGGGTGAGATTTGCGTTCGCGGTGAGGTTTATATGCCAAAAGAAAGCTTTTTAAAGCTACTTCGCCGTCAGGAGCTTATGGGTGAAGCTCTTGCTAAAAACCCCAGAAATGCGGCGGCAGGTTCGTTAAGGCAAAAAAATCCTAAAATCACCGCCGAAAGAGAGCTTGATATATTCGTATTTAATATTCAGTATATAGACGGTAAAAGCTTTAATTCTCATATTGAAACACTTGATTTTTTAAAGGATTTAGGTTTTCATACCCTGCCAACCTATAAGGCTTGTAAGACAATTGAAGAGGTAATAGCTGAGATTGAACGCATTGGAAATTCCAGAGGTAATCTATCTTATGATATCGACGGTGCTGTTGTAAAGGTTGATAATTTAAGCTACCGTACCGAGCTTGGTAGCACCTCAAAATATCCTAAATGGGCGGTAGCCTTTAAATATCCTCCCGAGGAAAAGGAAACTGTTCTTAAAGAAATTGAGATCGCTGTTGGAAGAACAGGTGCACTTACTCCTACTGCAATATTTGAATCTATAACTCTTGCGGGTACATCTGTTTCAAGAGCAACTCTTCATAACGAAGATTTTATATCCTCAAAGGGTATCGGCATAGGTGATACTATCGTTGTAAGAAAAGCAGGGGATATTATACCTGAGGTGCTTTCTGTGGCACGGCATTGTGAAAATTCCTCAGTTTTCAAAATGCCCGAAAGCTGTCCTTCCTGTGGCTCACCTGTATTCAGAGAAGAGGGTGAGGCAGTTATTCGCTGTACTAATGCCGAATGTCCCGCTCAGCTGCTTCGTCACCTTATTCATTTTACTTCGCGTGATGCTATGGATATTGAGGGCTTGGGTCCTGCAGTTTTGGAACAGCTGCTTGATGCTGAGCTAATACACAATATTGAGGATTTGTATAATCTTGATTACAGCAAGGTTGCAAAGCTTGAAAGAACGGGCGATAAGACTGTTTCAAACCTTAAAAATGCCATTGAAAAGTCAAAGGAAAATGATTTATCCCGCCTTTTGTTTGCGTTTGGCATAAGGCATATCGGAGCTAAGGCAGCAAAGCTTTTGTCCGAGCGTTTCGGAGATATAGATTCTATTACAAGCGCAACTGTTGAGGATTTTGAAAGCATTGACGGCTTCGGTCATATTTTAGCAGAGTCCGCGGCAGAGTTCTTCTCACTCGATAGCACCAAGCAAATGATAGAAAAGCTTAAAGCCTGCGGTGTTAATATGAAATCGCTAAAAGAGGTTACCGATACTCGATTTATGGGTAAAACCTTTGTGCTTACAGGAACGCTTCCAACCCTTACAAGAAGTGAGGCTTCGGCAATGATCGAAAGTTTTGGCGGCAAAACCTCTTCCTCTGTTTCTAAAAAGACCGATTATGTTTTAGCAGGCGAGGAAGCTGGAGGCAAGCTTGATAAAGCTAATAAGCTTGGTGTTGCGGTAATATCTGAGGAAGAATTCAGAGAAATGATAAAATAACTGTTGACAACATTATAACAAAGAAATATAATGTAAAAGTAATCTTCAGGGCGAGGCGCAATTCCTCACCGGCGGTAAAGCCCGCGAGCTGTATTAAAGCAGTTGATTTGGTGAAATTCCAAAGCCGACGGTTAAAGTCCGGATGAGAGAAGATGTGCATATATTTATATTTGCATTATTTTGCCCTGTCTTTTTTGACAGGGCTTTTTGTTTGGAGGATTTTTATGCAAAAAAGTGAGTTAAAGAAAATTTCGGTAGTTGCAATGCTTTGCGCTGTGGCATATTTATGTATGTTTTTGTTTAAATTTAAAATCAGCTTTTTAACCTTTGATTTTAAAGATGCTTTTCTCGCAATTATTTCGTTTCTTTACGGACCGGTTTACGGTGTTATTTCATCTGTTTTAGTCGCTTTTTTTGAGTTTATATCAGTAAGCGATACAGGTCTTTACGGTTTTTTAATGAATGCGATTTCGAGTGCGGCTTTCGCAGGAACTTGCGGTTTGTTTTATAAGTATAAACATAACTTTAAAGGCGCAGTTCTTGGAGCTGTTATGGCGGTTTTGATAATGACGGTTGTAATGCTTATAGCAAACTGGATAATTACTCCTTTTTATATGGGTGTTGAAAGAAGTCAGGTAACAGCTATGATACCAACCCTTTTGTTGCCATTTAATTTAATTAAGGGTGCTGTTAATATGGCGGTTACTTTGATTTTGTATAAACCGATTACCTCAGCCCTTAAAAAGACAGGACTAATAATATCGCAGAGTGATAAGACTGATAGAAAAAAGTTTTTAGGATTAACGGTTATTTCGGTGGTTTTAATAATTGTTTGCATTTTAGCGATTTTCTTAATATTTGATGGTAGCTTTGAATTTGTGTTAAAATAAATGTATGATTTTGGCTCTTGACAAATGAACATAATGTGTTAAAATACACTTAGAACTGAATATTTCCTTATCAAGAGTGGTGGAGGGGACCGGCCCTGCGAAGCCCGACAACCTGATTTTTAAATTAAGGTGTCAAATCCGGCGGATTATCCGAAAGATGAGGTTTTTAATGCCGCTTCTTTTTGGAGCGGTTTTTTATATTTAAAAATAATTCTAACGGAAGTTTTCGGTTTAGTATAAAGTTTAAAAACGGAGGAAGTAAAAAATGTCAAAATTACTTTTCACATCAGAATCTGTAACCGAGGGGCATCCCGATAAGGTTTGTGACTGCGTATCTGATGCAGTTTTAGATGCGATTCTCACACAGGATAAAAACGCCCGTGTTGCTTGCGAAACCTTCTGTACAACAGGTGTTGTAACTGTTATGGGTGAAATTACTACTACCGCTCAGGTTGATATACCTCAAATAGTGCGTGATACCGTTTGCGGTATCGGTTATAATAACCCTAATGCTGGCTTTGACGGTAATACCTGCGCTGTTATGGTATCACTTGACAAGCAGTCACCTGATATTGCTCTCGGTGTTGATAATTCGATGGAGTTTAAGGACGGAGCAGAAGATGCTTACAACCTGCATGGTGCAGGTGACCAGGGTATGATGTTCGGTTATGCCTGCAACGAGACACCCGAGCTTATGCCGCTTGCAATTTCCTTGGCTCATAAAATGGCAAAAAGACTTACTGATGTTCGTAAATCAGGCGAGCTTTCATATCTTAATCCTGACGGAAAAACTCAGGTTACGGTCGAGTATGAAGACGGTGTGGCAAAAAGAATTGATGCAGTTGTTGTATCAAGCCAGCATACTGCTGATGTATCTCTTGAAACAGTTAGAGCAGATATTCTTGAAAAGGTTATTAAGCCTATTATCCCTGCTGAGCTTTTTGATGAGGATACTAAGGTTTACATAAACCCAACGGGAAGATTTGTTGTTGGCGGACCTCAGGGAGATACAGGTCTTACAGGAAGAAAAATCATTGTTGATACTTATGGCGGTTATGCCCGTCACGGCGGCGGTGCTTTCTCAGGTAAGGATCCAACAAAGGTTGACAGAAGTGCTGCTTATGCCAGCCGCTATGTTGCAAAGAACATTGTTGCAGCAGGCTTAGCCCAAAAATGCGAAATACAATTAGCTTACGCTATCGGTGTTGCAAAGCCTGTTTCGGTAATGGTTGATACCTTTGGTACAGGTGTGGTAGGCGACGATAGAATTGCTGCTGCTGTAGAAAAGGTGTTTGATTTACGCCCAGCCGCTATTATTGATACATTGGGGCTTCGTAACCCTATTTACAGAAATACCGCTGCCTACGGTCATATGGGCAGAACAGATATTGAGCTTTCTTGGGAGAAAACAGATAAGGTTGAGGCTCTTAAAGAGGCTCTTTCCTAACGGGGTGTTAGTGTGTTTGAAATTTTAGAAAAAATAAAATTAAACGAGCAGGTAACAGCAATGACTGTTTCTGCACCGTTTATTGCAAAAAAGGTAAAGCCCGGTCAGTTTATTATTATAAGAATTGATGAAAAGGGTGAGCGTGTACCTCTTACCGTTGCTGATTTTGATGCCGAGAACGGAACGCTTACAATAATTTTTCAGGCTATAGGATATTCTACTAAAAGATTGGCGGCTTTAAATAAGGGTGATTTTATTACTGACTGCGTAGGCCCGTTAGGTCTGCCGACAGAGTTCGGAGCCCCCAAAAAGGCTATCGTAATAGGTGGCGGTGTTGGTTGTGCTATAGCTTACCCGCAAGCAAAGGCTCTTTATAATAAGGGTGTGGATACTACTGTTATTGCAGGTTTTAGAAATAAGGATATTGTAATCCTTGAAGAAGAAATGCAAAAGGTATCAAATGCACTTTATATAACAACGGATGACGGCTCTTACGGTAGAAAAGGCTTTGTAACCGATGTTTTAAAGGAGCTAATCGAAAAGGACAGCTATGATTTGGTTATAGCTATCGGTCCTATTCCTATGATGAAATTCGTTGCTAAGACAACAGAGGAGCAGGGAATTAAAACAATCGTAAGCCTTAATCCTATTATGATAGACGGTACTGGTATGTGTGGTGGCTGTCGTGTTAAGGTTGGGGGAGAAGTAAAATTTGCTTGTGTTGACGGTCCTGATTTTGACGGTCATCAGGTGGATTTTGACGAGCTTATGCGCCGAAACGGACTTTACCGAGCGGAAGAAGCTCACGCTTGCAGAATGGAGGGTGTTTTAAATGGCTGATACGTCGCCTGTTAAAATTAAAATGCCCGAGCAAGACCCACTTATAAGAAATAAAAACTTTAAAGAGGTAACGCTTGGCTATACCCCTGAAATGGCTATTGCTGAGGCTAATCGCTGTCTTAACTGCAAAAATCCTTTGTGCGTAGCGGGTTGCCCTGTAAATGTTAAGATACCTGAGTTTATATCCCTTGTGGCTAAGGGCGATTTTAAAGCTGCTTACAGCAAAATTAAGGAGACTAATTCATTGCCTGCGGTTTGTGGCAGAGTTTGCCCTCAGGAGAGACAATGTGAGGGCAAATGTGTAAGAGGAATAAAGGGCGAAAGTGTTGCTATTGGCAGACTTGAACGCTTTGTTGCCGATTATTATATGAATAACTGCGAGGCAAACGAGCCAGAAATCCTGCCCAACGGTAAAAAAGTTGCGGTTATAGGTGCAGGTCCTGCAGGACTCACCTGTGCGGGTGACCTTGCTAAAAAAGGCTATAAAGTTACTGTTTTTGAGGCTTTTCATACCCCTGGCGGAGTGCTTGTTTACGGTATACCCGAATTTAGACTCCCAAAAAAAATCGTTGCTGACGAAATTGAGGGTCTTAAAAAATTAGGCGTTGAAATAATGACCGATATGGTCATAGGCAAGATTTTATCTGTTGATGAAATTATAGATATGGGCTATGAGGCGGTGTTTATCGGCTCGGGCGCAGGTTTGCCTATGTTTATGGGTATTGAGGGCGAGGGTAGTGTAGGAGTTTATTCGGCTAATGAATTTTTAACCCGAATAAACCTTATGAAGTCTTATTTGCCTGATTATGACACACCTATCAAAAAATCAAGGTCGGTTGCAGTTGTGGGCGGCGGTAATGTTGCTATGGATGCCGCACGCTGTGCTAAAAGACTCGGTGCTGAGCACGTTTATATAATTTACCGCAGAAGTGAAAATGAAATGCCTGCCCGTAAGGAGGAAATCCACCACGCTAAGGAAGAGGAAATTGAGTTTAAGCTGCTTTGTAATCCTACTAAAATCATTAGCGATGTAAAGGGTTATGTAACCGATATTGAGTGTATTAAAATGGAGCTTGGCGAGCCTGACCAGAGTGGCAGAAGAAGACCTGTTGAGGTGGAAGGCTCAGAGTTTACAATTCCTGTGGATTCCGTAATCATGGCTCTTGGAACTTCCCCCAACCCTTTAATCAGAAGCACAACCGAAGGTCTTGTGGCAAATAAAAAGGGCTGTCTTGTGGTGGACGAAAATATGCAGACCACAAAGCAAGGTGTTTATGCCGGCGGTGACGCTGTAACAGGCGCCGCTACGGTTATTCTTGCAATGGGAGCAGGCAAAACCGCCGCAAATTCAATTGATGAATATTTAAAATCCAAATAGAAATATTAAAAGGGTTCGCATTGCGAGCCCTTTTAAACTTTAATTGTTCAGGCAGTTTTCAAAGTAGGAATAATTTTAAATAAAATTAAAGGATTTGGTATATTAGTACTTTTGTGTTTTGGGTGTTGGCACTTCAACAAAATTCGTGTCTTTATATTTTTCCTTTACGCTGTCATTAAAAGCATAATCGCTGATAATATAATCTACCTTTGATAAATCAAAGAGTATTTTTTTCTGCTTTATATTAATTTTTTGGTGGTCGGCAAGGTAGAAAACTTTATCGGAATTTTTTTGCATTGTAAGATGTAAATAGTAATATGCGTTTCCGCCATATATTGCGCCGTCACTTGAAATGCCGCCTGTTGAAAAGAACATTTTATCAGCCATATAGTGGCTTGCAAATTCTGCTGTGTCAGCGCCGTCCAGCATATACGGAATTTCCACTATTTCTCCGCCAAGGCAGATACATTTAATGTTATTCTCACTTAAAAAGCCGGCAAGCATCATATTATTTGTAATAACAGTTAAGTCCTTTTTGTCAGTAATATACTGACCGATGCACTGCGCAGTTGTTGAAGCATCAATAAAAACAGTATCACCGTTATTAATGAATTCTGCCGCCTTTTTGGCTATCACATTTTTAACAGGTCGCATTTTGTGGTAACGGAAAACAAGGGGAGTTCCTCGGTTTTCCACAAGCTCTGCACCGCCATAATGTCTCTTTATAAGCTTGCGATTTTGTAGGTCGTTGAGATCACGGTTTATGGTAGCCGTACTGTAATGAAGCTTTTCGGTAAGATATTTTACCGTAACATAGCCCTCACTTTTTAAAATATCCAAAATAATATCTGCTCTTTTTTTAGCCAAAAAAACACCCCGTTCAAATGAGAAAAAATGAGAATTTTTAAATATTTTAAACACATATTGCAAATTGTTGATAATTTTATATAATAATAACAGCTATCAAGGGGAAAGTCAAGGAAGTGGTCAAATGAAGGATTTAACAAGCGGCAATATTTACAAAAACTTCTTTGTTTTTGCTCTTCCTATGGTGCTTGCAGGCGTGCTGTCACAGATGTATCATACAATTGATACAATAATTGCAGGCAATCTTATAGGGGACAGTGCTCTTGCGGCAATAGGAGCCACATCGCCATTTGTTTCATTTATAAATTCTTTCTTTTGGGGATATTCCTGCGGTATTGGTATTTATGTTGCAAATCTTTTTGGCGCAAAAAAATATTTCAGGGTTAAAAATGTAATTATTAATAATCTTTGGTTTATTTCTTTTGTAATAATTTTGGTGAGTGTTTTAAGCGTTGCTGTTAGGGATATGCTTTATTCTTTTTTGCAGATAGATAGCAAGGTTTTAAAGGAAGCAGATATTTATTTTACTATTTGTGCTTTGGGTAATGTTTTTATTTTAATGCAGAACACTTTTTTACATATAATGAACGGTCTTGGAGACGG
>JBGVRU010000057.1:0-16844 GCA_045128715.1 Acutalibacteraceae bacterium | reverse complement strand
GGCTTTGGCAAAATCAAATTTGCAAAAATTTAATTTTGCCTATATTCATTGCAATGGGCATAGACAAATTTTCATCGAAAATTTGTGACCAAATCAAAGATTTGGTGTCGAAATAGTGTGGATTTACACTATTTCGACTTTATATAACCGTTATAACTATGGTATATTAATATAATAATGATTATTTTTCAACGAGGTAAAATATGAAAAAACCTAAAACAGTTTCTCTTATTACTCCATTTGAAAAGGAACTTAAAAATACAGACACTCCCCTTTCCGAATATCCAAGACCGCAGCTTGTGCGTGATTCATACATTTGCCTTAACGGAAATTGGGATTTTAAAATAATTAATACTAAAAACAATATCACAGAATTTGACGGCAAAATAACCGTTCCCTTTCCGCCCGAAAGCCGAATATCAGGAGTGGAACGAGAAATTAAAAAGAACGATAGAATGGTATATTCTATCGATTTCAGTTTGCCTGACGGCTTTTTAAAAGACCGTTTAATACTTCATTTTGGTGCTGTTGACCAATATGCAACCGTATATATTAACGATAGGGAGATTGGCAAAAATGTCGGCGGTTATCTCCCCTTTTCATTTGATATAACCGATTATATTATGCGTATCGGAGTTAATAAATTAAGCCTTGCTGTATATGACCCGCTCGATAAAAATCTCCCCTACGGTAAACAGACTGACAAACGGGGCGGTATGTGGTACACTAAGATAAGCGGTATATGGCAGACTGTATGGCTTGAAAGTGTAACTGATGATTATATTAAAGCTTTAAAAATTACCCCAACGCTAAACAGCGTTAATATTGAAATTTGCTCCAATTGTGCTCAAAAAACAATTGTTTTAGAAATGCCTGACGGCAACAAGGAGTATACCGTAACAGGTGACAGCATAGATATTGAAATAGAAAACCCCCAACTTTGGTCACCCGAAAGCCCATACCTTTATAACTTTACTGTGATTTCGGGTAAGGATACCGTAAAATCCTACTTTGCTTTACGAGAAATATCTGTAAAAGAAGTGAACGGCAAAAAATATATCTGCCTTAACGGTAAGCCTTATTATTTCCACGGTTTATTAGACCAAGGCTATTTTAGTGACGGTATTTACACTCCCGCCTCATACGAGGCTTATAAAAACGATATTCTCAAAATGAAATCCTGCGGTTTTAATATGCTTAGAAAACACATTAAAACTGAGCCACAGTTATTTTATTATTACTGTGATAAATACGGTATGGCAGTTTTTCAAGATTTTATAAACAGCGGTAAATACAGTTTTTTAATTGATACTGCCCTACCAACAGTTTTCTCAAAAAAAGGAATTGAGCACAGCGCCTCTAAAATTCGGCGTGAACGCTTTTTTGAAATGGGAAACGGAATTATAGACTATCTTTATAACCATCCTTCTGTGTGCTATTATACTATTTTTAATGAGGGATGGGGTCAGTTCGGTGCGGATAACTGCTATACTCACTTCAAAAGCTTAGAGCCTACAAGAATTTTTGACACCGCATCAGGCTGGTTTGAAAATAAGCTTAGTGATGTGCAGAGTGAGCACGTTTATTTTAAACCCGTAAGGCTTAAAGCAAAGAAATGCAAACCTCTTGTTTTATCTGAATTCGGAGGTTATTCCTGTAAAATTAAAGATCACTCTTTTAACACTAAAAAAACCTACGGTTATCGTTATTTTAAGGATAAAATCAAATTTCAAAATGCTCTTTTAAAGCTTTACAGTGATGAGATTCTGCCAATGGTGAAAGCGGGGCTTAATGCTACAGTCCTTACTCAAGTAAGCGATGTTGAGGACGAAACCAATGGTCTTTTAACTTATGACCGCAGAGTTTTAAAGGTTGAGCCGAATGCCTTACTTGACACTTCTATACAGCTTAAAGAAGCCTTTAATGAGACCATTTCTGACGCAAACCCCTAAAAGGTTGCAAAATTCTTTAGAATATGGTAAAATAATTTATTAGTATTGATTCTAATATTCATGTTGGAGGTTTACTATGCTTAATACCGAAAGATTATGCTTAGGTTGTATGAATGATAACGGCGGTGAAAAGATTTGCCCTATCTGCGGTTTTGATTCGACTACCAAAAATCCCGATGACTCACTTCCCACTAAATTCTTTTTAAAGAATCGCTATCTTGTGGGTAAAGCTACTGATATTAACGGTGAGGGCATTACCTATATTGGTTGGGATAATGCAAATAACACAATAATAAATATCAATGAATATTTCCCCCTAGGCTTTGCACACAGAAATCCTGATAAAACAGTTTCTATGATTAAGGGCAACGAATATACTTTTAACGAGGGATTGCTTGAATTCAAGGATATAAAGTGCAATATTATGGGTTCGGAGCTACCGTCTTTAATCCCGGTTACAGATGTTTTCGAGGAAAACGGAACTGTTTATGCAATTGAAACCAATATTACCGGAATACCTTTAAACAAATTTCTTGATAAAAACGGCGGCACCTTAAAATGGGAACAGGCACGTGCCTTATTCCTGCCGCTTATTGACACATTAAAAGGTATGAACGATATAGGAATTATTCACAGAGGAATATCTGCCGATACCGTTATCGTTGGTCGTGACGGCAAATTAAGAATAAGTAACTACACTATAAAAAAGCTTAGACAGTCAAATTCCGAACTACAGTCACAGCTGTATGACGGTTATGCCGCTATCGAGCAGTACGGCTTTGAGGGTATGCATGATGACTCCTACACAGATGTATACGGTCTTTGTGCTACACTGTTCAGGGTTTTAATAGGAACTGTGCCTCCCGAAGCCACAAAGCGTATTCAAAACGACTCCATGTCCATTCCTGCAAAATTTGCCGAGGAGCTTCCCCGTCACGTTCTGGCAGCCTTAGCAAACGGTTTACAGGTTTTACCTGAAGAACGCACCCGTGATATTGAAACCTTTAAGAACGAATTGGTTTATGGAGAAATACCAAATGCTCCTGCAGTTAAACGTACTGTTAAATCAACAGATTCTGCCCCTGAAGAAAAACCTGCGAAGAAAAAAAGCGGATCAGCTAAATATGTTGCTATTTCTGCTGCTGCAACAGCAGTTGTTTTCCTTGTTATTGCCGTAATTTTGATTTTTGGTGTTTTCAGAGAGGATATATTCAAACCTCAAGAGCCTGCATATTCCAGTGAGGAAACTCAGGTGAATGCACCTACGGTTGATAAAATAGGTGATATTGACAGCGGTGCGGAGGTTACCTCAAAGCTTTATACAGTGCCCAATTTGAAGGGCAAATACTATGCCGAGGTTATTGAAAGCGATGAATACGAAATGTTTGAGTTTACAATCTCCTCAAAGATTTTTTCAGACCAGTACCCAAAGGGTGCTATCTGCTCACAGTCGGTAACCCCCGGCGGTGACGGCGTTGTAAGAGACACTAAAATCGAAGTGGTTATAAGCTTAGGGCCTAAAGAAATAAAGATTGCAAACCTCAAGGGTCTCGAAGAGCTTGAGGCTAAAATGGAGCTTTTAAAGCAAGGCTTCCTTTATGACAATATTGAAGTGTTAGAAAAGTATGACAAAGACCTTAGCCCCGATGTTGTAATTGATCAGGAGCCTAAATATGGTGAAAAGGTGAGCACCGATGTTGGAGTTAAGATTTACATCAACTCTTACCAAGGTAACGGGTCTATCGAAAGCAGCGATACTAACAGCAAAAACAATAACTAAAAATAGAGCTTAAGCCGTGGCTTAAGCTCTATTTTTTAATCCAATGTTGATAAAAAGGTGAATGGTCGATGGCATCAAAGATTTGATCCTCAATACTTCTTATTTTAAAAATCACTTCTGCTTATTTTAAAAATCAACTTAACTCATTTGCCATTTTATAGAAACGGTAATATAATCCTTTTTTACTCAACAGCTTTTCGTGGCTGCCCTCTTCCATAATTCCCTCATCGGTTAGCACCAAAATGCGATCGGATTTGCGTATAGTAGAAAGCCTGTGAGCAATTGTTATTGTTGTTCTGCCTTCAGATAGTCTTGCTAAGGATTTTGCCACCGCAAACTCGCTTTCGTTATCTAGAGCACTTGTAGCCTCATCAAGAATAATGATAGGCGGATTTTTAAGAAAAACTCTTGCGATGCTTATTCTCTGTTTCTGTCCACCTGAAAGCTTAACACCGCGTTCACCTACATAGGTGTTATAGCCATCTTTAAGCTCGGTAACAAATTCGTGAGCACCTGCTTTTTTTGCTGCCTCTATAACCTCCTCCAAAGTAGCGCCAGGCTTACCGTAGGAGATATTCTCATAAACAGTACCCGAAAAGAGATAAACATCCTGCTGAACCATACCTATATTATCACGCAGCGATTTTAAGGTATAATCCTTAATATTTTTGCCATCGAGCAGAATTTTACCTTCGGTAACATCGTAGAAACGGGGGATAAGATTGCAAAGGGTGGTTTTTCCTCCTCCCGATGGACCTACAAAAGCTATCTTCTCGCCGCTTTTAATATTAAGGTTAAGTCCTGAAAATACGCGATTGTGGTCATCAGGGTATTCAAAGGAAACATTTTTGAATTCAATATCACCTTTAGGCTCTTTTAACTCTACCGCATTTGGCTCGTCGAATATTTCAATATCAGCGTCCATTATCTGCAAAAATCTTTCAATACCCGTAAGACCGCGTTGGAACTGCTCAGAAAATTCAATAATTCGGCGAACGGTTGCTATAAAGGTGGTAACATATAAAAGGTATGCCACAAGGTCACCGGGGGTTATATTTCCCTTTATCATAAAAAGGCTACCTGCGATTACGACAGATGCATACATTATACCGTCAAACATACGGGTAGTGGTTGAAAAAGCGCCCATAAAACGGTAGGAGAGCTTTTTTATTGAAAAGAATTCCTGATTATCCTTTTCAAATTTCTGCTGTTCAATATCTTCATTAGCAAAAGCCTTTACAACCTTTTGACCAAGTAAGGAATCCTCTATTCTAGCATTTAATTCACCAATCATCACCCGCTGTTTGCGGAATGTCTCACGCATTTTTTTATTAAGTGAACAGCAAATCACCACCATTATAGGAATAATAATAAATATTAAAAGGGTTAGCGGAACATTAATGCTGAGAAGTATAATAAAAGAAACTATACCCTTAATTCCCGCAATAAAAAATTCCTCGGGGCAGTGATGAGAAAATTCGGTAACATCAAAAAGGTCATTTGTAATTCTGCCCATTATCTGACCGACCTTAGTGTTATTAAAGTATGTATTTGAAAGCTTATGCAGATGAGAATAAGCATCCCGTCGCATATCAGTTTCTATTTTTGTACCCATTACGTGCCCTATATAAGCCATATAATAGTAAGCCGCAGAGTCAATAATACGAAGAATTAAGTAAACTGTACCAACCTTTAATATATATTCTACCGTAAGTGAGGCTAAATCACTCATTCCGGCGTTTGTAATCTCACGCATAATAAGCGGCAATATAATTTCGCAAATTGTAGTGAGCGCCGCGCAAAACAAATCAAAAAACACCGTTGGCAGATATTTTTTATAGTATGGCATAAATCGGCGTAAAAGAACTCTCGAATTATATTTTCTTTCCTCTTTTTTCATTTAAATCACCTATTAAATTATATACCCTTAAAAAACTAAAATCAAGCCTTTAAACATCAGAACGGTCAGCAAAATGCCGACCGTTCTGATGTTTAAATTAAAAACAAATCTTACCTGGGTTTAGAATGTTCTTAGGGTCAAATACTTTTTTAATTGCCTGCATAAGAGATATCTGTGTATCACCGCACTGTTTCTTTAAATAGTCTTTCTTGGCATAGCCTATACCGTGCTCGCCTGAAACAAGACCACCTAATTCCTCCGCCTTAGTGTACATACGCTTAAAGCAAAGGTTAAGAGTCTCTTCCCACTTATTATCGTCCAACTCATCGCGGCAGATATAGATATGTAGATTACCGTCACCTGCATGACCGAAGCTCGGTATTCTCACGTTCAGCTCCTCTGCTAAAGCATGGGTAAATTTTATAAATTCATCTACCTTATTTACGGGAACTACAACATCACATTCGTCCATTTCGGTGGTAGAAGCCTTTATAGCCTCCAAAAAAGCTCCTCTTGTAGACCAAACCGATTTCTTTCGTTCCTCAGTATCGATAATATAAGCATCCTTAGCGCCAATCTCCAAGCAGAGGTCGGCAACTGTACTCATATCACATTCTACCTGCCCATCGGTATTCCCGTCAAAGGTGAGAAGAATATAGGCATCATTTTTAGTGTCAGGGAATTTTTTGCCTAAATAGTCCTCGGAGAAAAGTATCGTATCCCTTGACATATATTCGATTGCGGTAGGTGTCACCTTTGAACGTATAATTTGCGGAACTGCTTCTATTGCACTCTTCATATCACCAAAAGGCACAAGCAAGCTTACTGAAACTTTCGGTAGCGGCACTAATTTTAATACAGCCTCGGTAATAATACAAAGCGTACCCTCAGAGCCTACAACTAAATCTTTAAGACTGTAGCCTGAGCTGTTTTTAGCAACCCTGCCGCCAAGCTTTTCAATTTTTCCGTCAGGCATTACAACGGTAAGCTCTCTTACATAGTCCCTTGTAACACCGTATTTAACCGCTCTCATACCACCGGCATTAGTTGAAATGTTACCGCCTATTGTTGCAGACTTTTCACCTGGGTCCGGTGGATACAAAAAATCATTTTCTTCAGCAAAGGCAGCAAGCTCCATAAGTAAAACACCTGGTTGTACCGTAACGGTAAGATTACTTGGATCTAATTCAAGTATCTTATTCATTTTTACGGTTTCAAGCAGTATTCCACCCTCTATAGGTACTGCCGCAGCAACCAGACCTGTTCCGCTGCCTCGTACGGTTACAGGAATATTTCTTTCGTAAGCCAATTTCATAATTGCTGATATTTCCTCAGTTGAGTGAACACGTACCAAAGCCTCAGGCATTTGCTCTATGCCGCCTAATTCATCGTGAGCATAATCGTGGCTTATAGAATCACCGTATAAAACCTCGCTCTCCCCTACTATAGAGGATAAAACCGAAATATCATCTTTAGTCACCTTATTATACATCAGCCTTAGCCTCCTTGATTTTATTTATAAGCATAGGCACTATTTCATTCACATCGCCTACCAAGCAGTAATGCGCAACATCAAAAATTGGTGCTGAATTATCTGTATTAATAGCCACTATACAGTCAGAGGATTTCATACCTGCAGCAAACTGCACCGCACCCGAAATACCGAGACAGAAAATAAGCTTTGGCTTAACCGTTCTGCCTGAAAGACCAATCTGACGTTTTGGATCCAAAATATTGCTTTCTGCTAAAGGGCGTGTGCAAGCTACAACTCCGCCCAATAAATCGGCAAGCTCACTTGCATTCTGCCGCATACTCTCACTCATAGCGCCTCTGCCTACAGCTACTATTACATCAGCCTCGGCTATGTCAACATCCTTTGGTTTTGTAATCGAAGAAACCACCTCTATTTGAGATATTAGCATCTCAGGTGTTATTCCCATATTAACTATCTCACCTGATGGCTTTTCTGTAGGCTTAGGTTCAGAAAATACCTTGTATCTTGCTGTGCAAAATTGCGGTCTTGTATTTGGGCTTATAATCTGTGCCATAATATTGCCACCAAAAGCAGGCCGTATCTGCACCAAATCTGTATTCTCTTTCATTTCGAGCACTGTACAGTCAGCCGTGAGACCTGCGCCGCAACGCGCAGCTACACGGGGAGCTAACTGTCTGCCTAAATTAGTAGCACCCACAAGAATAGAAGAAGGCTTATATTTTTTAATAAAATCGTAAAAAGCTGCGGTATAGGGCTCTATTCTAAAATCCTTAAATGCCTCATCATCATAAACGAAAATCTTGTCTACACCATAATGAAGAAGCTTTTGTGCATTCTTTTCACAATTGCAGCCTATCATAACTGCATATACAGGGTGTCCTGTAACCTTTGCCAATTCCTGAGCCTTTCCGCAAAGCTCAAAAGTAACTCTATGTATCTTTCCGCCACTGCAATCAGCATAAACACATATTCCGCGCCATTCAGATTTATCAAGCTCTATGGCTATATCCTCCGCATATTCAATTAGTCCGTTACCTTTTTTTACACAAAGCTTGCACATTTTACAGCCTGAAGAAATTTCAAGCACGCTATCGTTATAAGAAATTACACTAAAGGGACAAAGCTTTATGAGCTCCTTTGCATTCTCGGAGGTAATAAGGTTTTGATTAATGATTAGTTTTCCCATTATTTCTCCTCCTTAAATCATTTTCTTAGCCGTAAGCAAACCGAAAAGCTGTTCAGTCTGCTCTGTAGCATTACCTGTAATATTCTGCTTTTCCTGATTCTTTTCGGGTGGGAAAATTCTTTCTACCTGAGTAGCCGAGCCTGCAAGACCGTAATTATCAGGATTTTGGTCATCAAAATCTTCAAAAGTCAAAAATTTTGTTTTATCGTCACTTATATTCTTTTTTACTTTATATGACGGCAATCTCGGTGTATTGATGTCCCCGTCAACCGAAATAAGACAAGGCATCTTAACCTTTAGCTTCACGATAGTCTCATCCAAAGATGCCGTTAAGGAAACCTTACCATCTTCAATTTCATCAACCGACAAAACATTTGAAACATTCGGCAACCCTAAATATTCCGAAAGCTCTGCTCCAACCTGAGCGGTATCGCCGTCGGTAGTCTGCTTTCCGCAGATTATAATATTGTATTCACCGCATTTTTTAATTCCTTGCGATAAGGTGTAAGCAGTAGCCAATACATCCGCACCTGCAAATTTTCGGTCAGTAAGCACAGTTCCACACGCTGCTCCCATACAAACCGCTTCTGTGATAATTGCCTTTGCCTGCGGCGGCCCCATAGTTATACACTCTACCTCTCCGCCGAATTTCTCGGCTAAGGAAAGTGCTGTTTCTATAGCATACAGGTCATAAGGATTTATTTTGCTTTGAATTCCGTTTCTCTTAAGCACTCCTGTAACAGGGTCAACCTCAACATTATTTGACCCCGGCACTTGCTTGATGCACACCAAAATATTCATCTGCAAGGCCTCCCACTTCAATATTTTATATTTTTTATTTTAACATATACAAAAACTGCGGTCAACAATTGCTATTTTTTTAACATTCTCACAAAAAATTAAAACGGTCCGCAAAAGCAGACCGTTACCTCAATTATTTCATTCTCAAATCATTAAGCAGCATACCGCTAAGCTTTGGCACTCCAAAACGGTCAGCAAACATCTGACATTTGCACATAAAAATATAATATATATTCTTACCGCAATATCTAAGCGTTTCAAAATTAGCCTGACCCTTTGCAATTATAATATCTGCGCTGTCGATTTTTTTCATAACCGTTTGCGGTATTCTTGAAAGACAGGTACCTGCGATTGCTGTTCCATTTCCGAAAACAGGTAAAACAGCAGTTAAGCCTACCTGTTTGGCATCCTTTAAAGTAGCATCATTTAAGACTGCCTCTCCCCTGACAATTGCTTCAGCTTTAATTTGGGGATACTCCTTTAAAATAGTTTTTATCAACAGCTTGTCCAGAACAATCTCACCGCAATTATCGGTAATAAAAATCAGTTTCTCCGCCTTGCTTAAATCTTTTTTTAAAAGGTTTAATTCTTCCCCATTAACTGGCAAATTATGAACATCAGTCAATAGGTTTTTAAGCTTATTCTCATCAACGCTTTGCATTGCACCGAAATCGATATAATTTCCAAGCATTGCGTAGCCAACAGCCAACTTTAAAGGGTCATTTGCATTTTCTATTTCAGCCTCTAAAACAGGTTCTATACCAAGCATTAAAGAATTAAAATAGCTTTTTACATCAGTGAAATCCTCTTTAAATCCCAATATATCCTTTTGCAATGTCGCAATCTCTGCCACAATTTCGGGGGCACTCATATTGTGAGAAGCGTCAGCTATAACCCTCAATACAGCTTGCATATATGTAAGTCTTGTTTTTTCATCCACAACCTGAGGTATTTTTTTTAGATACTTATCTAAAAGGCAGGTTATACATTCGGCGCTTAATCTTATAATACTCATTAAATTTCTCCTGTAAATTTATAATTCTACACTATCGAGATAATATCTTCGGTGTCTAAATGAGTTAATATTTGTAATATTCTGAGAGTAGTTGCCTACAGTGCACTCCCCCTTATTATAAGTATACTCTTTTGGAGGCAAATGTCAATAGAGCAGACTTGAAACCCACCACCGCAAGCTCTCTCCCCATCCCTTTAAACAAAGGATGCTAAAAAGAGCGGTAAGTCAACACCTACCGCTCCTCTAAAATTAGCTGACTATCAAAACAGAGTATCGACCTATGTATTACCGAAATAGATGTCACTCTCTTTAATTAATATTAAACTATTCACAAACAGAAGCAATTTCTTTACTTAACGTACTACTAGCTGAATTATAATTTTGTTCTTCAATTTTATCTTCATATAGTATATCAACATCAGAAATCGAAAAAGCACTACTAATAGTATTTGAATTCTGCTCGTCTATTTCACCTTCATATGAAATCTGTACGATATCGCCAAATTTAACAATAGCCTTATTCACATAACGAGAAATTCTAATATCATTAATTAAAATCTTATAGGTAATGCCGTCTGCTTCATTTTTACACAAAACGGAATCATCAACCAAGATATAATCGTCAGTAATCTCAACTATCTTGCCATAAATAGAATTACTATTACTGTAAGGTTCGTACTCCGCTTCCATGGAATTACCCATTGCGTATTTTATGATTTTTTTTGAAGCTTCTTCGCCGATGTAATAAAGGTATCCCCAATCAAAAGCATTTGTTGATAAATATCCGTCCTCTGTGATGGAAAAATCGTGTTTATAAATACCTAATGCCTCAGAAGAAACACTAAATGAGATAAAATCTCTATCATACAAATGCCAATACCGTTGATCTTGGTCGATAAAATTAGCTCCTTTGCAATCAGATAGAACTTCCCACACATATTTATCATCATTTAAAACAAAGTGATTTGCATCAGGTCCATCACCATTTTCAGAAAAACGTTCTAATTTTAAAAATTGCGATAAATCCACCCTTTCAAATAGTTCGCCCAAGGTTTGAGGCGGGTTATAAACAGCGTTTTTAAAAACATAATAGCTGTTAGCTATTTTAACGGCGATGAATTGAGTTTGATTAATATTTTTTAGCTGATACATAGCGCACTCTACCATAGGTCGCTCATCGGTAATTCCGTCGTATCCTACAATATTATAAGTACCAATCTCGTCACCAATCAACTCTTCCGACACTGTACGGCCACTGGTTTTCTCATATTTTATACCATTAACTTCAGTCTCGTAAGACCTTTCGGATTCTGACAAATATTCCCAAGGCCATATAATAGCAATATCCTCAGTGCTTATAGTAAAATTTTTGTATCTTCCGTCCGTTTCCTGGGGATTAATTATATCATCACCAAGTAATGAGGGTAGAATAGCAACTCCTGCAATAACCAACACGACAAAGCAGGCGGCAAAAGCTCCCCACCTAACCCAATTATTCTTCTTTTTCTTATTCGCGACAGCATTAAAAATAAGTTCGTCATCAATATGTCCGATAGCATTTACAATTCTTGGAGTTTTCATATTTCAACGCCCTCCTTAATCAGATAGTCTTTTAGTTTGTTTCGGGTGTAGAACAACATGTTCTTCACCTTGCTCTCGGTAAAAGAATAGCGCTCTGCAATCTCTCTGATAGAATCGAAAAAGTAATACCTGCGTATGAATATATTTCTGGTGTTTTCCTTTTGGCTGCAAAGAAATTTACTGATTAGTGTGCCTACTTCCTCATCGCTTACATTGGGTGCATACCGTTCATCCGACAATACAGCAGCAAGTTCTTCAAAAGATATGAGTGTGTCCGCCGACCGTTTTTCCCTCTTCATAAATTCTAATCGTTTCAAAGATAAATTTCTTGCAATTTTACAAACAAAACACATAAAATTATTCGGTCTTGTTGGTGGAATTGCATTCCATATTCCAACATATGTATCATTGACACACTCTTCGGAATCTTCACGGTTATTTAGAAGGTTGTATGCGATACTATGACATAGCTTTCCGTACTTTGAATCTGTTTCTTTAATTGCCTGTTCGTCTCTTTCAAAGTAGAGTTCTATGATTCTCAGATCATCCATATTCTTCTCCTCCTCTGTCTGACATAGAAGCGCTTTCACCTATTAAGTACGTATTTTTAGGTATTGGTCTTAAAAGTGTTATAACTTTTAAGTATTATATCATATAATTAAAGAATTCTCTACCGTGGCTTTAATATAATCATAATTCATTACGCCCGCTCTCAGACACAAACATTTAACAATTAGAGCAATCATAGAACACTGTCCCCTGATTGTCCCTCACTTGAAGCGTGGCGCAATTGTCGACCGCGGCGCTTCGTTTGGTTCGCTGTATCTCGCACTTCGAGTGCTCGCAATCTCTCACAACGTGCCACGCTCATCGGTCTCAACCTAAAATCGCTATTTCAAATTTAACTTTCATAACCAAATCGAAAAAGTCACCCTTTGTGGCACACTCCTTAAGGAAGTGTGACACAGTTATATTCGCCTTGCGGCGAGTGATATTGCTATGCAGTTATATGATGCTACACATCGTGATATTGTCCTTCGGACAGTTTTAGAGCGAATATAATATCACGAAAACCGTATGGTTTTCATATCACTTTTGCCTTTTGGCAAAAATATAACTGCAAATTTTAATTTGCAATATCACTTATACATACCAAAAAAGTAACGTTGTTTTTCTGCAGGTAAAACCTTTCTCAAGGTATGTAACCCACTATGACACTTTCAAAAATGAAAGTGTCATTTTCTTTTTATATAGAAAAAGGGAGAGCACTTCTTTACGAAGTGTCTCCCTTTTTGGGGTTTCTTTCGTTTTGGCAAGTTGCACCGATTTGATATCAATTTTACAAATATTTATTTAATGTAAATCTTGCAAGACGGATATGTTTTCTTGCAATGGTGTACGACATAGCAAGGATATATTAGAGCTTTTAGAGGAACAAAAGATAAAAGGATATATACCAGTAAGTGCAAGTGTCTACAAGATAGACGAAGAACTGTTTTCTTAAAATAGCTAATTCTTTATTAATAAAATAAATCCTATTGTATATCCATTAATAACTGCTATTACACCCCTCGTTTTCTTCCAAGGAAATTTTATCCTTTAAACCTGTCAATTATTGTCCATATTGAAAAAAATAAAGTCAATCTAATCAAAATAAAAATATTTAATTAAATAAGTTTCAATTTAAAGACAGGAATTTTTATCACTTAAATAAACTGTCATTACTACTATTTTCAACTGTATATTATCTCTATGAACCCAGAAGCGTAATTGCTCCTGGGCATCTTAATTTTTGAGAGGTAATATTTATGGAAGAAAACAAAACCAAGTGTGAAGCCTGCAGTTTTTGCGGTGAGGTTTACCCAGAAGACAAATTGGCAGAACTGGACGGCAAACGATTATGTTCAGAGTGTTTATCAAGAGAAACAATTGTATGCTCTGTGGGGAACGGATTTGGAGTGTGGATAATCAAGGCACACTCAGTATACCGCTATGCTCAAATTGTTATGATGAGCATTATACAAACTGTGTAGAGTGTGGTAAAATCATTCACCGTGAGGATACCTATTATAAAGACGGCAATGATGAACCACTTTGCTATAGTTGTTATGAATCCAACCGTGGGCATGACTACATATGGATGAACTTTTTGTTGGAAATAATGGTTTTGAAAATAACGCCTTATATCCTGTTGTTATTACAATGCAGGAAGACGTTTTGATGTATTTTGAAATTCTGGGTATACCGCAAATCACTCATACTGACGGTAATATACAATCAGGTCTGCAGTTTGTTAGGGAAAGCCTGAATGAAGAAATACTAACTTCTGTATTTCCGCTTCAGGTAATCCCCACAGAGCAGATAACACTTGCTCCAAATCAGATGCTAATGCAGATACAACCGTAAAAGTTATCCACTATTTAGGACTCAGTTGGGGTCAAAATGGGGTCAAAACAGGCTATTTTAGGCGATTTTAAGATATTTATAAAAATAAAGAAAAACCTTGTAATCGCGATGATTACAAGGTTTTTCTTTGGCAAGTTGCACCGATTTAGATATCGGCATAAAACAATTCGATAAATTCTTATTTGTAATACCGTGTAACTCGCATCGGATAATTTATTCATTGCTCTCTTATAGTGTTATTTCTCTTTATACGATTCCCATTGCCATTTCTACCAACAACGCAACGACAACGACCAACGCCGAGATGATAAAACCGTGGATCATCGGACGGATACCGGCTTTCTTCATGCTTGAGAAGGATGTGTTCAAACCGATGGCTGCCAATGCACATACCATAAGGAATTTGCTTGCACTCTTGGTGCCGGATGCAACAGCGGCAGGAATTGGGAACACGCTTGCTACAATAGACATTGCAAGAAACCCGAGAATAAACCAAGGGAATATCTTTGCAATGCTGAAATTTGCCTTCAGTTCGCTTCCGTTTTTGCTGTTTGCAAGAGCTTCTTTGCGCTTAAGACGGAGCTGCACAAAAGCAAAGGTAATAACGGTAGGAATAATCGCAAGGGTTCTTGTGAGCTTTACCATTGTGGCAAAATCACCTGCGCCTTCTGAGAAGGCATAGCCGGTCGCAACAACGGAAGAAGTATCGTTAACTGCCGTTCCCGCCCAAATACCGAATGCCTGATCGGTCATTCCCATCGCTTGTCCCATAATGGGAAACAATACGATCATTGCCATATCGAACAGAAAAGTAGCGGACATAGCATAAGCTACATCGTTATCGTCTGCATCGATAGTCGGGGCAATAGCGGCAATGGCAGAGCCACCGCAAATACCCGTACCGGCAGAGATAAGGTTGGAGAGCTTCCAATTGAGTCCCAACGCCTTACCGATAAAATAACCACCGCCAAAACAAGTAAGTAAAGTAAATATCATAACGGTAAGGGACATTTTACCTACGTTGAGGATCGTCGTAATATTGAGGGACAAGCCAAGCAGAATAATGGCAAATTTCAAAATCTTCTTGGATGTAAATTTGAGCCCCGATGCAAAGACTTTTGTATTCCTCAAAAAATGATTGAGGACCATACCGATGAACATTGCAATAACGGCAGAGCCAATAAGGTGGATAGGCAGCAGACTTTCAAGCCAGCACGCAAGAAGAGCCACACCTACAGATAATATTATTCCGGGAAAAACTTTTAATACTTTCATAAACAATCTCCTACTTTCACTTACACCTCTTGATTATACTACAGTTTTGTGATAAAATCAAATTATCATTTATTATCGGATGATAATATGAGTTAATTGGAGATTGTTATGTTAGATTACAGAGTGCTTACCTTCCTTGCCCTTTATGATGAAATGAACTATCGCAGAACGGCGGAAAAACTGAATATGACACAGCCGGGTGTCACGCAGCATATTCATTATTTGGAGAATTATTACGGTGTGAAGCTGTTTGAGTATGATGGACGGACACTATCAAGAACAAAGAACGCCCAGCGGCTAAAGCGTTATTTTGATAGCATCAAGGCAGAGGAAACTGACATCCGTGAAAAGTTTATGCCCACAGATACCGTTCATATGACCGTTGGTGCAACCAAAACTATTGGCGAATTTGTTATCGTGCCGGAGATTCGTTCCTTTCTGCAAGAGCCAAACCATACGCTCGATTTGATCGTTGATAACACCGAAGTTCTTTTACATATGCTTGAAAAGGCAGAGATCGATTTTGCTATTATAGAGGGTGTATTTGACAAATCCAAATATGGCTACCACCTTTACAAAAAAGAAGCGTTTGTAGGGGTCTGTGCAAAAAGCCATCCTTTTGCCAATAAGACCGTGACCCTTGAAGATATTTTTTCAAAGGACATTGTGGTCAGAGAGCCGTATTCGGGAACGAGAACATTATTGCATAATGCAATTACAGACCGAGGTTTTTCCCTTGACAACTTTAAGCGTTGTATCTCTGTCAGTAATTTTTCCGTGATCTGCGACATTGTGGCAAACAACGGTGCGATTACCTTTGCCTATGAACCTATCTCCCGATGCCGTGACGACCTTGGCACCTTCTCTGTTGCAGATATGCAGATTAGTGGTGAGTTTAATTTTGTGTATTGCAATGAACGGGTCGCAAGGGAGAAAATAAACTTGCTTTTCTCCAGCTAGGAGCTATTCTTCAAGACACAAACATTTAACATTTATAAAAACAAAAAAGGGGCAGATTTACGAAATTAATCGTAAAATCTGCCCTTGATATCTGTTGAATTTAGTTCAAGTCCTCCCCAAAGGTCGTTTTTGGGAAATGATATCTTTTGAATTCCACCTTGAAAAACAGCACAAAAAACCCAGAAACCGTTGTGGTTTCTGGGTTTTCCGAACCGATATCTTTTTCGGTTCGCATTGTTGGTTGCGGAGGCAGGACTTGAACCTACGACCTTCGGGTTATGAGCCCGACGAGCTACCAGCTGCTCCACTCCGCGATATTAAATTGTTTGCTATGGGTTATTAACTTTCCCTTATTGCCTTATTATTATACACTAAAAGTAAGTACAATGCAACCCCTTTTTTAAAAATTTTTAATTTTTATTCTTACAGTCAGCGCATATACCATAAAGAATACTGCCGTCACACTTTAGGGTGAAGCCGTGACCCTCATCAA
>JBGVRU010000056.1:0-27215 GCA_045128715.1 Acutalibacteraceae bacterium | reverse complement strand
TTCATTATTTCTATGTTTGCCGATGCTTTTAAGCAGAATGAATATGTTAAATATGCCTTTTCGGGTATCAAGGCAGCGGTTGCATTTTTAATCCTTAAAACGGGTATTAATATGCTTATTAAAATGAAGAAAAAAGTGTTTAATATAATTGCTTTTTCTGTCGTTTTAATTCTTATGATAGTTTTTGAATTGTTCGCAGTTTCTTTCTCTGCTATTTATTTTATTTTGGCGGGCGGTATTTTGGGAATACTCCTTTTCTCGGTGCTTAATATTGGTAAAAAGGAGGAACAAAGCAAATGATTTTGTGGACTCTTTTTATCGAATTTTTTAAAATTGGACTTTTCACTATCGGCGGCGGTTATGCAATGATACCGCTTGTTAAGGAAACGGTTTTAAATTACGGCTGGCTTACTGAGAGCGAATTTTACGACTTTTTGGGCATCTGCGAATCAACCCCAGGACCAATAGCTATTAATATGGCAACCTATGTCGGTTCTGTTCAGAGCGGTATTTTTGGTAGTGTTTGTGCTACTTTAGGCGTTGTACTTCCGTCTATTATAATAATTCTTTTAATTGCATCAATCCTTAAAAACTTTACCGATAATAAGTATTTCAAAGGCTTTATAAGCGGCGTTAAGCCTGTTGTAATAGCTCTTATAACCTCAACGGGTATTACTCTATTAATTAAATGCTTAGGCTATGTTTCGCTTAAAAAATTTGATTTAAACCCCGTATCTGCTATAAGCTTTTTGGCTCTTATATTGATTTATTTTGGATATAAGAAGCTTGCAAAAAAGAAATTATCTGCTATATTACTTATTGTAATTTCAGCAGTTTTGGGAATTGTATTTTCGCTTTTCTTAGGCTGAGAAGTGTCGAAACCGTAATGGGTTCTACCCTAGGGTAGAGCAATATTTTAAAAATTGGTATGATATTTTTAGAAAGTCAGTAAAATCGGCTTTAAAAATATAATAATTTTGTGAGAAGAAGAAAATTATGAAAAGAATCATTTCGTTGGTATTAGCTTTGTGTGTGGTATGTATGTGCGGTGTTTTAGTATCGTGCGAAACTGAGAGTACATTCAGCGTTATTAGTACAGCTTTAGATAATACACAGGCGCTCGATTATATGGATGCTACAATGGAAATGGAAATTAATATGGAATCCCAAGGAACAACAATGTCCATTCCTATGACTGCCGATATTAAGGCTAATAATTTAAAGAGCGATAATCCTGTAATGTCTACTGAAATATCAATGTCAATGCTCGGTATGACCGTTGATATGAAAATGTATCAGGAGGGCGAATGGGCTTATTACGACGCTTTAGGTATGAAGTATAAGATCAAGGTTACCGAAGAAACCAACGAGTATGACTACAGTGATGACGTCAATTTTATGGTAAAAGATATTCCCGAAGAGCTCTTGGAGAATGTTGAGCTTGTAAAGAGTGAAGATGGCAGTGTAACTGTTACAGTAGCTGTTCCCGACGAGCAATTTGCAGATATTTATGACGATTATATTGATTCCTTGAATTCAACCACAGGATATGAAGACGGGGATATTACTATTACCAATGCTAAGGTTTCTATAACAGTTAAGGACGAATATGTTTCTGTATATGATATGTCATTTAATATGAATATAGATATCGAGGGCGTAAGCTCTGCGGCTGAGGTTACTGTAAAGGTTACCTACAATAACCCAGGCGAAAAGGTTACAGTAACACCTCCGGAGGGTTATAAAGACTATAAGGAAATGGACCCTAATGCAGGACTTGGCACCGATTTAGAAGATGATTCAGACTACGATTTTGACAGTTAATTTAAATAAATATTTACCACTGATAAAGGATTAAGGATATATTCCCAATCCTTTATGTTTTCAAGAGGCTTTTTGTCGGTTTTGGGTGCATTAATTAAAACCGAAAGGGTTTCGGTTTTGGTTTCAAAAAAGTAGGTTGCTTTTAGTGAGTTCAAAAGCCTTACACTTTCCATTAAATTAACTGTTGTTGCTTTTATTAAGATTTTTTCTTTATATAAATCTACTTCGATTTTGTTTGAAGTTCTGCAAAGGGTTATAAGCAGGGAAGCAAATAGCTTTTTATTAATTAAAAATACACCTGTTTTTTTTGCTTTAAAGCGAAAATTTCGGTTTTTTTCTATAAGCTTTAAAAATGTAGCTTTCAGTATTTCCGAAGAATATTCTTTTATATCTATAGGTTCTGTTTCTACAGAGAAAATTGCCTCTGCCTTGTGTATTTTCATTAAATTTTTTATATATTTATCCCTGTAACCGTTTTTTATTATTAAATGCTGTATAGTATTTCGGAGTACACAGCAATAAAGTTCAAATTTATTTGGCAAAAATATCAAATTTTAAACCCCCGTTATACAAAATTATTATGCCAAAATATCTAAAATTTAAAATTCTTGTTAAATAATAAACAAATAACTTGAAAAATTAGATAAAATGGGGTAGAATATAAAAAGAAAATTTTAGGAGGTTATTCCAATGGTTAAAGTTGCTATTAATGGTTTTGGACGTATCGGTCGTTTGGCTTTCCGTCAGATGTTCGGTGCAGAGGGTTATGAGATTGTTGCTATTAACGATCTTACCAGCCCTAAGATGCTCGCCCATTTGTTAAAGTATGACTCTGCTCAGGGTAGATATGCTCTCGCAGATACCGTAGTTGCAGGTGAAGATAGCATCACTGTTGATGGAAAGACCATCAAGATTTATGCTGAGAAGAATGCTGCTGATCTTCCTTGGGGAGAAATCGGAGTAGACGTTGTTCTCGAATGCACAGGCTTCTACTGCTCTAAAGAGAAGTCACAGGCTCACATTGATGCAGGCGCTAAGAAGGTTGTTATTTCTGCTCCCGCAGGCTCTGACCTTAAGACTATCGTTTACAGCGTAAACGAAGATACTCTTACAGCTGATGATACTATCATCTCTGCTGCTTCCTGCACAACTAACTGCTTAGCTCCTATGGCTGATACTTTAAACAAGTATGCTCCCATCCAGAGTGGTATTATGACTACTGTTCATGCTTGGACAGGCGATCAGATGGTTCTTGACGGTCCTCATAGAAAGGGCGACCTTCGTCGTGCACGCGCTGCTGCTTGCAACATCGTTCCTAACTCTACAGGCGCTGCTAAAGCTATCGGCCTTGTAATTCCTGAATTGAACGGCAAGCTTATCGGTTCTGCTCAGCGTGTTCCTGTTCCCACAGGTTCTACTACTATTCTTGTTGCTGTTGTTAAGGGCAAGGACATCACTAAGGAAGGCATTAACGCTGCTATGAAGGCTGCATCAAGTGCTTCTTTCGGTTATACTGAGGAAGAGCTCGTTTCTTCTGACATTATCGGTATCACCTACGGTTCTTTGTTTGATGCTACTCAGACAATGGTTACTAAGATTGACGATGATACCTATCAGGTACAGGTTGTATCTTGGTATGATAATGAGAACAGCTACACCAGCCAGATGGTTCGTACCATTAAGTATTTCGCTGAAATTTAATTTTATCTAAATAAAATTAGTATATAAATGAGAGGCACTTTCCAAAAGGAAAGTGCCTCTCATTTATATACTAATTGGAAATATTGTTTAATGCTTGGGCTTTATAACGCCTAAAAGCTTTGAAAGCTCCATAATTACCATAGGTATTATAATAAGTCCTAAAGCTATTAAATATTGATTTGGGGAAAGCAATTTAATGCCGAAAGCAATACCAACAGGGGTGAATAAAACTACTAATACAAGTAATAGGGAAATAAATGCCGAGACAGTAAGCTTTTTGTTTGTGAAAAATCCTATTTTAAAAAGTGAATGCTCGGAACGCATATTAAAGCTTTGAATTACCTGTGAAATTGCAAGTACCATAAACGCCATTGTTTGTCCCTGAGCGAGATTTGCATCATTCCCTTGCCAACCTATCCAGAAAGCAATAAGAGACAAAATTGCGAACATAAGACCTTGTAAAACCACTCTGATACCGAGTCCGTTAGCGAAAATACCCTCATTTTTAGGCTTAGGCTTTTTTTCCATAACATCGGCTTCAACATCTTCAATACCAAGAGCGATTGCCGGTAGACTATCTGTTACAAGATTTATCCACAATAACTGCATTGATAGAAAAGGTGTTTTATGCCAAAGAAGCATTGCTGCAAAAACAGTGATAACCTCTCCTATATTTGTACCAAGCAAGAAGCCTACAACCTTTTTAATGTTAGCGTAAATACCTCTGCCCTCACGTACAGCCTCAACAATAGTCGCAAAGTTATCGTCTGTAAGTGTCATATCGGCAGCACCCTTTGCAACATCGGTACCCGTAATTCCCATAGCACAGCCAATATCGGCAGCTTTAAGAGCAGGGGCATCATTAACTCCGTCACCTGTCATAGCAACAATCTGGTCTTTACGTTGCCAAGCCTTTACAATGCGTATCTTATTTTCGGGAGAAACACGCGCGTAAACCGATATTTTTTCAACCTCACGGTCCAATTCTTCATCGGTCATTGCGTCAAGCTCGGCGCCTGTTATAGCCTTGTCACCGTCTGCGAAAATGCCTAATTCTTTTGCTATTGCCGTTGCGGTAACAACGTGGTCACCTGTAATCATTATAGGCTTAATACCTGCTTTGCGGCAAAGAGCAACAGCAGATTTTGCCTCTTCGCGTGGTGGGTCTATCATTCCCACAAGTCCCATAAAGGTAAGTCCGTTTTCCAAATCTTCGCTTGTTGGATTCTCAGGAATACTGTCTATAACCTTATAGCCTATAGCTAAAACACGAAGCGCCTTTTTACTCATTTCCTCGGTTATGAGCTTGGCATCCTCAAGGTCGCCTGTAATACAGTGTGAAGCCATCATATCAAATGCGCCCTTGACTATTACAACATATTTACCGTCTATCTCATTTACGGTGCTCATAAGCTTACGGTCAGAGTCAAACGGTAATTCAGCAAGGCGAGGATAGTTGCGGTTAAGCTCGTCTTTTTCGCTACCTAAGTTGTGAGTTGCAAGTACTATTGCGGTTTCGGTGGGGTCGCCTATGTGCTGCTCCTTGCCGTCGTGGAAGACTACAGAACCGTCACAGCATAGAGTGCCATATTCCAAAAGCTTAAGTATTTTATCTGAATTTTCGGGAGATACATCTATTATATCAGAATTACCATCGATGTAAGCTTTAACAAGTGTCATTCGGTTTTGGGTTAGTGTACCCGTTTTATCGGAACAGATAATTGAAGCGCTGCCTAAGGTTTCAACGGCAGGTAATCTGCGGATTAGTGCATTTCGCTTTACCATTCGCTGAACACCTATCGAGAGCACAACTGTTACAATTGCAGGAAGTCCTTCAGGTATGGCAGAAACTGCAAGTGAAACCGAGGTCATAAAGATTTCCAAAACAGGAATTTTATTTAAAACACCTACAACAAATATAATCGCACAGGCGGCAAGTGCCATAATGCCTAAGTATTTTCCAAGCTGTGCCAGCTTCTTTTGTAAAGGAGTTTGTGAATCGGACTCATTATTAAGAAGATTAGCAATCTTACCCATTTCGGTATTCATACCTGTTGCTGTTACAACTGCAACCGCTGTGCCGTAGGTTATGCTACAACCCGAAAATACCATATTTGTCCTGTCACCCAAAGGCGCGTTCTCGGGGACAATAGCTTCGGCATCCTTTTCTGAGGGGACAGATTCTCCTGTAAGGGCGGATTCCTCACACTTTAGAGCTGAGCTTTGAAGAAGTCTTGCGTCGGCAGGTACAAAATCACCTGCTTCAAGTTTTATAATATCACCGGGTACTAATTCTGATGCATCAATTACCGTTTCTTCACCGTTACGCAATACTCTTGCGTGTGGTGCAGATAGGTTTTTAAGTGCATCCAGTGCTTTTTCTGCCTTGCTTTCCTGCATAACACCGATTATGGCATTAATAATAACTATAAGAAGTATAAGTGCAGGCTCAAAAAATTCCTTTGGATTTCCCTCAACACAGGCTATGACAAAGGAAACGATTGCTGCGATGATAAGTATAATTATCATCGCAGCTTTAAATTGGTCAAAGAAACGCTGTAGGTTGGTTTTTTTCTTTTTTTCGCGCAATCGGTTTTCACCAAATTTGGCTTTAAGCTCAGTTACCTTTTTAGCACTTAGACCTGTCTCACGGTTGCTTTCAAGAATTGTCAGAATTACATCTTTTGGTTTCACATAAAGTGACATTTTGGAAAAACTCCTTTTTTTGGCAATAGCCATTAATTATAAAAAGCGGCAAGACCTACCGCAATGCAGATAAGTCTCGCCGCTTAGGATGACGCCAGGAATATATCCATGATGTTGACACCATCGCACATTTGTGCCGACTACTCCCTTATTAATATTAGTATATCAATAAGTGGGATATTTTACAAGTAAAATTTTATAAAATATTTTTAATGGTGTAGGTTTTAAATATAAAGATAGTAAAGTTAAAATTAAAAAGTTATTTGACAATATGGCCGATTACATTTATAATTATATGGTAATTGATTATTATGGAGGATTATATGCGACTGCTGGCGGTTGGTGATGTTTGCGGTAAGGCTGGCTGTGATTATGTACTAAGTAAGCTGCCTTTACTTAAAAAAGAAAAGAATATAGATGTTATAATCATTAACGGCGAAAATTCTGCTGAGGGTAACGGCGTTACAAAAGTGAGCGCCGAGTATTTATTTGCTTGCGGAGCAGATATTATTACAGGAGGCAATCATTCATTAAGGCGAAAAGAAATTTATGAGTATTTAGACCAAAACAAATTTATATTAAGACCCCACAATTTGCCTAATGCAGAGTACGGCAGCGGTTACTGTCTTGCAGATTTCGGTAAATTTAGGTTAGCGGTTATAAATCTTTCGGGGAAAATTTATCTCGAAAAGGTAGGTGCAGATAATCCTTTTCTTTGCGCTGATGAACTTTTAAAAAAGGCTCAGGATGACGGTGCGGATATAATTGTTGTAGATTTTCATGCGGAGGCTACCAGCGAAAAAAGAGCGTTGGGACTTTATCTGGACGGTAAGGTTTCCGCCTTTTTCGGTACACATACACATATTCAGACTGCCGACGAGCAGATTCTACCAAACGGAACAGGCTATATTACTGACCTTGGTATGACAGGTCCTAAAAATTCCGTATTGGGTATTAAAAGCGATATAATTATCAACCGTTTGAGGGATAATGATATGTCAAAATTTGAATTTGCAGAGGGTGAGGGTATTCTTTGCGGCTGCATTTTCGATATTGATGTTAAAACAAAAAAAACGGTTTCTTTAGAAAGAATTAGAATTTAACGGAGTTTAAAATGAATTTTAAAAGAATTATAGCCTTTTTGATGGTAACTTTTCTTGTTTTTAATATTGTCGGCTGTAAAAGTAATGCAGGTAGTACCTCTTCCGAAACAACATCCTTGGTTGAAACTGCCTCGCAAAAGAATTATTTAACTTTACTTTATTCTATGTCGGACAGTTTTAACCCTTATGCAGTTAAAACTGCTACAAATCGTCAGCTTTGTCAGCTAATATATGAGCCGCTTGTAAAGCTAAGCAATAACTTTGAACCGATTTACTGTATTGCTAAGGAAGTAATAACTGATGGGACAGTTTGCACGGTAAAGCTAAACGGTTATAAGTTTTCCGATGGCAGCTCGCTTACAGCAGACGATGTGGTGTATTCCTATAATTTGGCAAAGAATTCGGCTACAACAGTATATTCAGCTAAGCTTTATGAGGTTAAAAGTATTACTGCTGCGGATTCTGCTACTGTGGTATTTAATCTCACAAAAGCAGACCCTTATTTTATAAATGTTTTAAACTTTCCCATAATTAAGACAGGCAGTGAAAATATTGCCGACTCTGACAGTGTTTTACAGCCACCTGTGGGAAGCGGAAAATATAAAGTAAATAAAACCAAAGACGGTTTAATTCAAAATGATAATTACCATGGTGAAAAGGGCAGCATAAAAGAAATAAGGCTTATTAATGCTCCCGATACCGAATCGGTATCACACTATGCTCAGGTTGGTGCTGCCGATATTTATTATAACGACATTTCGGACGGTACTATTCTCAGGATGAGCGGCAAAAAGCTCGATATTAACTTAAATAGCTTAGTATATATAGGTATTAATCAGAACTATGGTGCTTTAACTGAGAATGCTTTAAGACAAGCATTGTCTTCAGGTATAGACAGAACCAGGCTTTGCCAGAATGTTTATTATAATAACGCAACCCCTGCAAATGGCTTTTTTCACCCCGCTTGGGAGGTTGTAAAATCGGTACAAAATATACAAATTGAAGCAAAATCTGAAATAACTATTGAGAATTTAGAAAAAATAGGATATAATAGTCTAGATAGTAAAGGTTTGAGGAAAAATTCAAATGGTGTTCCGCTAAAGTTTACACTACTTGTAAATTCTGAAAACCGTACTAAAGTAACTGCGGCTCAGCTGGTGGCTAGTCAGCTTTGGGATTATGGAATATCCGTAAAGGTTGTTGAAAAAACCTATGATCAGTATATTAATAGTCTAAATGAGGGCAATTTTCAATTATATATAGGTGAAATAAAGCTTACTGATAATATGGATATTTCTCCATTGGTAACAGAGGGTGGCAGTGCGGCTTTTGGTCTGTTAAAAGAAAATAAGACTGATACCCAAAAAATGCAAACTGCAGTGAATGGTGCAGTAGCTCCCGAGACAGAGCTTACAGGTAAAACCCCAGGTGAGGTTGTCAATGGGTTTTATACAGGGCAGAACACTATAACCGATATAGCAACTGTTTTGCAGAGCGAAATGCCCTTTATACCTTTGTGCTACAGAACGGGTGCGCTATTTTACAATGATAATATTGAAAATGTAAACAATTCCTCTGAGAGTGATATTTATTTTTCAATTGAATCATATAATTACAATGAATAACAGGAGGATGTTTTATGATAGCTTACGAAACGAGACTCGGTAAAATTGATATATCTGAAGCATATCTTTCAAAGCTTATCGGTCACGAGGTGACTTCCTGCTTTGGTGTGGTAGGAATGGTTGCTAGCGGTAGCAAGCAAAAGTTGCTCGGTAAGTTTCAAAAGAATGAGCCTATTGAAACTGGTATAAAGGTATACGGTGATTCAAACGGAATTAAGGTAGAGCTTCATATAATAGTTACCTACGGTATGAATATTAACGCTATTGCCGCAAGTATTACTGAAAAGGTAAAATATGCTGTAAAAGAAACCACAGGCATTACGGTAGATAAAGTTATTGTAAAGATCGACGGTATCAAAGAGTAAGTCAGTTTAGAGTAGAGTGAATAACTCAAATATGCCTTATATGGGCGTAATGCAGTAACTTTTTACTCTGAGTCTTTTAAGGCAGTTTTCTAAAGGAGTGTTATAATTGATAAACGGTGATATATTGCGTGATGCGATAATTTCCGCAACAAATAATTTAGCTAATAACCGAAAACAGGTTGATGACCTGAATGTTTTCCCTGTACCAGATGGAGATACAGGTACAAATATGTCTATGACTCTTTCAAACAGTGCAAGAGAGCTTGAAAAGTTAAACGGAGCAACTGCAGGCAAGATAGCTTCTGTAAACGCTTCCGCACTGCTTAGAGGTGCAAGAGGCAACTCGGGTGTTATTACATCCCTGCTATTCCGCGGTTTTGCGAAAGGTATAGGCGAAGATGAATATGTAACAGCCAAAAATACCGCAAAAGCCTTTAAGCTTGGTGTAGAAGCTGCGTATAAGGCTGTTATGAAGCCTACAGAGGGTACAATTCTTACGGTTGCCCGTGTAGCTTCTGAGTATGCTAACAAAGCCCTTAACGAAGGAAAGGACGAGTTAGGCGTTTTTGAGGCTGCCATTGAGGGCGCCGAAATTGCACTTGCAGAAACCCCCGAATTATTACCTCAGCTTAAAAAAGCGGGCGTCGTTGACGCCGGTGGCTATGGGTTTGTGCTCATCCTTAAAGGTATGCTATCCGTTATGCGTGACGGTGTTATGATAAATTCTAATGTAGCTTCAAATGAGCCTGAGGAGGAAGAGGAAGCTTCAAGAAATGCCGCAGGTGAGTTTGAGGGTGAAATCACCTTTACTTACTGCACTGAATTTATTGTAAACCGTGATCTAGAATGCGGAAAAGAGCCTAACGAACTTAGACTATATCTTGAGACTATCGGTGACTGTGTAGTAGTTGTTGACGATGAGGAAATTATCAAGGTTCACGTTCATACTGATCATCCCGGTAATGCTATTGAGAATGCGCTTACCTTTGGTTCTTTAGTTCATTTGAAAATAGAAAATATGCGCGACCAGCACGAAAGAGCCAAGCACGATGCCGAGCAGGCAAAGAAAAAGCCTGCCAAGAGTGCGGACAGAACTGAAACCTTTATCCCTGTGGAGCCCACAAAGCCTGTAGGTTTTGTATCTGTTTGCGCAGGTGATGGGCTTGCTGAGCTTTTCCGCGATTTAGGTGTGGACACTATTGTCAGCGGCGGACAGACTATGAACCCCAGTACCGATAATATTTTAAAGGCTATTGAGTCTACGCCTGCTGAAACTGTTTTCGTTCTTCCTAACAATAAGAATATTATTATGGCAGCAGAGCAGGCAATCCCCATAAGCACCCGTAAGGTTATAGTTCTCCACACAAGAACTATTCCGCAGGGTATTACCGCAATGCTAAGCTTCGACCCTGACAGCGATAACGAAGCTAATGCCATTGAAATGCAGAAGGCTGCCGAAAAAATCGCAACAGGTCAGATTACCTTTGCGGCAAGGGACTCTGAGTTTGACGGACACAGCATTAAAAAAGGCGAATTAATGGCGCTTTTGGGCGGAAAGATTTCCTTTGTTGATACTGATCTGCAGAAAACTGTTATGAAGCTTTTGAAGCAGATGGTTAAGCGTGACAGTCAATTTATTACTGTTATCCACGGTGAAGATGTGACCGAATCTCAGGCTGCTGAGATTGAGGCTCAGATAGAGGAAAAATTCGGCTCTAAGGCTGAAATCACATTTATTAACGGCGGTCAGCCGATTTACTATTACATTATCTCTGTTGAGTAAGAGGTGTATTTTATGATAACAGCTAACACTGATATTCAGTACCTTAAGGGTGTTGGTGAAAAAAGAGCTGTTATTCTAAAGAATAAGGGCATCGATAATGTCGGTGCCCTTTTGCGTTTTTATCCGAGAGCTTATCTTGATTGGACCAAAATCACACCTATTTCCCAGTGCTCTTTTTTTGAAAATAACTGTATAAAAGCTAAAATAATAACCCCTGTTGAAGCTCTTGAAAAACGGGCAGGAATGACAGTTTTTAAATTTATTGCCGAGGATAGCTCCGCTCAGGTGGAGGTAGTTCTCTTTAACCAAAAATTCCTTGCTGAAAAGCTCAGAATGGGTAGGGAATACCTTTTTTACGGTAAGGTAGGCGGTAATTTTTATATGCGGCAAATGTCCGCTCCGCTTATTATGGAGACTGGTTTTAACGGTATTGAGCCTATTTATCCCGCTTCACAGACTATTTCATCTAAGGTTATGGAAAAGCTGGTTGCTAATGCACTTAATACCCTGCAATTACCTGAAACTTTACCCGATGAAATAAGAGAAAGAAATAATCTTTGCGACCTTATAACCGCGCTCCAGAATATACATTTTCCAAAGACTAAGGAATTGTTAGAAAGTGCAAAAAAGCGTCTTGTTTTTGAAGAACTTTTTATTTTACAGGCGGGCCTTACTTTCCTTAAAAAGCGTTCAAGAGGTAAAACAGGCTGTGTTATTGTAAATAACTGTTTTCAGGAATTTCAAAAGCTATTGCCCTTTGAACTGACCGCAGCGCAAAAAAGGGTAACTGAGGAATGTATTGCCGATATGAATTCCGGCAGACCGATGAACCGTTTGATACAGGGAGATGTCGGCAGCGGTAAAACCGCTGTTTGCGCAGCTCTTTGCTTTGTTGCGGCAAAAAACGGTTTTCAATCAGCCTTAATGGCTCCTACCGAAATATTGGCAGAGCAGCATTTTAAAACTCTAACAGACTTTACTGAAAATTCAGGTGTTAAATGCGGTTTGCTCACAGGGTCTACTACTAAAAAGCAAAAGACACTTATTAAAGAAGCACTTAAAATGGGTGAAATTGATATAATAGTAGGCACTCACGCACTTCTTAGCGATGATGTGGAATTTAATAATCTAGGTCTAATAATTACTGATGAGCAGCATCGCTTCGGCGTAGCACAGAGGGGTAAATTATCATCAAAGGGAGAAAATCCGCATACACTTGTTATGTCGGCAACTCCTATACCGAGAACGCTTGGTCTTATAATTTACGGTGACCTTGATATTAGCATAATCGACGAATATCCAAAGGGCAGACAGAAGATTGATACATATTTTGTGGATACTTCTTACCGACCAAGGATTTATAAATATATAAAGAAGTTTTTAAACGAGGGAAGGCAAGGCTATATTGTTTGTCCATTAGTTGAAGAAAATGAAACGCTTGATATTACTCCTGCTGTTGAGTATTATGAAAAACTACAGAAAAACGAATTCAAGGATTATAAATTAGGCCTTTTGCACGGTAAAATGTCTTCAAAAGAAAAAGAAAGGGTAATGCGTCAGTTTGGCAATGGCGAAATACAGCTTCTTATTGCTACTACAGTTATTGAGGTTGGTATAGATGTACCTAACGCTGTTATAATGGTTATTGAAAATGCCGAGCGTTTCGGTCTTTCACAGCTTCATCAGCTTAGAGGAAGAATTGGCAGAGGAATATATAAATCAGACTGTATTTTGATTTCTGATAACAAATCTGAAGATACAAAGAAAAGACTGAATGTTATAAAGGAAACCTCTGACGGCTTTAAAATCGCTGATGCTGATTTAGAACTAAGAGGTCCGGGAGACTTTTTAGGTTCCCGACAACACGGACTTCCCGATATGAAGATAGCAGATTTATTTGCAGATAGGGATGTTCTGCATAGAGCTGGCAAGGAGGTTGAACGGTTGCTTGAAGCCGATCCACACCTTAGAGACAGTAAGAATGCGGCTTTAAGAGAGGAAATGGTCGCACTTTACAAAAAGTTAAATTCAAATTAACAGGTGATAATATGTTTAAAGAAATTAATGCCAAAGAAATTGATAGCAACCTTATAAAAGTTATCGCTGATGAGTGGATGCTTATATCCGCAGGTGACAAAAACGGTTATAATATGATGACGGCTTCCTGGGGATTTGCTGGTGAGATGTGGGGCAATGACTCCGTTATTGCAATGATTAGACCTCAACGTTACACAATGAAATTTGTGGATAATAATGATTATTTCACACTTAGCTTTTACGGAGACAATAAGGATATTCATAAAGTGTGTGGCTCTAAGTCTGGCAGAGATGTTGATAAAACCGCTCTTACGGGGCTTACACCTGTATTTTCTGATAACACAGTATATTTTGAAGAAGCAAGAATTGTACTCGTTTGCAAAAAACAATATGCAGAACTTCTTAAAGAGGAATGCTTTATTGATAAAGAGCCCTTAAAGTGGTATGCGGATAAGGATTACCATTATATGATTATTGGAAAAATTGAAAAGGTGCTTATAAAGGAGTAAAAAATGAGATTTTTAATTGCAAGTGATATTCACGGTTCAGCTTACTATTGCAGACTTTTGCTTCAAGCTGTGGAAAAAGAAAAGGCAGATAGAATAATACTTTTGGGAGATATTTTATATCACGGTCCAAGAAACGATTTACCAAAGGAGTATGCACCTAAAGAAGTAATAGCAATACTTAATCCTTTGAAAAATAAGCTTTTGTGTGTTCGTGGTAACTGTGATACAGAGGTTGACCAAATGGTTTTAGATTTTCCTGTTTTAGCAGATTACGCTGTAATTCCTTTGGGAAACAAGCTTATATATGCAACACACGGTCACAATTATAATGAGAACAACTTACCGCCTTTGTGTAACGGTGATATATTACTTAATGGTCATACTCATGTGCCTAAATACACAGAACACGAAAACTATGTTTATATGAATCCTGGTTCTGTTTCAATCCCTAAAGAAAATTCTGCTCATAGCTATATGATATTAGAAAATGGCAAATTTTTATGGAAAGACCTTATAAATGGGGAAGTGTACTTAAGCTTTAATGTATAAATATCTATGAATACAACCGCCACTAAAAGTAAGAGGCGGTTGTATTTTTAGTATTATTGTTAAAAAAATGACAATGTTTTTCGCTGAAAGACAAATATTTTCAAAAAGTATGTTAAGTTTTTAACAAACCTATTGACATTTGTGAAGTAGTCGAATATACTATAATACATATTGGTAAGAAAATAGTATAACTGTTAATTATGGAGGTTTTTATTATGGCAAGAATTTATAATTTTAGTGCAGGTCCTTCAATGCTTCCAGAAGAAGTTTTAAAGACCGCTGCAGAGGAAATGATGGAGTACGGCGAGACAGGTCAGTCTGTTATGGAAATGTCTCACCGTTCAAAGGAATATCAGGCAATTTTTGATGAGGCAGAGGCTAATCTTCGTGAGATAATGAATATCCCTGATAATTATGAGGTTCTTTTTTTACAGGGTGGCGCTTCAACTCAATTTGCAATGATTCCGCTCAATCTTATGAATAAGAATAAGAAGGCAGATTTTATTATCACAGGTCAGTGGGCTAACAAGGCTTATAAAGAGGCTGCACGCTATGGGGCTGCACGTGAGGTTGCATCTTCTAAGGATAAGACCTTTAGCTACATTCCAAAGACTACTGCTGCTGATTTTGACCCTGAGGCTGACTTTGTTCATATTTGTATGAACAACACCATTTACGGTACTAAGTACAACACTCTTCCTGAAACAGGTGATGTTCCGCTTATAGCTGATATTTCAAGCTGTATTTTATCTGAGCCTATTGATGTATCTAAGTTTGGTATGCTTTATGCAGGCGCTCAGAAGAATGTTGCTCCCGCAGGTGTTACTATTGTTATTATCCGCAAGGATTTAATTGGTAACGCTATGGATATTACTCCTACAATGCTTAACTATGTAACACACGCTGAAAACGGCTCGATGTTTAATACACCTCCTTGCTATTCTATTTATATAGCAGGTCTTACCTTCAAGTGGATTAAGAAAATGGGCGGACTTGAGGCTATGAAGGAATTGAATGAAAAGAAGGCTAAAATTCTTTACGATTTCCTTGATAGCAGTAAGCTTTTCAAGGGCACAGTAGTTCCTGAGGACCGTTCTCTTATGAATGTTCCTTTTGTTACAGGTAATGAGGAGCTTGACGCTAAGTTTGTTTCAGAATCTAAGAAAGCAGGCTTCTATAATCTTAAGGGACACCGTTCTGTTGGCGGTATGAGAGCTTCTATTTACAATGCAATGCCTGTTGAGGGTGTTGAAAAGCTCGTTGAGTTTATGAAGAAGTTTGAGGAGGAAAACGCATAATGTTTAAAATTAAAACCTATAATAAAATTTCAAAAAGCGGTCTTGAGGTTTTTGACGATAAGTATACTATAGGCGATGAGGTAGAAAATGCTGACGGTGCTATAGTTCGTTCTGCCACTTTACACGATACTGAATTTCCCGAAACATTAAAGGCTATAGCTAGGGCTGGCGCAGGCACAAATAATATTCCGATAGACCGTTGCAGTGAGCAGGGTATAGTGGTATTTAACACTCCTGGTGCTAACGCTAATGCGGTTAAGGAGCTTGTAATTGCTGGACTTTTAATTTCTTCCCGTCGTGTAATTTCTGGTATTGAATGGGCTAAAACCTTAAAGGGTGAGGGCGAGGCTGTTGCTAAACTTGTTGAAAAAGGCAAGGGCGCATTTACAGGTCCTGAAATTAAAGGCAAGTCTTTAGGTGTTATCGGTCTTGGCGCTATCGGTGTTATGGTTGCAAATGCTGCTAACCACCTTGGTATGAAGGTTTACGGTTATGACCCTTATCTTTCGGTTAAGTCTGCTTGGAACTTAAACCACAATGCGGTTTATATCAATGATATAAATGAAATTTATGCTAAGTGTGATTATATTACAATTCACGTGCCGCTTACTGATAGCACAAAGAATCTTATCAATGCTGAAACCATTGCAAAGATGAAGGACGGAGTAAGAATTCTTAACTATTCACGTGCAGGTCTTGTAAATAGTGCCGATATTAAAAATGCTTTGGAGTCAGGCAAGGTTGCAGCTTATGTTACTGACTTCCCCACAGAGGAAGTGCTTGATGTTGACGGCGTAATTGCTATTCCTCACCTTGGAGCTTCTACTCCCGAGTCGGAAGACAACTGCGCATCTATGGCAGCTAAGGAGCTTATTGATTACATTGAAAACGGTAATATTGTAAATTCCGTTAATCTTCCTGAGGTTACAATGCCTAGAAGCGGTGTAAACCGTGTTTGCGTAATTCATAAAAATATTCCTAATATGCTTACCGCTATTACAGGTATTTTTGCTGATGACGGTGTTAATATTGAGAATCTTCTTAATAAATCCCGTGGTGATTATGCTTATACAATGCTTGATATAGGGGAGACTGATACTTCAGCTGTAGCTAGTGAAATCAATGCCATTGATGGTGTTATAAGAGTTAGAATAATTTAATTTTACTTTAATTTTAGGGCGGATGTGTTGCATCCGCCCATTACGTATTTTAGTTAAAAATTTTATGAGTATTAAATAGGTTTAATTTGATTTAGGCGTCATCTGTTACCAATACTATTGCATTATCGATAAAAATAATTTTAATATATCTGCATTTTCTAAGGGAAGCTTTAAATAGCTTTGCGAATTTACCGAAAAAATATGGCTTTTTAGCATAAAAAACCTTGACAAAATAAGTCAGGATAGATATAATAGTCATTGTGACATTAGAGGTGAAAGTATGATTATTGATTTAAAACGAATTTTCGTGAATGATAATTCATCTTTGACCGTAGACTATTCGTTGGATCTGAGCAATATTGAATACTCAGGCGAACATCCGCTCAAAAAACCTGTAAATATTAACGGCACAGTTTCCAACAAAGCTAGTCTTGTGAGGTTAGAGGCTATAATCTCTTATGAGTATGAAGCCCCGTGCGACCGCTGCGGCTTAGTTATTGCGGATAAGCACACCGTTTCAGTAGAAAAGTCACTTGCAAGCTCTATTGTGGGCGAGGAAAGTGACACCATACTCTTAGTACCCGATATGAAGCTCGACTTGGACGAGCTTATCTATACCGAGGTAATACTAAGTCTTCCTATGAAGCATTTATGTAGTGAGACTTGTAAGGGTATCTGTTCTAAATGCGGTAAAAACCTAAATGTTGGTAAATGTGACTGTCCGGAAAAAGAAATTGACCCGAGACTCGCCATACTTGCCGAATTACTTAATAATTAATTGATAATAACTTAAGGAGGTGCCGAAAAATGGCAGTACCGAAGAGAAAAACTTCTAAAGCAAGAAGAGATAAGAGAAGAAATAACGTATGGAAGCTTTCTGCTCCCACTCTGGTTAAATGTAGCTGTGGTGCATACAAGCGCCCCCACAGACTTTGCACTGCTTGCGGTCAGTACAACGGCCGTGAGGTTATTAAGGTTGGCGAATAATCTTAAAGGTTTGAGGAGGAGCAATCCTCCTCTTATTTTTTTAGTAAGAGGTGTTTTGAGTGTCTGTTATAATTGAATCGGTTGTAAATGGTAGTCCTGCTTATAAAAGTAGAATAAAAGCAGGGGATACACTTGTTTCTATTGACGGTAATGAGATTATGGATGTACTTGATTACCGTTTTTATCAGAATAACAGTAGACTCACACTTAAATATATAAATTCTAAGGGTAAAATTAAAAAAGCTAAAATTAAAAAAAGCGAGTATGAGGAGTTAGGACTTTGCTTCACGACATATTTAATGGACGAAAAGCGCTCCTGCCGAAATAAATGTATTTTTTGCTTTATTGACCAATTACCAAAGGGACTTCGTGAAACTCTTTATTTTAAGGATGACGATTCACGTCTTTCTTTTCTTTTCGGTAATTATATAACCCTTACCAATATTACCGAGCACGAGGTTGAGCGAATAATTAATATGCACATCAGTCCCATAAACATTTCTGTTCATACAACCAATCCTGAGCTTAGAGCACATATGATGAATAATAAAAATGCGGGTAAGGTTTTAGAAATTATTAAACGCTTTAATGATGCTGGTATTAAAATTAATTGCCAGATGGTGCTTTGTCCAGGCATTAATGACGGTTCAGAGTTGGAGAAAACCCTTAAAGACCTTACTTCACTTAAGAATGCTGAGTGTATTGCTGCTGTTCCTGTTGGGCTTACGGGCCATAGAGAGGGTTTGGCAAAGCTCGAACCTTTTAATAAAGAAACCGCAAAGAATGTTCTTAGAATTATTGACCGTTTCGGTGAAGAATGCCTTAAAAAATACGGTGAACGCAGGGTTTACGGTGCCGATGAATTCTATATTATTGCTGAAGAAACTTTGCCTGAAGCTAACTTTTACGGGGACTTTTTACAGCTTGAAAACGGTGTTGGACTGGTGCCGCTAATGCTCGATGAAGTAAATAAGGCAATAACAGAGTGCGATTATAAATTAGAAAATAAACGCATAATTACTTTAGCTACTGGTGAAGCGGCATACCCTTTTATTTTACAAATAGTTGACAAATGCTCCCAGAAGTGGGATAATTTGGAATGTAGGGTTAAAGCTATTAAAAATAACTTCTTCGGCGGCAAGATAACCGTTGCTGGTCTTGTTACAGCAACCGATATTGAGGATCAGCTAAAGGGTGAATTTTTAGGCGAAGAGTTACTGATACCCTCGGTAATGCTCCGTGACGGCGGAGATATGTTTCTTGACAGTATTACTTTAAACGAGCTGTCAGTGAAGTTAAATATTAGAATAACACCCGTTAATAATGACGGATATGAATTATTAGATGCGATTTTAGGTATTGAGTAAAGGAGCTAATTATGGCAAAACCTGTTGTTGCAGTTGTGGGCAGACCTAATGTGGGGAAATCCACACTTTTTAATAAAATAATCGGCAAGAGGATTTCTATTGTTGATGATACACCAGGTGTTACGCGTGACCGTATTTACGGTGATGCCGAATGGCTTGGCAGAAAGCTGATGCTTGTTGATACAGGCGGTATTGAGCCTAAAACTGATGATATAATTTTAAGCAGTATGCGTGCACAGGCGCAGCTTGCTATTGATACCGCCTCGGTGATAATTTTCGTTACTGATATCAAAAGCGGTGTTACTGCTGCTGATGAGGAGGTAGCCGCAATGCTCCGCCGCAGCGGTAAGCCAATAGTGCTGTGCGTGAATAAGTGCGATAAAATAGGTGAAACACCATCTGAATTTTATGAATTTTATAATTTAGGAATAGGTGACCCAATTGCTGTTTCTTCGGTACACGGAACAGGTACGGGCGACTTGCTTGATGCTGTAATTGAAAATATCCCGGTAGAGGAGTTTGAGGACGAGGAAGAGGATATTATCAATGTTGCGGTTATAGGTAAACCAAATGCCGGTAAATCCTCTCTGATTAATAATATAGCAGGTGAAGAGCGTTCGATAGTTTCTAATATTGCAGGTACTACAAGAGACGCTATTGATACTAGAATAGACCGAGACGGTGTAAAGTATAATTTTATTGATACTGCGGGTCTCAGACGCAAATCCAAGGTTGAGGATAAAATCGAAAAATATAGCGTTTTAAGGGCTAAAATGGCGGTCGAAAGAGCTGACGTTTGCGTTATTATGATAGACGGTACCGACGGCTTTACCGAGCAAGATTCAAAGGTGGCAGGTTTGGCACTTGATGAGGGCAAAGCTTGTATTATAGTAGTAAATAAGTGGGATGCCGTCGAAAAGGACGGTACCACAATGGACAGCTTCAGAAAGAAGCTTATGAAAGATTTTTCCTTTATGCCCTATGCTCCCATACTCTTTATCTCTGCAAAAACAGGTCAGCGAGTTGAGCGTCTTTTTGAGTTGATAAAATATGTTCACGAGCAAAATACAATGCGTATTTCAACGGGTATGCTTAATGATATTTTAGCTGATGCTACTGCACGTGTACAACCTCCAACAGATAAGGGTAAAAGACTTAAAATTTATTATATGACGCAGGCTTCAACCAAACCGCCCACATTTGTTTGCTTTTGTAACAGATCAGATTTGTTCCATTTTTCTTATCAGCGTTATCTTGAAAATCAAATTCGTTCAACCTTTGGTCTTGAGGGTACGCCCGTAAGATTTGTTATCCGTGAAAGGGGAGACAAGTAGTATGATTATGACTGCTTTAATAACTGTTATAGCCGCATATTTGATAGGAAGTATAAATTTTGCCGTTATTTTCAGCTCTGTTTTTATTAAGAAGGATGTTCGCGAGCTTGGAAGCGGAAATGCAGGAACCACAAATGTTATGCGTAACGGCGGTTTTTTACCAGGTGCACTTACCTTTGTTTGCGATGCTTTAAAGGGTTTTGTTGCAAGCTATATGGGACTTAAAATTTTCGAATATCTTTCCCATTTTGTTAAGGGTGAATGGGCTTTTCCAATTTATGGAGCACTTATTTGCGGTCTTGCTTGTATGATAGGTCATGTTTTCCCAATTTTCTTCCAGTTTAAAGGCGGCAAAGGTGTCGCTACAAGCGTTGGAATATTTTATGTATGCAATCCGTTGGCAATAACCTTAGGACTTTTGACGTTTGCTATAGTTCTTTTTACCACAAAATATGTTTCACTAAGCTCACTTATAGCAACTGTTATGGTTGTGGTACTTTCGATTGTTTTTTATGATTATAAAGCTTTCATTTTGCCGCAGATTATTTTAATTGTTTGTATGGGTGCTATAGTTTTTTTAAAGCATACAGAAAATATTAAAAGGCTTGTTTCGGGTACAGAATCCAAGATTGGCTCAAGTAGGAGGAAGTAATAATGCCCAAAATTTCTGTTTTAGGCGCAGGCGGTTGGGGTATGGCTTTGGCTATTTCTGCTTTTAATAACGGTTGCGATGTTACTATATGGTCACCATTTAAAAACGAAGTAAATACGCTTTTGGAAAAGCGAACTAATGAAAAGCTTTTAAAGGATATTTATTTGCCCGAAGGTATTAATATTACAACTGATTTGACCTGTGTTGAGGGCGATACTCTTACTATTATTGCAACACCCTCTATAGCAGTTGCAGAGGTAGTTGAAAAGCTTAAAATCTGTAAAGATATAGGAATTATTGTAAATGTTTCCAAAGGCTTTCAGAAAGGCACACTTAAAAGACTGTCAGAAGTGATTTCTGAAGCTTTGCCTGATACTCCTGTAGTAGCTTTAACAGGACCGTCTCACGCAGAGGAGGTCGCACGTAACATACCTACTTCAATTGTTGCGGCTTCTAAATCCTTGGCAGCAGCTCAGGCGGTACAGGGAATAATGTCGAGTGAGACTCTTAGGATTTACACTTCGGGTGATTTAATCGGTGCAGAGCTTGGCGGTGCGTTAAAAAACGTTATTGCGGTGGCTGCAGGGTTTTGTGACGGTTTAGGCTTAGGTGATAACTCTAAAGCTGCTCTTATTACAAGAGGTCTTGCTGAAATGGCGAGACTGGGTGTCACAATGGGCGCAAAAGAATATACCTTTGCAGGTCTTACAGGAATAGGGGACCTTGTGGTTACCTGCACTTCAAGGCACAGCCGTAACAACCGTTTTGGTTATAAAATAGGTGCAGGGGTATCTATTAAGGATGCACTTGAGCAAGTGGGCACAGTAGAAGGCTATTATGCCGCACAGATGGCTTATGAGTTATCCTTAAAGTATAATATTGAAATGCCTATCATTGCTGAGTGTTATAAGGTTTTATATGAAAATAAGGATATAAATACTGTAGTTTATGACCTTATGACCCGCCCTAACGGTAAGGAGCATTAAAATATTAAATAATATTAAAAAAATACTTGATTTTTGTCACATAGTATGATATTATATTTCTTGCTATTGCGGTTGGTTTATTTGGCTGTAATTGCCAAGCAGAAAACCAATTGGTTTTTAAAGAAGGAGGTGCAGACCATGGCTAAATGTGATATCTGCAACAAAGAAATTGCTTTCGGTATTAAGGTTTCTCACTCACATAGACGTAGCAACAGAACCTGGAAGCCCAATGTTAAGAAGGTAAAGGCAATCGTAAACGGTTCGCCTCGTCGTATCAATGTTTGCACCCGTTGCTTACGTTCAGGTAAGGTTACCAGAGCTATCTAAGATAAATATTTCTTGCAAAATAAACCCTGAACCTAAGTTCAGGGGATTTTTGTTTGCCAAGCAATTCCAAACTCCTAATATGGTCTTAAAGGGTGGCTTCAGGCATATTTCGGCTGTACTAACTAGAAATAAAAAAAGGTGATTATTTATGATTAAAGCAGTTTTATTTGATTTAGATGGTACGCTTGTTAATTCTTTAGAGGATTTAGCTGTCAGCACTAACTATGCGTTAAAAAAATACGGTTTTCCTACGTATGAGACTGAAAAGTATAAATATTTTGTAGGTGACGGTCTTTTAAAGCTTGTTGAAAGAGTTCTGCCAGAGGACGCCCGTAACGAGGAAAATGTAAATAAATTATATCAGGCTTTTTGGAACTATTACAGTGAGCATTATGTTGTTAATACTGTTGCTTATGATGGCATAATCGAGCTTATAGCTAAATTGAAGCAAAAGGGATTTATGCTTGCGGTAATTTCAAATAAGCCACACGAAATGGCTATCAATGTTGTAAGTGAATTGCTAGGAGATAATTTTGATGTGGTTTACGGAAAGCAGGAAGGCTATCCTACAAAGCCGAACCCTGCATTAACTCTTAAGGTGATGAATGATATCTGCGTTACCCCTGACGAATGTGTTTTTGTTGGTGATTCAGGTATGGATGCTGCAAATGCAGTAAATGCAGGCTGTATTGGTATTGGCGTGCTGTGGGGCTTTAGAACAGAAGATGAGCTTCTTTCCTGCGGCGCTAATTACATAGTGAACAAGCCTGATGAGATTTTAAATATACTTGATAAAATAAATAATAAGTAGAATATTAAATATTATTTGTTTAGAAACACAATTTTTATTGTATATTGAGTTAAGAGGTGATAGTCTTGAAAAGAGAAGAATATTTAAGCTGGGATGAATATTTTATGGGTATTGCTTTGCTTTCTGCAATGCGCAGTAAAGACCCTTCAACTCAGGTTGGCGCCTGTATCGTTAATTCTGACAAAAGAATACTTTCAATGGGTTATAACGGTATGCCACGTTGCTGTAGTGATGATGAATACCCTTGGGACAGAAACGAGGATGCGCTCCATTCCAAATATCTTTATGTTTGCCATGCGGAGCTTAACGCAATTCTTAACTGTGCGGTAGGAAGTGTTAGGGACTGTACTGTTTATACAACACTTTTCCCTTGTAACGAATGTGCCAAGGCTATTATTCAGTCAGGTATAAAAGAGGTTGTTTTTATGTCTGATAAATATGCTGAGACGGATAGTGTTTTAGCATCAAAAAGAATGTTTGATACCGCAGGCGTTACATACAGGCTCTACGAAAAGAGCAATAAAGAAATTAAAATAGAGCTTTGAATAATAAAATTCCCCTTGAGCTTGTGCTTCAAGGGGAATTTTGCTATTTACCTGTAAAATCATTATCAAATGTAATAACGCACATAAAGGTTGGATTAATAAGCTTTGCTAAACTTTTGATTTTTTCGTCTAACTCTTTGTGACTGAGTTTTACGGTGCTTGGAACAACCACATCAAAAATTAGATTTGTTCTTTGGTCGCTCATAGGGGTCATACGGAAATCGTGCAGAGTAAGTGAGCCGTCAATGATCTTAAGAGATTCTGTTAGCTTAGTCTTAGTTTCAGCTACGATTTCATTTTCGGTATCTATCGGATCCATGTGGATTACTACTGAAATATCAAGCTTTTCATATAAAAGCTTTTCGCAAAGGTCGACTTGCTCGTGGCATTTAACGATATTGCTGTTTTGCGGTACTTCAACATGAACCGAGGCAAACTGTCTTCCGGGACCGTAGTTATGTACTATAAGGTCATGAATACCGACAAATTCTTTAAAGGACATTATGGTGCTTTCGATTTCTTCAATAAGCTCTTTTTCGGGAGGAGTACCCAAAATATCATTAAGTGTATTCTTAGCAGAAGAAATACCTGAATAGAGAATAAAAAACGCTACCAAAATACCCATTACCGCATCAAGGTTAAAGGGGAGAGTCGTCAGCATAGAAATACCAACAGATATAAGGATAACGGTGGTTGCGATGCAGTCATTAAGAGAATCCTGTGCAGTAGCGGTTAATGCTTCTGAGCAGATTTTTTTGCCAAGCTTCCTGTTAAAGAAGAACATCCAAAGCTTTATTAAAACTGAAATTCCTAAAATAATAAGCGCTACAACCGAATATTCAGGACTCACCTCACCTCTTATTAAAGCATTTAAAGAGGCTTTAAGCAGTTCAAAACCAACAAGCAGAATAAGAACAGCAACAATAAATGCGGACATATATTCAATTCTGCCGTGACCGAACGGGTGGTCATTATCAGCAGGCTTGCCTGCCATTTTAAAGCCTATCATAGTAACTATGGAAGACCCCATATCCGAAAGGTTGTTAAGACCGTCAGCCGCAACAGAAATACTGCCTGTAATAAAGCCTACCGTGATTTTAAGGGTGCAGAGTATTAAATTGCAGATAATACCTACAATACTGCCTAAGGTGCCGTAGGACTGCCTTACCCGACTGTCCTTAATATCTTCAGGATTTTTTATAAAAAGGCGTACAAGCAAGGAAGAAATCATATTTTGCTACCTTTCGTACCCTTATTCCCTCCAAAAGAAACACCCGAAAGAATATTTGTATCAATAGTGTAGGTGAGATTTTCACGGTTTCTTTGTCGGCGGAAAGCTAAATCAATAAGGCGGTTTATAAGCTCCCTATAGGGAACACTTGTAGCATCCCACAAATAAAAGGCAAGAGAGCCCGGGATAGTATTAATTTCATTAGCATAAACGATATCGGTTTCGGTGTCTATAATAAAGTCAATTCTAACTACACCGTTTGCACCCAAGACCTTGAAAATCTTGCAGGCAAGGGTGCGTATCTCGGTTGACTTTTCGTCGCTAAGGTCAGCAGGAATTTTGCGTCCTAAGGAAGCCATGCCTTTACTCTGTCCACCGTTTTTGGAATTGCCCATATATTTATCCTCATAAGAAAGGATTTCGTCATTCATAAAGGGCTCTTCGCAAACACTTGCCTCACAGTTATCAGCATCACCTAAAACGGAACAGTTAATCTCTCTGATAGCGGTAACAGCGTGCTCAACCAAAACCTTGTCAGCAAAGGAAAAGGCAAGGGTTAAAGCCTCATTAAGCTGAGCTTCGGTATTAACCTTTGTAATACCCACACTTGAGCCTAAATTAACAGGTTTTACAATAAGCGGCAGACCGATTTTATCCAATATATTTTTTATGATACTCTCTGTACCGGTCATATATTCACGCGCCCTGTAGCATAGGCAAGGGAGTACAGGAAGACCTGCATTTTTAAGTACATCTTTAAATACCGCTTTATCCATACCCACAGCAGAGGAAATAATATCACAGCCAACGTATGGCAAATCCAAAAACTCGAAAAAGCCCTGAATTGTGCCGTCCTCACAGTTAGTACCGTGAACAATAGGGAATGCAACATCAATTGAAACAGGCTTTTGCTTTGCAAATAAGCCATTATTTTCATTTTTCATTAAAACCTTGCCGTTTTCTTTTACAAAGTTAACCTTTTTGCATTGCTTTAAAAGCTCGGGCAGGTTTTTGTATTCCTCAATATTAAAAAGCTTTTCGCCTGTGTACATTTCGCCTGATTTAGTAACATAAACAGGGGTAACATCGTATTTTTCACGGTCAATAGAGTGCATTGCCTGAACAGCAGATATTATGGATACCTCATGCTCAACCGAGCGGCAACCGTAAAATACAGCAACATTTGTTTTCATTCTTATCACCTAATTCAAATAGTTATCGGGTAAATCGTTTTCAATAAGCAGTACGGTATTACTGTCTGCAAATCGAGAGTAAATTTCCATAGCTTCCATAAAGCTATTTGCAATAAATAGGTTATCTTTATTGAATTCAGTGGAGTTAACACCATCAGCCAAAGGCTTAGAGCGATTTTTACCCACAAGGATTATTATATCACATATTTTTCCCGCTTCAAGACCTAATGTGCGGTTACATTCGTATTCTTTTTCACCAAGCTCAATAAGACCAGGGGTAATGATAACTTTTTTCATTCCGTCAAACGAGCCTAAAACCCTTACTGCTTCTATAGAACCCTCTGGGTTTGCATTATAAGCATCGTCTATCATAACCGAGCCGTTTACGGAGGTTTTCATTTCAAGGCGGTGCTCATAGGGTTTAAGAGATGCTACTGCAAATTTGATTTCCTCATTGGAAACACCCAAGGAATGTGCTATAGCCGCCGCTCCAGTAATATTAATTATACTGTGAAGTCCTAAAAGGCGTGAATTAAGCTTTATCTTTTCACCGCCCAAGGTTATTATGAACTCAGAGCCGAATTTACCGTAGGTTATATTTTCGGCCATAAAATCGCACTCAGGACCTGTGCCGTAAACTATGAATTCGCCTGTGCCTATGCGTTTTACTATTTCTTTACTGTCACCGTTAACGAAGGTTTTTCCGCCTTTGTGTTTTACAGCATCAGCTAGCTCAAATTTAGTATTAAAAACACTATCAACAGTTTTAAAGGTTTCAAGATGCTGTGGACCTACAGAGGTTATCATTCCAAAATCAGGTTCGACGATATCACAGATTTCTTTAATATCGCCAACGTTTTTTGCGCCCATTTCGCAAATAAATATTTCAGTTTGAGGTTTTAGCATTCCTCTGATAGTTCTGACAACACCCATTGGTGTATTAAAGCTTTTGGGGGTACATACAACATTGAATTTTTCGCTTAAAATGCGGGTAAGAATAAATTTAGTTGTGGTTTTACCGTAGCTGCCCGTAATTCCTATAACCTTTAAATCACTGTAGTTTTTAAGTGTTTTCTTAGCATCGTTTATATACCATCTGTTAAAGATATTTTCTATAGGCTT
>JBGVRU010000055.1:0-14288 GCA_045128715.1 Acutalibacteraceae bacterium | reverse complement strand
AAAAGAAAAAGATAAGCCGCTGGGTTAAATACAAATAACAAGCTAAAAGCCTTTCCAAAAATGGAAAGGCTTTTGAATTTATAAAATGAGCATCGCATCACCGAAACTAAAGAAACGGTATTTTTCGTCTACTGCTGTTTTGTAAGCATTCATAACATTATCATACCCTGCAAAAGCAGATACAAGCATAATTAGTGTGCTTTCGGGTAAATGGAAGTTAGTTATAAGGCCGTCCATAAATTTGAATTCATAACCTGGGTATATAAATATTTCTGTGTCACCCGAGCATTCCTTAATTTCACCGTATTTGCTTGCTACACTCTCAACTGTACGGCAGCTTGTAGTCCCTACACAAATAACTCTGCCGCCATTTGCTTTAGTAGAATTTATTAAGTCGGCAGTTTCTTTGGTTACAGAATAATGCTCCGAGTGCATTTTGTGCTGTGTCACATCTTCAACCTTAACAGGTCTGAAAGTTCCAAGTCCCACGTGTAAAGTCACATAAGCTATTTTAACGCCCTTTTCTTTTAATTTTTCGAGAATTTCGGGTGTGAAATGAAGGCCTGCAGTGGGAGCAGCAGCCGAGCCTAACTCTTTTGAATAAACTGTCTGATAACGCTCTTTATCGTTTAGCTTTTCCTTTATGTAAGGTGGCAGGGGCATTTGACCCACCTCATCAAGGCAAGCGAAAAATTCATCATCAGGAAAAAACTCTAAAATGCGGTTACCGTCAGGAAGAATCTCTTTTACAACCGCTGAAAGCTTATCAGAAAATTTAAATTTATAATTTTCTTTTGCTTTTTTACCCGGTCCTGCCAAGCATTCCCAAGTATTAGTATCCCTTTGTTTCAGTAAAACAAATTCTACAACTGCACCTGTATCTTCTCTTGTGCCGTAAATTCTTGCAGGCAGAACACGTGTATTATTAAGAACTAAGCAGTCGTCCTTTTTTATATGGGATAAAATATCAAAAAAATGCTCGTGTTCTATAGCTCCGTTTTGCTTATTCATTACAAGCAAACGTGAATTATCACGCTTTTCGAGCGGAGTCTGAGCGATAAGCTCTTCGGGTAAATCGTAAAAAAAGTCACTTGTTTTCATTTTCACCAATAACCTTTGATATTTTTTAAAAAAATTTTGCATAAAATAATTTGACAAACATTATTTATAATGATATATTTAATTGATAGCAATATTATATTGCAACTTGAAATATATATCAAGTAATTTTTTCAAAAAGGAATGTGATTTAAAATGAAAAAATATAATGTTGGTATAATCGGTGCTACAGGAATGGTAGGACAGCGTTTTTCGCTTTTACTTTGTGACCATCCTTGGTTTAACGTAACAGCACTAGCAGCTAGTGCTTCTTCTGCCGGCAAATCCTATAAGGATGCCATCGGCAACCGTTGGGCTATGAAAGAAGAAATTCCCACTAACCTTGCTGATATGACCGTTTTGGATGCTGAAAAGGATATCGAAAAAATTGTAGGCGCAGTTGATTTTGTTTTCTGTGCAGTTAATATGAAAAAAGAAGAAATCAAAGCATTAGAGGAAAAGTATGCAAAGTACGAGTGCCCTGTAGTTTCCAACAACAGCGCTCACCGTTTTACTCCCGATGTTCCTATGATTATCCCTGAAATCAATCCTCAGCACACCGATGTTATTGAAGCCCAAAGAAAGCGTCTTGGCACAAAGAAGGGCTTTATTGCAGTTAAATCAAACTGTTCCTTGCAAAGCTATGTGCCCGCACTTTATCCACTAGATAAATTCGGTGTTGAAAAATGCCTTGTTTGTACTTATCAGGCAATTTCTGGTGCCGGTAAAACCTTTGAGCGTTGGCCTGAAATGATAGATAATGTTATCCCCTACATCGGCGGTGAAGAAGAAAAGAGCGAAAAAGAACCGCTTAAAATTTGGGGTAAAATTAAGGACGGTGAAATTATTCCTGCTTCCTCTCCTAAGTTTACAGCACAATGCTTACGTGTTCCCGTTTCTGACGGACACATGGCTGCTGTATTTGTATCCTTTAAGAACAAGCCATCAAAGGAAGAAATTTTAGAGGCTTGGAAAAATTTTGCTGGTGTTCCTCAGGAATTAGAGCTTCCCCATGCACCCAAGCAGTTTATCCATTATTACGAAGAAGACAATATGCCTCAGACTAACCTCTGCCGCGATTTAGAAGGCGGTATGGCGATTCATGCAGGCAGACTTCGTGAAGATACACAGTATGACTATAAGTTTGTTTGCCTTTCGCACAACACCCTCCGCGGTGCTGCAGGCGGTGCTGTTCTTCTTGCAGAGCTTCTATGCGCTAAAGGCTTTATGGACTAATATATAAATTAAATTTCCGTTTGGAGTGACTTCTATGAAACAATCAATTTTCAAAGGCGCTGCAACCGCGCTTGTTACCCCTATGAATCAGGACGGAAGTGTAAATTACAAGAAACTTGAAAAACTCGTAAACGAACAAATTGAAGCAGGTATTGATGCTCTTGTTATCTGCGGAACTACAGGTGAAAAATCCACTCTCAGATATGACGAACACCTTAAGGTTATTGAATGCGCCGCAAAGGCTACCGCAAAACGAGTGCCTCTTATTGCCGGCACGGGAAGTAATGATACGGTTTATTCAGTTGAATTATGCAATGATGCTGAAAAAATGGGTGCAGATGCATTTTTAATGGTTACTCCTTATTACAATAAAACCTCTCAAGAAGGCTTGGTAGCTCATTACAACTACATCGCAGACCGTGTGAATAAACCGATTATCCTTTACAATGTACCTTCAAGAACAGGTGTTTCAATTAAGCCAGAAACCTATCAAAAATTATCCAAGCACCCCAATATTGTTGCTACTAAGGAAGCTAACGGAGATATTGCTTCGGTAGCTAAAACAAGATATTTATGCGGTGACGATTTGGTAATTTATTCCGGTAATGATGACCAGATTGTTCCTATGATGTCTTTAGGAGCACAAGGCGTTATATCTGTATTATCTAATATTCTCCCCTTTGAAACTCATAAGATGTGTGAAGAATATTTAAACGGAAATACAAAAAAATCAGCCCAGCTTCAAATAAAATATTCAGGTCTTATCGAGGCTTTATTTTACGATGTTAACCCTGTTCCCGTAAAACAGGCAATGAATCTTTTAGGGTTGGATGTTGGTCCTTGCAGATTACCCCTTTACCCGATGAATGAAAGCAATCTTAACTTCTTAAAAGAGAAGCTTATAGAGTGCGGTCTGAAATTTTAAAATTTTTTAGGATGTGAAAAAATGATAAATGTTGTTCTTTGCGGCTCTGGCGGTAAAATGGGTGGTTATGTAGCCGAAGCCCTTAGAGAAGACAAGGAAATGCAAATAGTTGCAGGTGTTGATAAATTTAACAATTCTCAAAGCTTCCCTGTTTTTAAAAGCTTTAGTGAAATTACTACACCATGTGATTTAATAATTGATTTTTCCAATCCCGTTTTGCTTGATGATATTCTGACATTCGCATTAAACAAAAAAATCCCTTTGGTAATTGCTACCACGGGTTACAGCAAAAATCAGATAGAACATATTAATAACGCTTCGCTTGAAATTCCAATTTTCTTTACCTTCAATATGTCTTTAGGTGTTAATCTAATATGCAGCCTTGCAAAAAAGGCAGCTAGCATTTTAGGAGACGGTTTTGATGTTGAAATTGTGGAAAAGCATCATAATCAAAAAATTGACGCTCCCTCAGGCACAGCTATAATGCTTGCAAACAGTGTTAATGAGGTTTTCGGTGATACCAAGAATTATGAATATGATCGCCACTCTAAAAGACAAAAGCGTTCTAAAAACGAAATTGGTATCCACTCTGTAAGAGGCGGAACAATAGTCGGCGAACACGATGTTATATTTGCAGGTCACGATGAGGTTGTAACTATTTCACATTCGGCATATTCAAAGGAAGTTTTTGCAGTTGGAGCAGTAAAAGCCGCTAAGTTTTTATACGGTAAAAAAGCAGGACTTTATGATATGAACTCTATTATGAGCTTTGAATAAAATTTTAATATCTACAAAACCTAAAATCACGGTGAAAAATCACCGTGATTTTTGCATATTTAAGAGAATTTTGAACATCATATTAACGGTAAAGGAGTTGAAAACAATGTTTGATAAAATTTGCTTGATTCTTGTAATTATAGGATCGCTTAACTGGGGGCTTGTTGGTCTTTTTGAATTTGACCTTGTTGCTTGGGCGTTCGGCGGTCCAACTGCAATCATCAGCCGAATTATCTACACAGTTATTGCTCTTGCAGGTATCTGGTGCATTTCTCTTCTTTTTAGAAATCACACCGAAGCCGGAGATTAAAAAGCAACAAAAAACCTCGTTCAGAAGAACGAGGTTTTTAATTTTAAAATTAAGCCTTTTTACCGTAAAACAGCTTAATTACAAATAGAGTAGAAACAGTTAATACAATACCGATAGGCAAAGTAATATACCAATTAGGAACAAAGCCTGAAACAATATAGCAAACAAAAGAAACTGCTGCAACAGTTAATGAGTAAGGTAACTGTGTTGAAACGTGATTAATATGGTCACACTGTGCACCTGCAGATGACATAATAGTTGTATCAGAAATTGGTGAGCAATGATCACCGCAAACAGCACCTGCCAAGCAAGCAGACATACAAACGATACCTAACTGGCTTCCAACAGGGAATATAGCAAGAACTATCGGTATAAGTATACCGAATGTTCCCCAAGAAGTACCAGTTGCAAAAGAAATACCGCAAGCTACAAGGAAAATAATTGCAGGTAAGAAATTATTTAATCCCTGAGCATTTGCAAGTGCTTCCTTAACAAATGTATCAGATTCTAAAAGACCAGTCATATTCTTAAGAGAAGTAGCCAATGTTAAAATAAGAATTGCGGGAACCATAGCTTTAAAGCCCTTAGGAATACATTCCATTGCTTGCTTAAAGGTAATAAGTCTTCTTGCAATAAAGTAGAACATAACAACTACCATTGCAATTAGTCCTCCCCAAGGAAGAGCCACAGTAGCATCGGTGTTACCGAAAGCTTCTGCAAAGTTAAGACCGCCCGACTGACCGATGTAATAAAGCGCATATACGCAAATACCTATAAGTACAATAATGGGTAAAATAAGGTCACAAACTCTTGCTCTTGATTTATCGAGCACCTCTTCCTCATCGTATTCAACCTCATCCTCGTCCTTAACCTCTCCGCCCGAAGTAAATAAATCTCCCTTGGCAGCATTAAGCTCATGCAAATGCATAGGACCGTAATCAAACTTCATAAGAGTTATTGCAATAATAAATGCAAATGTTAAGAGTGAATAGAAGTTAAATGGAATTGCTTTAATAAAGAGTGAAAGACCGTCCTGACCCTCAGGTACATATTCAGAAACAGCTGCAGCCCATGAAGAAATCGGAGCTATCATACAAATAGGTGCAGCAGTAGCATCAATAAGATAAGAAAGCTTTGCGCGTGAAATCTTTGCTTCATCAGTAACAGGACGCATAACAGCACCAACTGTTAAGCAGTTAAAATAGTCATCAATAAAGATAAGTACGCCAAAAGCAAATGTAGCAAGAGCTGCACCAATCTTTGTTTTTACGTGTTTAGCAGCCCAATTACCAAAAGCCTGAGAACCGCCTGCATTGTTAAGCAACGCAACAATTATGCCGAGAATTACAAGGAAAATGAAAATACCTGCTGTATCAGAAACAGCAGCAATAATACCCTTATTGGTAATTTTATCCATAGTTTTTAATGGATTAAAGCCTGATGATAACAGACCGCCCATTAAAACACCGACGAATAATGAGGAATAAACCTCTTTTGTAATAAGAGCCAAACCAATGGCAACTACAGGGGGAAATAATGACCAAAGTGTTCCTACTGGAGAAGTGATTGAACCTGTGAATGCACAAGCAATACCAAAACCGATAATGAACGCTAAAATCAAAATTTTAGGGATAATTTTTTTAGCCTGCATTTTTAAACCTCCGTTTTTTAATAATAAAACCGTAATGCAAAAGCACTACGGTTAATTATAAAATCCCGATAGCACTCCACAAAATTGTGACAGTCTGTTACATATTTTATAACAGCCCAATAAAAAGCTCAGAACAGCAAGCTCTTTATTTCGGCGGTAACCCCTTTCGTATCCTAAGACCTGCTCGTCAAACGCAGGATATTACTATTGGTATATCGCACCTCTATCATATATTATATTTTGATGATAACACACATAAAATATATTGTCAACAAAAAGTTCACAATTTATTAACGAAATGGTTTTTGATGTTTTGTGCAACAGCTTCGCTAATTCCCCTTATTTCAGTAAGCTGTGATATTTCAGCTTCTTTTATTTTCTTCATGCTACCAAAATGCTTAAAGAGAGCCACGGCCTTAGTTTTACCCACACCCTCAATTTCCAATAGCTCGGATTTAAGCATATTCTTTGATTGTAGCTTTTTGTGATAGCTAATAGCAAAGCGGTGAACCTCGTCCTGAATTTTGGTAATAAGGGTAAAGCAACGACGATTTGATTTAATCGAAATATCGCCACCCGTTGTAGCAATAGCTCTCGTTCTGTGCTTAGAGTCCTTTACCATACCGAAAACGGGCACATTTATACCGTATTTTTGCATTACAGGTATAACGGCGTTTATTTGCCCCTTAGCACCGTCAAGAAGTATCAAATCTGGTAAGGTTTTAAAATAAGGGTCGGTCCCTTCTTTAAATTCCCAAAATCTGCGGTCTAAAACCTCAGACATTGAACGGTAATCGTCTTGACCAACAAAGCCTTTAATTTTAAACTTTTTATATGCGGGCTTAAATGGCTTACCGTTCTTAAAAACTATCATTCCTGCAACATTGTCGCTACCAGCGGTATTTGAAATATCATAAGCTTCTATATAAGATGGTGTGGTACTAAGCCCTAAAAGCGTTCTTAATTCATTAAGAGCCGACATTTCCCTACCTGTTTGCTCAGTTTTTTCGGACAAATTCTCTGCCGCATTATTAAGACACATTTCCAAAAGCTTTAGCGGCTCGGCTGATTTTGGAACTATAAAGCTTACCTTATGACCGGATTTTTCGGTAAGCCATTTTTCAGTAAGGCTATAATCATCCTCGCAATCAACAAGAATTCTTGACGGTATATCACTCTTATCTAAATAATATTGTTGCAAAAATTCATTATAAACGGCATTTTTATCACGGAAGCCGTCAACAAAGTAATGTTGTTTATCGCACAGGCGGTAATTCCTGAATGAAATTACCGCAACACAAGCCTTTTCACCTAAAAGTGCTGTTGCAATAACATCCTGCGCTTTGTGGCTGATGCTGACAACCTTTTGCTTTTCTCTGATTTTTTTAATAGCATTAATTCTGTCTCTTAGTCTTGCAGCAGCCTCATACTGAAGATTTTCGGCAGCATTAAGCATTTTTTCTTCCAGAGCTTCAATAGAAATACCCTCAATGTCTCCGCGTTTAATAAAATCCTTTGCTGCTTCAATATTTTCTATATAATCACTATGACTGATTTTACCCCTACAAGGAGCCTCACAAAGACCTATATGGAAATTCAGACAAGGCTTACTTATTATATCAAAATTGCGGTTACAATCGGGTAATTTGAAAATCTTTTTAGCCTCGGCAACAGTTTCTTTCACAATAAAGCCTGAATTAAATGGACCAATATACTCACCGTTTTTATCGGTCATTTTAGCAGTAGAAATTCTTGGCCATTTTTCTTTTGATATTTTTACATAAGAATAGCCTTTATCATCCTTTAACAGAATGTTATATTTGGGCTTGTTTTGTTTAATAAGTGAATTTTCAAGAATTAAAGCTTCAAATTCACTATCGCAAATTATATACTCAAATTCATCTACATTTGAGACCATTCGCATAACCTTTTCGGTGTGCTGATTTCCAGAACCGAAATACTGAGTAACACGGTTTTTAAGAGCCTTTGCCTTGCCGATATATATAATTACCCCCTTACTGTCTTTCATTATATATACACCGGGGTCAAGCGGCAGTCGATTGGCTTTAATCTTTAATTCCTTTAGCTTTTCTCCATCAGCATAACGGTTCAAAGAATCACCTCTTTATATTTTAATTATAAAATGCCCCTCATTTGGAACTTCACCATAAAGCGTATCCATATTGAGAGGCATTGAATTATAAAATTATTTTCTTGCTTTTTCTATTTCATTAATTAAATATCTTCCTATTTCACAGGCGAATTTATAGGAAGCAGGCAAAAGCTCAATAGGCTTATTAACAAAGAAACTGTTAGCCTCATAAGTAAAATCGCCCTCGTATCCCACTTCACCCAAAGTTTTAGCAATAGCATCATAATCTAATTTTTCGATAAAGGGCAAGGTATGACTATCGTCAACATAATCGGTATCGTGAACGTGGAGTGCCTTTAAACGGTCTTTACCAAGGGTATGCATAAATTCAGTAATATCAGCATCTACTAATGAAACGTGACCTATATCAAGACAGGCTACAACCCATTCACTGTCAATTGCATCTACATATTTGCGAAATTCCCAAGAACGTGAGCAGGTACTGTCAACAATAGCGTGGGTCTTAGTGTTATCCTGCCACATATTTTCAACTGCAACCTTAATACCGAATTTCTCAGCATATACGGCTAAATTTCTATAAAATTCAACATTTAAATTAAATAATTCTTCAGCAAAGTCGGCATATTTTAAATGCTGTTTAGGGTGAACAACTATTATTTTTGCACCTAAAATTGAAGCAATTTCCATTGAACGAACTATTAGATTAAATATTTCGGCATCTCTCTTAGGCTCACCGCAACTTGAGTGATAAGGAGCGTGTGCCTGATTACAAACAATACCTAAACCGTCCGCATATTCACGCAATGCCTTAGCCTCTTCAATGTAATTATCACCATTGAAAACATCATCCTTATTATACATCATCTTTGTAAGTGACATATCATAAGCATCAAAGCCAGCTTCATGAATTATGCGAATTGCATCTCTGTCAGACAAACGAGTATTAATGGGACTTGTAGAAACTGAAAGTAACATAAAAATTCTCCACACTAATAATAGTTTTACTAAAAATAGTATATCATTGTGTTATTACAAAGTCAATACACTAAATTGAATCCTTGACAATTATTTTCCATAAGATTACAATTGAAGTGAGGTGTACTTATGAATACAGGTTTTTCAAGAACAGAGCAACTTTTAGGCTGCGATAATATTAATAAGCTTAAAAATTCCCGCGTTGCAGTTTTCGGTATAGGCGGTGTAGGCGGATATGCGGTAGAAGCTTTGGCGCGTGTAGGGATAGGGGCTATTGACCTTATTGACAATGATAAGATTAATATCTCTAATCTTAACCGTCAGATAATAGCTACTTATAAAACTATTGATAAATTTAAAACCGAAGCCGCAAAGGAACGAATCGCGGAAATCAATCCACAAATTAAGGTTACCGCACACAATTTATTTTATACAGGCGATACTGCTGATGATTTAAATTTAGCGGTTTACGATTATGTTATTGATGCAATTGATACAGTTTCGGCAAAAATTGAGCTAATAAACCGCTGCAATGCTCTTAATATTCCAATTATTAGCTCAATGGGCACTGGAAATAAATTAGATGCTTCTAAGCTTGAGGTCAGTGATATTTACAAAACCTCGGTCTGCCCTCTGGCTAAAGTAATGCGTTATGAGCTTAAAAAGCGTGGCATAAAAAAATTAAAGGTTGTTTATTCAAAGGAAGAGCCAATTAAATCTATAATTCAAGGTGAAGAACACGGTAGACATATCCCTGCAAGCGCTGTTTTCGTTCCAGCTGCGGCAGGACTTATCCTTGCAGGCGAAGTGGTTAAAGACATAATCGGAAAGTAAATTTAAAAAATAATTGACAAAACAGAATTTAGCATTATAATGATTATAGAATGTTGAAACACTCAAAAGTGTTTCAACAAGCCGATTTTATCGGCTTTAGCGAACTTAAATTTATGAAAATTAAAGTTCGCCTATATTCATTGCAATGGGCATAGATAAATTTTCTATGAAAATTTGTAACCAAATCATAGATTTGGTGTTGAAATAGTGTAAACTTACACTATTTCAACTTTCTATAACCATTATAATAAATATATCAAATTTAGCAGAGTAGACAGTCGAGCGTTAAGTGCTGTCAGGACGGGGAGTTGCCTGACAGACGAAGGATTTATCCCGCGGTTCGGCAGTCGCATCCCGCTGCCGTATAATATTGAGAATTAATTTTACCTCCTTATTATTCGGAAAACGGGTAATAGGAGGTTTTATTTTTATGAAAAAAAATCAATTATTTAAAATTATTTTAACTGCACTTTTGATTGCAATTAATGTAATTTTAGAAAGATTCGTTCCAACCTATTCTGTTTGGAACAACAACATAAGCTTTGGCTTTGTTGCAGTAGCATTCGCAGGATGTTATTTAGGAATTCCTTATGCTATAGCAGTTGGTGGTTTTGGCGATTTAATCGGCGCTTTAATAAAACCATTTGGTGCTTATTTCGTTGGCTATACAATAACTAATATGATTGTGGGTTTAACCTTTGGTATATTACTTTATAAGAAAGCTTCAATTTTAAGAATTTCCATTGCAGTTATTATTAATAAAATACTGTGTTCATTAGTACTTAACACAGTATTTATTTCGGTGCTTTATCGTGGTGGATTAGATGCTTTTTGGGTTGTTTTTGTAAGTAGAATCCCATTTGTTGTGCTTATGACGATTGTTGAAATAATGATTCTTTCCATTATGTTCACAAAGAATAGTAAAATCAATAAAGCAATACTTAAAATTTTACCCAACTGATTTAAGGATGTGATAATAATGTCAAAAGAAAAGCGATTTATAAAAACATATTCTCAAAGTTTAGGGAGTATGGAAATTTGGGTTGATAAAGATACGGGTGTTAATTATTTATACCGTTGCGGCGGTTACGGTGGCGGTCTCACTCCCTTGCTTGATTCTGATGGCAAACCGATTGTAACCCGAATAACAGAAGAATTTTAAAAGTAAAAGCCGAGTTCAAACGAACTCGGCTTTTGTAATACCTAAATATTAATTAGTACATTCCGCCCTGTGCGGCAGCAGCTGCTGCGGCTACATTAGCGGCAGCGGCATCCTCAGGCTTATCAGCAACAAGACTCTCGGTTGTAAGAACCATTGCTGCAACAGATGCGGCATTTTCAAGCGCTGAACGTGTAACTTTGGTAGGGTCAACAATACCTGCATCAAGCATATCGGTATAGATTTCGTTGTAAGCATCAAAGCCGTAATTAACCTTACCGCTTGTAATTATTTTATCAATAATTACAGAGCCCTCAAGACCTGAGTTAAGAGCAATCTGTTTTATAGGAGCTTCAAGAGCCTTAAGCACAATACTTACGCCTGTTTTTTCGTCGCCGTCAACAGTATCAAGTAAAGCAGAAACAGCAGGGATAGCATTAATAAGCGCTACACCACCACCTGCTACGATGCCCTCTTCAACTGCTGCCTTTGTAGCAGAAAGAGCATCTTCAATACGAAGTTTCTTTTCTTTCATTTCAATTTCAGTTGCGGCACCAACCTTAATTACAGCAACACCGCCTGCAAGCTTAGCAAGTCTTTCTTGAAGCTTTTCTCTATCAAAATCAGATGTAGTATTTGCAATCTCATTCTTGATTTGAGCAATTCTATCTTTAATGAGATTAGAATCGCCTGCGCCATCAACAATAATGGTGTTTTCCTTAGAAACCTTAACCTGACGAGCTCTACCTAACTGAGCAACAGATGTATCCTTAAGCTCAAGACCTAATTCCTCAGAAATAACCTCACCGCCTGTGAGAATAGCGATATCACGAAGCATTTCTTTACGTCTGTCACCAAAACCTGGAGCTTTTACTGCAACGCAGGTAAATGTTCCACGAAGCTTATTAACAATAAGAGTTGAAAGAGCTTCACCCTCAATATCTTCAGCGATAATAACAAGCTTTTTGCCTGACTGAACAATCTGCTCTAAGAGAGGAAGAATTTCCTGAATACTTGAAATCTTCTTATCTGTAATAAGAATAAGTGCATCATCAAGAACAGCTTCCATTTTATCTGTATCAGTTGCCATATAAGGTGTGATATAACCTCTGTCAAACTGCATACCCTCAACAACCTCTGAATAGGTTTCAGCAGTCTTTGATTCTTCAACAGTAATTACACCGTCAGCAGTAACCTTTGCCATAGCCTCAGCAATAAGATTACCGATTATCTCGTCACCTGAAGAAACGGTAGCAACACGTGCAATGTCCTCACTTCCGCTAACCTTTTTGGAGTTATTTGTTACAGTATTAATTGCGGTATTAACTGCATTCTTAATACCCTTTTTAACAATCATAGGATTAGCGCCTGCGGCAACATTCTTCATTCCCTCGTTAATAAGAGCCTGAGCTAAAACTGTTGCAGTTGTAGTACCGTCTCCTGCGGCATCGTTTGTCTTAACAGAAACCTCTTTAACAAGCTGAGCACCCATATTTTCAAATGGATCGTCAAGCTCGATTTCTTTTGCGATGGTAACACCGTCATTTGTAATAAGGGGTGAACCGTATTTTTTATCAAGAACAACATTCCTGCCCTTAGGACCTAAGGTTACCTTAACTGCATTAGCAAGCTTATCAACACCTGCCTGTAAGGATTTGCGAGCGTCTTCGCCAAAAATAATATTTTTTGCCATTGTAAAAAACTCCTTTATTCAACTATAATGATTGTAGATAGTCGAAACGCTTTTGAGCGTTTCGATAAGCCACTTAACAAGTGGCTTTAGCAAAATTAAATTCTAATATTTAATTTTGCACAACACTCATTTCAATGGGGAAGGACAAATTTTTACTAAAAATTTGTCGCAAAATCAAAGATTTTGTGGCGAAACAAAAATGTTTCGCCTAACCTATCCCATTATAGCTAAAATGTCAGACTGACGAAGAATTGTATATTCCTCACCGTCAATTTTAACTTCTGTACCTGAATACTTTGCGATTAAAACCTTATCGCCAACACTTACGGTCATTTTAACCTCTTTGCCGTCTACAAGACCGCCGGGGCCCACAGCTACAACCTCAGACACCTGAGGCTTTTCTTTTGCGGTAGAAGTTAAAACAATACCGCTTTTTGTTGTTTCCTCTGCTTCTGTTGCTTTAATAACAACATTATCAGCTAAAGGCTTAATGTTCATTTTTAGTCCTCCTAAAATATGATTAATTTGATGTTGTTAAACATATTAAACTAAAAGTCAGGAAAAGTCAAGAGCAGTTTCTAACTTTTTAAATTTTATTAATAATTTTTACCATTTTTATTCAAATTAAAGCTTTTTTAGAGCTAATTCAAGCGATTTTGCAAGAATAGCTCCCCTGCTTGTAACCGAAATCCTTTTTTCAGTATATTCGGTTAAACCTCTTTCGCATAACTGATTAATTAAATTTCCGTTTGTTTTGATATCAATTTCAGAATAAACATTAATAATTATTAACAGTAATGCCTCATCGGATGTAAGACCGCTTCTGTTGGCGATAGGTTCTAAACCGTTTTTTATTTCTGCAAGAGAATTAAAAAACGAATTAAATATATCATAAAGTCCGTTCAAAAAATCACCTCTTTACATATTTTACCTTTTTTTCTTTTAAATGTAAATATCTTTCTTCAAAATTATTGACATATATTTTTGCAAATAATATAATATGCTTAAAATTATTAATTAAGGTTGAGGTTGATGCAAAAAATATTTAACGCAGTCGACAAACACAGAAAATTAATACTCGATGCAGAAAGGTACATCTGGCAGAATGCTGAAACAGGCTATAAAGAATTTAAAACCTCTAAATATCTTGAGAAAGCTTTTGAAAAATTAGGCTATACCCTTACCCGTGCCGAAAATATTACAGGTTTTTTTACTGATATTGATACAGGAAAAGAGGGCCCTACCATTTTAATTATGGGTGAGCTTGATTCCATTATATGCCCCACCCACCCCGAAGCAAATAAAGAAACAGGTGCTGTACATTCTTGCGGTCATAATGCGCAAACCGCCACCCTTTTAGGTATTGCAGCAGCTCTTAAGGAAGATGGCGTTACCGATAATTTATGCGGAAAAATCCGTCTTTGCGCTGTTCCTGCGGAAGAACTGCTTGAAATCGAATTTAGAAACGAGCTTAAAGCTAAGGGTATAATAAAATATTTAGGTGGCAAAACCGAGTT
>JBGVRU010000054.1:0-22428 GCA_045128715.1 Acutalibacteraceae bacterium | reverse complement strand
TACCTCCGATACTGTTCTTTCGATACAGTTCTTAATAATATTTGTAATCTGTTTTTTAACAGTAATTACCTAATTGTTCTTTTCGTAGATAGCACGAAGTCCGTCAAGCAAAAGATTCTCATTGTAAATAATGTTCTTTTTACAGTGAGCAATTATCTCCTTTGAAAGTCCGCCTGTTGCTACTACGGTAGGTATTTCACCTAGCTCCTCCTCTATCTTCTCAAGCATTCCGTCAATCATAGCGGCAGTACCGTAAACCAAGCCTGCTTGCATACACTCTACAGTATTTCTTCCAATAACTGATGGTGGTGCCTCAATAGGAATTGAGGTCAGCTGAGCGGTATTTTCGGTAAGAGCTTTTAATGTCAGCCTTACACCTGCGGCTATAGCACCGCCCAGAAATGTACCGTTCCTGTCCAGCACGCTTACAGTTGACGCTGTTCCCATATCAATAACAACGCAGGGCATAGTATAAGCATCGAGTGCTCCGACAGCACCCGCAACAAGGTCAGCACCGAGTTGAGCAGGGTTATCTATTTTAATATTAAGTCCTGTTTTGACACCTGGACCTAACATTAAAGGAACTATGTGGCAAAGCTTTGAAACAGCGGCGCTAAGGCTTTTTCCCACTGCTGGCACTACCGAAGAAATGATGCAGTCCTCTATTTCGTCAGTTCCAATACATTCAAGCGAAAGCAAATTTTTAAGCTCCACAGCATATTGATCGGCAGTTTTTGCAGTTTCGGTAGCGAGCCTTGCAGTAAAAGCCAAAACACCGCCGTCATAAGCGCCTAATGTTATATTTGTGTTACCAATATCAACTGTAAGAAGCATAAACATCTTCCTTTCTGCTTTGTCTTTCTATCATATATTATATAATAATTTCAAAAAAAATCAATAATTTTGTTGACAAGGGTTTTAAAAATTGCTATAATACAGTTTGCTTAATGGAAAAGTATGTTTTCCGTTAGCTCCTTGCTTCGACTGTGAGCGAAGCCAAAAGTCCAAAGGGAGGTGCAAAGAGAATGACCAATAAGTACGAGGCAGGCGTTATCTTTTCAGTAGCAGGCGGCGAAGAAGCTACCACAGCTTTAAAGGAAAAGATTAATGACCTTATCGCAAAGAACGGTACCATTGAGAGCGTTGATGATTGGGGCAAGCGTCGTCTTGCATATCTCATCAATGATGAGGCTGAGGGTTACTATGTTTTCTATAATTTTGAAAGCGAGCCCAATTTCCCCGCTGAGCTTGAGCGTATCGTAAAGATTACTGATGGCGTTTTACGCGTTATGGTAATCAAGAAGTAATGGAGGAAAAAAGATGTTTAATTTAGTAGTTTTAACAGGTCGCTTAACAGCAGACCCTGAACTTAAGACCACTTCTAACGGCTTATCTGTCACAACCTTCTCCATTGCTGTTGACCGCCGTTATCGTTCCGGAGAAGAGCGTCAGACCGACTTTATCAATATAGTTGCTTGGCGTCAGTCTGCGGAATTTATCACAAAATACTTCAAAAAAGGCAATCTTATCGGTATTGAAGGCTCTATTCAGACCAGAAGATATCAGGATAAAAACGGCAACAACCGTACAGCCTTTGAGGTAGTTGTAAACAATGTTCAGTTTGTTGAGTCCAAGAGAGATGGCGCAGCTCCTATGGGCGATACAGCCGCTCCCGCTTCTTTCAGCAATGCTGACGTTAATGATTTCGCCGATTTGGGCGACGCTACGGACGACGATTTACCGTTCTAAGCAATTATAATATTAAAATAAGGAGGCTTTTAAAATGGATAACGAGAGAAACGATAGACCCATGCACAAGAAACCCCGCAAGAAGGTTTGCCATTTCTGCGTTGATCGTGTTGAAAGCATTGATTATAAGGATGTAGCCCGTCTTCGCAAGTTCATTTCTGAGCGTGCTAAGATTCTTCCCCGCCGTGCAACAGGCACCTGCGCTGCTCATCAGCGTGAGTTGACCACAGCTATCAAGCGTGCACGTCAGATGGCTTTACTTCCTTATGTTAACGATTAATTAATACGGTTGTCTTAAACCGTGCTGAAAAGGGACTCACACTATAGAGCGTAACCGCTTTATAGTGTGAGTCTAAATTTTTTAGTTTGAATGATACTATATCTTAGATCTAATGACACAATCCTCGTTTTAAAAAAGGCGAATTGCCACTCTAAACTAACGCTCTGCATAATTTACTTCTGTAATAATATTGGAAAAAGATGATTGTTGCGCATAGCTTCAAACTGTTGTAAAATAATTATAAAATACAAACACCTTTTAAGCATCTTATTAGACTTTACAAAGAAAAGAGTATCCACTCAGTACTCTTGTAACCTTTTTGTAACTTTTTTATGTATTTTCAATAATATTGCTTGCAAATTTGCTAAAGATTGTGTAAAATAAGAAATGTATGAGTATATCTTTATACTATGCATAGATTCAGTGGATTTTAAGATTTATACATAATTAAAGGATGTGTTTCAAAACTATGTCAAATCGTCTTTTTCAGGGAGTTATTCATCAGATGAAGGATTCTATTGACCGCACTTTCGGTGTAATAGATGAAAGCTTCAACATTATCGCCTGCAGTGAGTTAGGAAAAATCGGCGAAACCGTTGAAAGCTTTAACTCGGTAGGAACAGAGCTTACCGTAAATGATGGTATTTCTTTCAAAAGCTTAGGCTCGACTCAGGGCCCCAACTACATAGTATTTGTTGAGGGTGACGATGTTTTAGCTAATAAATATGTTTCTGTATTATCGGTTGCATTTGCTAATATCAAATTCTATTATGATGAGAAATATGACCGTAGCAACTTTATAAAGAATATTATACTTGACAATATCCTCCCAGGCGATATTTACTTAAAGGCACGCGAGCTTTACTTTAATAGCGATGTTATGCGTACAGTCATCCTTATCCGTGCGACAGAGCATCACGATATATCGGTTTACGATATTGTTCAGAACCTTTTCCCTGATAAGACAAAAGATTTTGTTATAAGCATTAACGAGACAGATATTGCTCTTGTTAAAGAGACCAAGCCCGGCATTGACCCAAGAACTATTGAAAAATTAGCTTCTACTATAGCTGATACTATGTCAGGCGAATTCTATATTCACGCCGTTATTGGTATCGGCACTACCGTGGACAATCTTAAGGACTTAGCACGCTCCTTCAAAGAAGCTCAGACAGCTCTTGAGGTAGGCAAGGTTTTCGACAATGAAAAGACTATTGTTGCTTATGATAATTTAGGTATTGCAAGACTTATCTATCAGCTCCCTACCACCCTTTGCGAGACTTTCCTTAAAGAGGTTTTTAAATTAGGTTCAATCGAAAGTCTCGATCAGGAGACCCTTTTCACCATTCAGCGTTTCTTTGAAAACAACCTGAATGTATCCGAGACTTCAAGAAAGCTTTTCGTACACCGTAATACCCTCGTGTACAGACTTGAAAAAATTAAAAAGATTACAGGTCTCGATTTGCGTGAATTTGACCATGCCATTGTTTTCAAAATTGCTCTTATGGTAAACAGATACTTAAAAAGCAACCCTATTAAATACTAAGAAAGTGGAATATTGATGGAACAGTTTTTTTCGTCTGACGAAATAACAATACCTCAGAAGCCCATAATTGAGTTTCTAGGTGTTTCTAAAACATATATAACTGGCACTCACGCCTTAGAAGATGTTAACATTACAATAAACAACGGCGAATTTGTTTTCGTTGTAGGTTCTTCCGGTGCAGGTAAAAGTACATTTATGAAGCTTATTATGCGTGAGGAAAAAGCAAACACAGGTAAAATTATGGTGAACGGATTTAACCTTACCAATATGAAACGTAAAGATGTACCGATGCTTAGACGTACAATGGGCATCGTATTTCAGGACTTCCGTCTGATACCCACAATGAACGTTTTTCAGAATGTTGCTTTTGCTATGCACGTTGTAGGTGCTTCGGATAAAAATGTACGTAAAGAGGTTTCTAAGGTTTTAAGCAAGGTTGGTCTTGGTCACAAGGCGCGTTCAATGCCGTCGCAGCTTTCGGGCGGTGAACAGCAACGTGTAGGTCTTGCACGTGCACTCATCAACTCCCCTGATCTTATAATTGCGGACGAGCCTACAGGAAACGTAGATCCCAATATGTCCTATGAAATAGTTTCCATGCTTACCGAAATTAATAAGCAGGGTACCACCGTGCTTATGGTTACTCACGACCACAACCTTGTACGTGACTTCCAACACAGAGTTATCATGCTTGACGGCGGTAAGATTGTAGCAGATAATGCCGGAGGTAGTATTCAATGAAATTAAGCAGTGTTAAATACCTTACCGGTGAAGGAATAAAAAACGCCTGGGTAAACCGCCTTATGACATTAGCATCTGTAGGTGTACTTGTTGCCTGTATGGTTATTATAGGTCTTGCGATTCTCATTTCCGAAAATGTTAACGTAGCTATCGGTAATTTAGAACAGCAAAATGTTGTTATGGCATATATGAAAGATTATAACTGGGCTCTTTACAGTGAAAATGAGGATTCCTCATCTACTGAAAGCACTACTTCTCAGACAAGCTCAGAGGAAACTGCTACAGTTGAAGAAACCTCTTCTTCAACCGAAAGCACTGCCGATGAGGCAGACAAAAACGGCATTAAGCCCAGCGATTATGTTATACATAACGATGATGAGGCTAAAGCCCTTTGCGATGAAATTGCCAAGCTGCCAAATGTAGCAGAAGTTACCTTTATCTCAAGCGAAGAGGGCCTTGAATCCGTAAAGGCTTCTATGCTTGAAGGTCAGGAAGAATACTTCTCTTTCCTTGATGAGGAATACGGTAACCCAATGTCTTGTGCCGCTAAAATTAAAATGAAGGATATGGCATTATTCTCCGAAACACTCGAGAAGATAGAAAAGCTTGAAGGTATTGATGTTATCCAATCACAGGACGATTTGGCAGATAAAATCACTGCTATAAAAAACGGTATCGGTGTTGCAGGCATTTGGATAATTGCCATACTTATGATAATCTCACTGGTTATAGTTTCAAACACCATTCGTGTTACTATGTACAACCGCAAGCTTGAAATCAGTATTATGAAGGCTGTTGGCGCTACTGACGCTTTTGTACGCATCCCCTTTGTGGTTGAGGGTATACTTATAGGTATTATATCTGCACTGACTTCAGAGGGTCTTTTATACTTTTGTTACCGTGTTGCTACCGAGACCATTATCACCACCTTAGGTACCTCTGATATTGTTAAATACGGCGATATGGCATGGCTTTTACTTTTGGTATTCTTAGGCATTGGTATTTTCGCAGGTGCCTTAGGCAGTGTTATTATGATAAGCAAATACCTGCGCCATGAGGGTAGCGAATTTGCCGCAATTTAAAAGCCTTCCCCCCCTTTTTCTAACTATTCTTTGGAGGATTTTATGAACAAATTTATCAAACGTTCTCTTTCAGCTTTACTGTGCTTCTGTATGACCTTTATCATATTAAACAGCACAAATTGGATTGCAAAAGCCGATAGTGAAAGTTCTTTACGCAACGATATTGCAGCTCTTCAGCAAGAATCTGCAAAGCTTGAGGCGGAAATTAAGCGTCTGAAAAGCGAAAAGCAGAATCAGTCTGCAATACTTAACGCTATTCAGAAAAAAATTGCTAATATACAGTCTCAGGTATTACGTTGTAATCAGGAAATAGATTCCATAAATACTAAAATTGCTACAAACAAAAAAGAAATTGAATATAAAAATACCGAGATTGAAAAAAACAAATTAGCATTTAAAAAGAGACTTCGCGCAATTTATATGAGTAACACAGGCGGCAATGTTCAGGTGCTTCTGGGTGCTGACAGTTTTTCAGACTTCCTACAGCTTTCTCAACTCACCTCTTCTGTTTCTGCAAGAGATAAACGTATGATAGAGGATATGGTTGCGGTTATCAAAGAGCTTGAATCTAAAAATGCCGAAAATCAAAAGTTACTTGATGAGCAGGTAGCTGTTAGAGAAACAGTAGTTGCAGCTCAAAAAGAGTTGGAAGCAGAAGAAAATGCTGCTCAGAAAATTTACAATTCTATTGCAGCCGAACAAAAGAATGTCGAGCAGGATAATACCAGGGTTGAAGCTACCATTAAGGAAAAAACCGCTTACCTCAATAAGCTTTTATACGGCGGTGCCTCTAGCAGCTTCATAAATTCTAAAGTAGGCTTTGTATGGCCTGTCCCCAGTTGCCAGAATATAACCTCTTATTACGGTCCACGTTGGGGCACAATTCACCGCGGTATTGATATATCGGGCGGCGGTATATTCGGCAAGCCTATCGTTGCTATTACTGACGGTACTGTTTATGAGGTTTACAACAGCTGTCCACATAAGGACAGGGGTAGCCGCTGCAGATGCGGTAGCGGTTGGGGTAACCATGTTGCTATTGACCACGGTATTGTAAGCGGTGAGCATATTAAGGCTATGTATGCGCATATGAATACAACTGCTGTACGGAACGGTCAAACTGTAAAACAGGGTCAGGTTATAGGCTATGTTGGTACTACAGGAGACTCTACAGGCTACCATTTGCACTTTGGTATTATGCGTAACACAGAGGGCTATGTTAACCCTATGAATTACTACTCAAAAGTAAGATAAAAAAACACAAGCCGTCACCGGCGCTTTTGACGGTGGCGGCTTAAGATTTAGAGTGAATAAAATGTTAAGAACTTTTAGAATTGCTATATGTGTATTACTCATAGGTTGGATGATTTTAATTTTCAGCCTTTCAGCCGAAACCGCTGAGACCTCCTCAAAAACCAGCGGCGGATTTGTCTCGGTAATAATAAATATACTCTTCCCCGATTTTGAAGAACTTTCCGAAAACACGCAATTAGAGCTGCGTGAAACCTTTCAGTTTATAATCCGCAAGGCTGCACATTTTACAATTTATACAATACTCGGCGGTTTGGCGTTTTTGAGTATTTTCACATATAAAAAATTACCTTTTTGGAGCCGCTCCCTGTCATCTGCCGCTTTCTGCCTTTTGTATGCGGTAAGCGATGAAATTCACCAGCTTTTAGTGCCAGGCAGAAGCGGTGAAATAAGGGACGTTTTTATTGATTTTTGCGGTGCTTTACTTGGCATAGCAGTTTTAACATTGACATTTAAATTCAGCAATTTCAAATTTATTAAAAAATATATTTAAATCGGAGGTGTTCAAATTGAGAAAAAGCGAATTATTAAAGCTTAACAGCGAGCTTTTTGAAAAAGCGGAAAAATATAAACTTATGCACGAAAATCTGAAAAAGGAAAATGCAGAGCTTTTAGCCGAAATAAAACAATTGAAGCAAGATAATAAAGCCTTAATTGCCAAAGAGAAAGCAACCACACCTTTAAAGGAATTGGAAGAAAAGGTTAAAAATCAGGCGAGTCTCACGGAGGAGGCAAAATACGGCGCTTCTGCTATAGGTAAAATCGTTATCAAAGCCACTACCTGCTGCAATGCGCTAACCTCTGTGAACGACGGTTACGACCCTAAAGAACTGGTGAATTTAATTCTCGGCAGAACCGAAGTCGCTAAGGCGGAAATTTTAAAGGCTGTCGAAGCTGATATGTCGTTAGATAGTAAAATTGACCTTATTGATACCTGCAAAAAGTCTGCTGAAGATTATTTTGACAGCGTTATGGCTCAAAAAGACTGAAAAAAACGTTATTTTTTTCACAGTTTGCTATTGTCTTTTCTGTCGTATTTTGGTATAATGCTAGATAGTGTGGACTGATAAGTAAAGTCTGACTATTCTGAAAGGAGTACATATAATGAACTATTCACATGAAGTAGAAAATATGTGTCCTTTGGCTAAAGGCACATATCACGGCCCCGCTCCCATTCCGGAGGAGGGCAAATGGGTTCAGGTTAAGGAAGTTAAAGATGTATCCGGTCTTACCCACGGTATCGGCTGGTGCGCTCCTCAGCAGGGAACCTGTAAGCTTACCCTTAATGTTAAAGAAGGAATTATTGAGGAAGCTCTTGTTGAGACTATCGGTTGCTCAGGTATGACTCACTCCGCAGCTATGGCTTCTGAAATTCTTGTTGGTAAGACTATTCTTGAAGCTCTTAACACCGACCTCGTTTGCGATGCTATCAACACCGCTATGCGTGAGCTTTTCCTCCAGATTGTTTACGGTCGTACACAGACCGCTTTCTCTGAGGACGGTCTCCCCATCGGCGCTGGTCTTGAGGATTTAGGCAAGGGTCTTCGTTCACAATGTGGTACTACCTATGCTACTCTTGCAAAGGGTCCCCGTTACTTAGAGCTTGCTGAAGGCTATATAACAAAGATTGCTGTTGACGATAACGATACTATCATCGGTTACAAGTTTGTTCACTTAGGCAAGATGATGGATATGATTAAAAAAGGTATGGACGCTAATGAGGCTTTAGAAAAAGCCAGCGGTCAGTACGGTCGTGTTGATGACGCTGCTAAGCTCATCGATCCCCGTGAAGAATAATTAAGGAGGAAATGAACAATGGCATTATTTGAAAGCTATGACAGAAGAATAAATCAAATAAACGCTGAGCTCGCAAAGCATGGCATTTCTTCCATTGAAGAAGCAAAAGAAATTTGCGATAAAGCAGGCGTTGACGCTTACAATATCGTTAAAGGCATTCAGCCTATCTGCTTTGAGAACGCTGCTTGGGCTTATGTTGTAGGTTGCGCTATCGCTATTAAGGACGAGGTTAAGACTGCTGCTGAGGCTGCTGAGAAAATCGGTGTTGGTCTCCAGTCATTCTGTATCCCCGGCTCTGTTGCTGATGACCGTAAGGTTGGTCTCGGTCACGGTAACTTAGGCGCTATGCTTCTCCGTGAGGAGACTAAGTGCTTCGCATTCTTGGCAGGTCACGAATCCTTCGCTGCTGCTGAGGGCGCTATCGGTCTTGCACGTAGCGCTAACAAGGCTCGTAAAGAGCCCCTTAGAGTTGTTCTTAACGGTCTCGGTAAAGACGCTGCTAAGATTATTTCAAGAATTAACGGCTTTACCTATGTTCAGACTCAGTTTGACTATTTCACAGGTGAGCTTAAGATAGTTGAAGAAACTGCTTACTCAAACGGCGAGCGCGCTAAGGTTCGTTGCTACGGTGCTGACGATGTTCGCGAAGGCGTTGCTATTATGCACAAGGAGGGTGTTGACGTTTCTATCACAGGTAACTCCACCAACCCCACCCGCTTCCAGCACCCTGTTGCAGGTACATATAAGAAAGAATGTATCGAACAGGGCAAGAAGTACTTCTCAGTAGCATCAGGCGGCGGTACAGGACGTACCCTCCACCCCGATAATATGGCTGCTGGTCCTGCTTCTTACGGTATGACCGATACAATGGGCCGTATGCACTCTGACGCTCAGTTCGCAGGTTCTTCTTCCGTTCCTGCTCACGTTGAGATGATGGGTCTTATCGGTGCAGGTAACAACCCGATGGGTGGTATGACAGTTGCTTGCGCAGTTGCAGTTAATGAAGCACTTAACAAATAATACAATTTCATAATTGTAGGGGAGGGTCTCTGTGCCCTCCCGTTTTTCTTTATTAATAAACATAAAAGCCTTGGAATTTTCCAAGGCTTTTTGTGTTTTATATTAAACTGTAATTTCCTGCTTTTTTTCTGTTTCGGTTTTGTTAGAGTCTTTCTTTTTGCATTTAGATATAATAAAAATCGGTATGTACATTATAAACATCACAATCGGCAGTAAAATCGGAAATCCCCAAAGATGACTACCTAAATATTTTTCAAAAAGCCCTAACGGATTACCTGTTTCAGGGCTCATTAAAAACATAAAGTTAGTATCCCACGCAAGATTCATAAAATATATCGGAACAGCCATTAAAACAAGTAAAAATATGCACTTGGGCATCATTTTAACGCTTGGTGTTAATTCTCCGCTTGCAACTAACAACAGCGGATACATAAGAAGGAAGCCGTGTATTAAAAAGCTGTTGATACTGAAAAAATTCATACAAGGAAGCATTGTCCAATTAGGGAAAAGCAATGCTAACAAAGCGCCTGGGATACAAAAATAATATAAAAAATTGCGAACTATTTTTGTTTGCTTAAATAGGTCAAAGCAAATAAGCAGAATATTAATTCCACATAAGTGAAACGGCAGATAGCCAGGATCAAAATCCCTTAATACCACCACGACTACATTTTTACTCATTTCAAGAAATATGATAAACCAACCCAAAACTTTAATTGCAATATTGCGTTGTCGTGTAGATAATTTTGCATAAATAATTGCCCATGCAACACAAATCACAGCAAACGAAAAAAGCCAAATCAAATGTATAATACCGAAGGTGCTGATGCCTAAACCCTCAGGTATAGAATCTTTTGTTTCAAAAAACATTTTCCTCACCCTACAATATATTATTAATGGTTGGTGAAACACAAAGTTGTTTCAGTATGTGATACTCACATACAATTTGCATCAAATGCAAATTCCAACCTTAATTAAATCATAAGTTGATTGTCAATATTATTGACAATCGGTAAATATATTTACTGAAAAACAATTTAAATTGTTTTTAAACTACTTATGATTATATCACATTTTGTCGAAAAAGTCATTTAAATTTTATATTTTTAAAAAATCGGCAATGTAAAAGCAGTCCTCCTGCCATTTTTGAGGGTTGGTATCAATATAATTCCAAATTTTCAAATAATCATTTTCATCACGTATAATGTGGTCGTGAAAGGAGCGTTGCCATAAGGCTTGTCCATATTTATATGTTGTAAAAGATTTGAAATTGCCAATTATATCATATATTCGTAGGGGAGGGTCTCCGTGCCCTCCCGTTTGAACTGATATTATCAAATGTATATGATTTGGCATAATAACATATTTGTCAACTAATATACCGTCATAATTACTATTGATATAATTAACCGCTTCATTTACTATATCGCCGATTTGTGTTAGCTTTACTGTCGGGAGGGCACAGAGACCCTCCCCTACAATATCACATAAAATTTTACGTTTGTTATGCGTGCATACCGTTATAAAATAATATCCGTTTTGGCTGTAATCAAAATTTTTTAGTCTTGTCGGTTTGCGTTTTGGTAAATTCATTTTCTATTTATTATACGGATTTGGATTATCGGTTAAACCAAGAATATAATCAGTTGAAGTTTTATAAAATTTTGCAAGAGCTACTACAAAACGTGTTGGTATTTCCCTTTTCCCAAGTTCATAATTGCTGTAAACCCTTTGATTAATATTCAAATATGAAGTTATTTCCTTTTGAACCAAATCTCTATCTTCTCTTAAATCTCTAAGTCTATGATAATACATAACATCACCCACAAATTAGTATACGTACTATCAAATAATAGTATTGATCTTACTATCAATTGATGGTAAGATCAATATGGGGGATAAAATGATTAAACGAATAGTTATTGTAGGAAGCAGAGATTATAACAATTATGATGAGGCAAAAAGCTATATAGATTTTTTTATTTCGAGGATACGCAAAAATTATGATATAATTATTGTATCGGGTGGTTGCCGTAGAGCGGATATTATTGGTGAACGCTATGCCAAAGAAAACGGCTTTAAAATTGAGCGTTACCCTGCCCTATGGGGAAAATACAGCAAAAGTGCCGGACCCAGGCGTAACAGGCAGATGGCGGAAATAAGTGATTATATAATCTGCTTTTGGGACGGTAAAAGTTCGGGAACTAAATCAATGATAGAATACGCAAAGAAAATCGGTAAACCGATTAAGATAAAGTACATATAATTGTTAAAAATGTAGGATACCTGTATTTTATTTAATGCTTGTAATTTTATACTATATATGGTAGTATATAGAAGATAATACCAATATTTTTCGAAAGGGGAAAATATTATGAAATGTCCTTATTGCGGATTTGAAGAAAGTAAGGTTATTGACTCCCGCCCTACCGATGAGGGTCAACGCATCAGAAGAAGAAGAGAATGCCTTCAATGTCAAAAGCGTTTTACCACCTATGAAATAATTGAAAGTCTCCCGATTATTGTTATAAAGAAGGACAAATCACGTGAGACCTTTAACAGGGACAAGCTTATGACAGGCTTACTTCGTGCCTGCGAAAAGAGACCCGTTTCATTTGATACCTTAGATAATATGATAGATGAAATTGAGGTTAATATCCAAAACTCACTTGACCGTGAGGTAAGTAGTGAGCGTATAGGTGAGCTTGTTATGGAAAAGCTTAAAAGGATAGATGAAGTGGCTTATGTTCGCTTTGCAAGTGTTTACCGTCAGTTTAAGGATATTAATACTTTTATGACCGAGCTTAACAAGCTACTTTTAGAGGAATGATTATATGAGCAAAAATCTACTTTTAGCAGAGCTTTTACTGCCCAACATTAAAAACACACCTGATTATTACGAAAACCTCTACCCTGCCCGTAATTTACCTGAGGGCGCAAGAGTTGTGAGAATAGCGCCAAGCCCCACAGGCTATTTGCATTTAGGCACTCTTTTTGCCGCCCTTGTAAACCGTATTACTGCAACCTCCACAGGCGGTATTTTCTACACAAGAATTGAGGATACTGACAAAAAGCGTGAAATTTCAGGCGGTATTGAGGATATTATTGACGGTCTTAATCGTTTTGGAATTACAATTGACGAGGGCTTCGTTTCGGGAATTGAGCAAAAGGGCGATTACGGTCCTTATAAACAAAGCCAGCGCGCTGAGATTTACCAGACCTATGTTAAAGAGCTTATCCGTCAGGGTCTTGCCTACCCCTGCTTCTGCACAGCCGAGGAATTAGAGGCTGTAAGAGGCGAGCAGGAGGCTGGAAAGCTCCGAACAGGCTATTACGGTAAATTTGCCAAGCACAGAGACATTACCTACGCTGAGGCTAAGGCTTTAATAGACGAGGGCAAGCCCTTTGTTGTGCGTCTTAAATCCCCAGGTAGTGAAGAAAATAAAATTGTATTTGAGGATGCTGTTAAGGGCAAAATCGAAATGCCCGAAAATGATGAGGATTTTGTACTCCTTAAATCTGACGGTATTCCCACCTACCACTTTGCCCACGCAGTTGATGACCATTTGATGCACACTACCCACGTGCTTCGTGGCGACGAATGGATTTCCTCTGTACCTAAGCACATTCAGTTATTTAAGATTTTAGACTTTAAGCCACCGAAATACGGTCATATTTCCCCAATTATGAAGCTTGATAACGGCGCTAAGCGCAAAATCTCAAAGCGCAAGGACCCCGAAGCTGCTGTTCACTTCTTTGCAGAGCAGGGTTATGACAGTGAGTGCGTTATAAACTATCTTATGACTGTTGCTGCATCTGATTTTGAGGATTGGCGCAGAGCAAACCCTGACGCTTCTTATAAGGATTTCAAATTTAATCTTAAAAAGATGAGTGTTTCGGGCGCTTTGTTTGACGAGGTTAAGCTGGTTGACGTCAGCAAAAATATGGTAGCCAAGCTTAAGAGCTATGAGGTTTACGAAAAGCTTACCGCCTGGGCAAAGGAATTTGATGCCGAATTTTATAACATCTTAACTAAGAACCCCGATTATTCAAAACAGGTGCTTGCTATTGACCGTGATGTTGCAAAGCCACGTAAGGATATTGCACGCTGGAGCGAGGTTAAGGATTATTTCGCATATATGTTTGAGGAATTATTTACTCCTTGCTTTGAGTTGCCCGAAAACATTAAAAAGGCTGACGCTATAGCATTCCTTGAGGCTTATAAAAATGTATATACCCCGAACGACGACCGTCAAGCTTGGTTTGACCGCATTAAAGAAATTGCGCCCGCCATTGGCTTTGCAGCAGAAACAAAGCAGTACAAGGCAGAGCCTGAGGCTTACAAGGGTCACGCAGGTGATTTGAGCACAGTGCTTAGAATTGCAATAACAGGCAGAAGAAACACTCCCGACCTTTGCAGTATTATGCAGGTTTTGGGCAAAGAAGAATGTACCAAACGTATTAATACCGCCATCTCAAAATTTTAAGAGGTTTATTTATGGAAGAGAATATTATTTTAACAGAAGAAGAAAACAAGCCAACCAACTTTATTCATGATTTTATTGAAGAGGATTTAAAGGAGGGTGTCTACAGTAAAGTTCAGACCCGTTTTCCCCCTGAGCCTAACGGTTATTTGCATATCGGTCACGCAAAGGCTATTTGCATTGACTTTGCAACCGCAGAAAAGTACGGTGGAAAATGCAATTTAAGACTTGACGATACCAACCCCACCAAAGAGGATGTCGAGTATGTTGACGCAATTAAAGAGGATATTAAATGGCTTGGCTTTAATTGGGACAATGTTTATTTCGCATCTGACTATTTTGATTTTATTTATGAGTGCGCATTACAGCTTATTGACAAGGGACTAGCTTATGTTGACGAGTCAACTCCCGACGAAATAAGAGAAATGCGCGGTACTCTTACCGAGGCTGGGGTAAACAGCCCGTACCGTGACAGACCTATCGAAGAAACCAAGGATTTATTCAAAAGAATGACCGACGGTGAATTTCCTAACGGTGCTATGGTGCTCAGAGCTAAAATTGATATGAGCTCCTCTAACCTTAATATGCGTGACCCCATTATTTACCGCATTATGCACGCTACCCACCACAGAACAGGTGACAAATGGTGTGTTTATCCTATGTATGACTTTGCTCACCCCTTAAGTGATGCTAAGGAAGGTGTTACCCACTCGCTTTGCTCTTTGGAATTTGAAAACCACCGCCCCCTTTACAACTGGTTCTTAGAGGTTCTTGAAATCCCCGAAGCACCACGTCAGATAGAGTTTGCAAGAATGAACGTGAACTACACCTTAACAAGTAAACGCAAATGCTTAAAGCTTGTTAATGACGGTTTGGTTTCAGGCTGGGATGACCCGAGAATGGCAACAATATGCGGTATGCGCCGCAGAGGCTATCCTGCCGAGGCTGTTCGTGCCTTTGTTGATAAAATCGGTGTTTCCAAAGCCTACAGCGTTATCGACTATGCTTTGCTTGAGTCCTGCGTGCGTGATTATCTTAACGAAAATGCAGACCGTGCAATGGCTGTGCTCCGTCCGTTAAAGGTAATCATTGATAATTATCCCGAGGATAAGACCGATACTATTGAGGTTGACATTAACCCCAACAAGCCTGAGCTTGGTAAAACAAGCGTTACCTTCTCTAAAGAAATCTTTATTGAGGAGGATGACTTTATGTTAGACCCTCCTGGAAAATATTTCCGCCTTTGCCCTCAAAAGGAGGTTCGCTTAAAGGGAGCGTATTATATTAAATACGCTTCTCACGAAACTGATGAAAACGGTAATATTACCGCAGTTCACTGCACCTACGACCCCGAAAGCTTCGGCGGCGAGACTCCTGACGGAAGAAAGGTTAAGGGCACATTGCATTGGGTTGATGCCAATAATTCAGCTGATGTTGAGGTAAGACTTTACGAGCGTCTTTTCAATGTTCCTAATCCGAGCGACGAGGAGGGTGTTTCCTCCTTTGCCGATAATCTCAACCCCGAATCGCTTACTGTTTTAAGCAACTGTAAAATTGATGCAGGTCTTAAAGATGTTAAGACAGGCGATACTTTCCAGTTTATGCGTCAGGGTTATTTCTGTGTGGATAAGGATTCTACTCCTGAAAAATTGGTATTCAACCGCACAGTGGCACTCAAAGATTCTTTTGTTAAGAAGGCATAAAATATGACCGTTTCAAAAATATTTGAATTTTTGAACAAGCAGTATCCTTGTGATACTGCTTGCGATTTTGACAATGTAGGCTTGCTTATAGGAAATAGCGAGCAAGAGGTTAAAAAGGTGCTTATAGCTCTCGACTGCACCTTAGAAATCGTTGCGGAAGCTGTAAATAAAAATTGTGAGCTTATAATCACCCACCACCCTGTTATTTTCAGCCCGCTTAAAAATCTGCTTTCGGGCAGTATTCCTTACGAGCTTGTAAAAAACAATATTTCGGTAATTTCTATGCACACTAATTTGGATATTGCAAAAAACGGCGGTGTAAACAGCTGTCTTTGCAAAGCTCTTGGAATTAAAAATACCGAAATTCATATAGCAAGCGACGGATATGCTCTGCAATGCGGTACGGTATCCCCTGTTTTAGCTGAAAATTTTGCAAAGCATATAAAAGCTACCTTGGGCGGTTCAGTTAAATATACCGACGGTAAAAAGCTTATAGAAAAGGTACTCGTCTGTTCAGGCAGCGGCGGTGTTTTTATAGGCGAAGCCATAAAAGGCGGCTTTGATGCACTTGTTACGGCAGATGTAAAGCACCACCAATTTTTAGAAGCCTATGATAACGGAATTTCCCTTTTTGACAGCGGACATTTTAACACCGAGGATATTGTTATAGAGCCAATAAAGGAATTACTTTCAAAAGAATTTTCTAAAACAGAATTTATAACCACACATAATACAAATATAAAATACGAATAAATAAAAATCTTTCAAGCCAAAAAGCTTGAAAGATTTTTATTTGTATATATCTTTTAAATCAATTACAAATAAACCGCGTTTCTTACCTAGAAATTATAATTAAGCGTGCTATTGTATAAAGCTTTCAGTCGCTTTAACCGACTTTATTGTGTGCATTTTGTAAGCTTATTAGCATATTACGCCGAATTTTATGCTGATGGCTACTACTATTTCTTCATTTTAAAATAGCAATATGTCCTGCTATGGTGAACATCTTCGCGCTGACACCCAGCACAAACCCCTCTGCTTGTGTCAAATTAGGACCCATTAATATTTTATAAAAAATATTGTTTTTTCTCCGAAATAGTGTTATACTAACAATGCCAAACCAACTGAATAACGCAGAAACTATAATTTTTATAGGAATATTATACCCTTTTGTACCATAGACTGAATTTGATAAAAATGCAAATTTTGATTCTGTGGTGCAAAGTATTTGCTTTCTGCGGAGTTGGTTTGGCGACTATCGGAGTTTGCGTTTTTTGTGCGGATGCTTCGGTAGCCGCACTTTTTAATTTAAAGGAGATATTATTATAATGAAAAAATTCATATCATTATTATCGGTTTTGTTTCTTTTATTATCACTTATAGCTTGTAAAAAAAGCATTGAAAACTTTTCTTCTGACAAAATTATAATGTCATCAACAATAGCCGAATCATCAAATACTGTTACAAATAATGAAGATACCACTATTTCCGAAATACAAAGTCAAGATAATAATGAAAATGCGAATAGTGTTACTATCACCACAAATACAAACGAAAGTACTGTTACTGCAAGTGAAATTTCACACGCACATAGTTATTCAAATGCAACCTGTACCGAACCCGCTAAATGTGTTTGCGGAACAACCCAAGGCAGTGCATTAGGACATGATTGGCAATCTGCTACTTGCCAATCGCCAAAACTTTGTAAAGTATGTGGTGCAACCGAAGGTTCAACAGGTACACATAAATATGTAGACGGCAGATGCAAAATTTGCGCAAAAGTAGACGGTGATAAAGCACGTGATATTCTTTATAACTGGTTTTCTCAAAACTGCGTTGATGCCAACTACGGAAAATATTATTTTTTGCCTTCAGATAATAACTACTACCTATCAGCTATGAAAACAGGAGACATTTTCTTTTACTACCACAACGCAAATAATAACGAAAATATAGTTCTTAGTGTTTATGGCTTTGAAAAGAACAAATGCTATTTGACATATATATGCGATAATATGACTGTTGAAGGTGAATTTCCTCTTGATTCATTACATTCTACCGACCGAAATTTTTTCAATATAATGAACTCGACAGAAGATGGCGCTGTAAAAACACAGTTAATTGAAAATGCACGCAACAAAATTGATGCTTTTTTATTAAAATTTGAAAATGAAGTTTTAAAACCTCAAATAAATATAACATTAAACGATTTAGGTTTTTTATGTTATTGACTAAAAAAGGCTTGACCGATTGTTCAAGCCTTTTTCGTTAGAATAATGTTGTAATCCAATAAATAACACCATAAACCACACTCGCAACCGTACCGTAAACTATAACAGGCCCTGCTATTTTGAACATATTAGCGCCGACACCTAACACAAATCCCTCTGCTTGTGTCAACTTAGGACCCATTAATTTGTCGTCGGTATTCAGTCGGACTGATGCCGATTTGTTTTTTGAAGACGGTTGGAAAATAATTGATGTTAGAAAAACCGCACAGTTGTGCAATTCTGTTAATGGGCAGGTCGCTGGTGCTCAGTAGCCTTTTTGCTTGATTGATACGGAGATTATCAATATATTTTTTTATTGATTCGCCTGTATACTGCTTAAATACATGACACACGGTTGACTGAGAGCATGCGCATGCCTGCGCGATATCCCGAATTGTGATTTCATTCATAAAATTAAACTGCACGTAATTCAGCATTGAATCGAAAAGCACACTTTTTGTTTCTATTCTTTCGGGAATATCTAAAATTATAAATTGCAAAAAGTTTAACATATGACACAGTGGTTTAATCAAGGTTGTCAGCCGTTCTTCGTTTTCCTTTTCCTTTTTAAGCCCGCTTTTATATACATATAAAAGCGATTCTTTGTCAAGAAAATATTCTCGCGAGAGGTATTCTATACGTTCTATTGCCTTTTCCTCATTTATACCATACCCGCTTACGCTAACAAAAATCTTATCGTTTACAAAAAACACGTACTCTTCTACACCTGCATAGCACATTCCGAAAAAGAATTCTTTTTTATATTCTCTAAAGACCTTTTGTTGACATTGTATGCATTTTTGCCATGCGTTAGGGTCGGTTTTAACCAAAGAGCAAAATGGGTTTCTATGTATATTATGTTCCAGAAGTCCGCTTATTCCTTTGCCATGCACTGTAACGAACAGCCCATTATTATTTAAATAAGAAATATATCGGTTTATATCGTAAATTAGTTTTTCTTTCATCATATCACCATCAATATGATACCAAAAAGTTGCAATAAAGTAAATATATTTTGCAAAAAATTAAATGCTTTTACACACTGCGAATGTTATAATGAATATAGGCAAAATTAAATTTCTACAAATTTAATTTTGCTTAAGCCGATAAAATCGGCTTGCCGAAACACTTTTTAGCGTTTCGACATTCTATAATCATTATAATATTTACGAGGCGATCGTAATGGTAACAAAATCCAAGTTATATACAGGCGTTTTGGTTGTGGGAAGCGGACCTTCGGGCTTTGCTGCAGCATATTCCGCCGCTAAAAACGGTGCAAAAGTAGTTTTAGTCGAGCAAAGCGGTGACGTTGGTGGGATCTCAACATCAGGACTTATGAGCCATTGGACAGGTAGCTGCGAAAGCCCCTTGTATCACGAGATACTTCGCCGAAGCGCTGAGAAAAACGAGGGCACTTATAAGGATAAAATAACTGCTACAATAGACCCCGAAAAACTTAAAACATTATACCTTGAAATGTTAGATGAGGTTGGTGTTAAAATATTACTCTATACCTTTGCTGTTGACGCTATTTGTGACGGTGACAAGGTTTTAGGTGCTACTGTGGTCAATAAATCGGGTATGACAGATATTTATGCCAAAATTACCATAGATGCTACGGGTGACGGTGATATTGCGGCTCGTGCAGGTGCTGAATTTATTTTAGGAAGAGAAGAAGATAACAAAATGCAACCTGCTACACTTATGTTTAAAGTGGCAGGAGTTGACTATAGCAAAGCGGCATTTATACCATCATTTGAAACTACATATGATACCCCCAAAGGCGAACTGCAGTCGCTTGCCAGACAGCACATTCCTTATCCTGCAGGACATATACTTACATACGCTACAACCTTGCCAGGTGTAGTTACTTGTAATATGACAAATGTTACCGATATTGACGGAACTTGTGCCGATGACCTGACAAAGGCAACTATAACTTGTCGTAAACAGATGGATGATATAGTAAAATATTTAAGAGAATTTGTTCCCGGTTATGAAAACTGTTTTATAATAAGCTCGGCTTCGCTTATAGGTGTTAGAGAAACCCGCCATTTTAAAGGAATATACACACTTACCGAGCAAGATATATTAGAGGCTAAAGTGTTTGATGATTATGTTGTTAAAGATGCTTTCTTTAACTTTGATGTGCATAATATTACGGGTTCAGGACTTGATAAAACGGGCGTACAAAAGCACTTCAAACAAAACAAGGGTTATACAATTCCGTACCGTTGCTTGTTGCCTGAAGTAAAAGAAAACCTTTTGCTTTGCGGTAGAAATATTTCGGGTACTCATATAGCACATTCCAATTTCCGTGCAATGCCTATTTGCGTGGGCACGGGTGAGGCGGCAGGTGTTGCCGCTATAATATCCGTAAAAGAGAATTGCAGTTTAAAAAACGTGGATGTTAAAAAAATTAGAGATATCATCGGTATATAATGAAAAGGCTTGACCTCTTGGTCAAGCCTTTTCGTTAGAATAAGGTTGTTATCCAATAAATAACCCCATAAATCGCACTTGCTACTGTACCGTACACGATAACAGGTCCTGCGATTTTGAACATATTTGCGCCAAGGCCCAATACCCATCCTTCGCTTTTGAATTCTATTGCAGGAGAAACCACAGCATTTGCGAAGCCCGTTATCGGCACTAATGTACCGGCGCCGGCATGCTTTGCTATTTTATCAAAAAGCTTTAGTCCTGTAAGCAAAGCCGCAATAAAAATAAGTGTTACAGGGACTACCATTTTAACCACTTTTTCTTCCCAACCAAGGGATTTATAAAGCTCCATAAAAAGCTGACCTATAACACAAATTAAACCGCCCACACAGTAAGCCCATATAAAATCCTTTATCTTAGATGATGGTGGTGACAGCTTTTTCGTAAGCTCTCCGTATTCCTTGTTGCTCATAATTGCCATAAAAAACACTCCCTTTTGCATTAGTTTTCGCTTTTGGGAGTGTTTTATACTTTTTAATTCGCCACCACTTTGATAATTTTCAATTTCCTTACCCCGACAATGCTACTTTGAAAACTTGCTTCAAGATAAAGATGTAAGGCAAATTATTACGCGGTTTCAATTTCAATTGCTTTAATAACTACAGGTTCTACGGGTTTATCAGCTGCACCCACCTTTACGGCGGCTATACTGTCAACAACCTCTATTCCCTCCATAACCTGACCGAAAACGGTATGGCGAAAATCAAGCCAAGGTGTGCCGCCCATTTTTTCGTAAGCCTCAACAGTAGAAGTCGGGAAGGAATCAGGCATCTCTTTCATTTGCGAAAGCATATTAGCAGGAACAGACGAAGCCTGCACAATAAAGAACTGACTGCCGTTTGTGTTGGGGCCTGCATTTGCCATTGAGAGAGCCCCGCGAAGATTATGAAGAGCAGGGTCAAACTCATCTTCAAAGCTTTTGCCCCATATAGACTCTCCACCCATACCTGTGCCTGTAGGGTCGCCACCCTGAATCATAAAGTCCTTAATAACTCTGTGAAAAATAAGGCCGTTATAATAGCCGTTTTTAGCATGAGTTGTAAAGTTTTCTACAGTTTTTGGTGCTTCTTTAGGGAAAAGCTTAATTTTAATTTCACCCATATTGGTTTTCATAACCGCAACAATATCACCGCTCTCAGGTGATTTCAACTGATAATCCGACATTTTTATACCTCCAAAGTGTTTTTTATTATTTTATCAATTACCAAACTGTTTTTCAACAACTTTTTTAAGTAAAGCGACGGTTTCTATATGCGAAGTGCGAGGGAATAAATCGCAGGGGGTGTATTCCAAAAGCCTATAGCCCAATTCGCCGAAAATTTTTACATCTCTTGCCAAGGTTGCAGGGTCGCAGGAGACATACACTACCCTTTCAGGTGAGAACTTGTTAGCAATGGTATCTATCAGTTCCGCGCTACAGCCCTTTCGAGGTGGGTCTACTATTACAACATCGGTTTTGATGTTTTCCTTTGCAAGCTCCTCTGCAGCCTTTGCCGCATCAGCGCAGATAAACCGTGCGTTCTCTATTCCGTTAAGCCGAGCGTTATACTCAGCGTCCTTTACAGCCACTGGTATAATTTCCACACCGATTACGCTTTTAGCCTGCCTTGCCATTGAAAGACCTATAGTACCTGCTCCGCAATAAAGGTCTAATATATTTTTATCTTTTGGTTCTGCATACTCTGCCGCTTTTTTATAAAGTTTTTCTGCCATAGTGCGATTAACCTGATAAAAGGACAGCGCCGAAAGTCTTACCTTAACATCGCAAAGAATATCGGTTATGTAGCTTTCCCCATAAAGAGTTTTACATTTATCCCCAAGTATAACATTGGTGTTTTCTTTATTAATATTTATCTGCAAGCTTTTTAAGTTCTCATCAAAAGCTTGGTTAAGCGCTGAAACAAGCCTATCTGCATAAGGTAAACTATCGCCGTTTATAACAA
>JBGVRU010000053.1:0-18207 GCA_045128715.1 Acutalibacteraceae bacterium | reverse complement strand
AAAGTCGAAATAGTGTAAATCCACACTATTTCGACACCAAATCTTTGATTTGGTCACAAATTTTCGATGAAAATTTGTCTATGCCCATTGCAATGAATATAGGCAAAATTAAATTTTTGCAAATTTGATTTTGCCAAAGCCGATAAAATCGGCTTGTCGAAACACTTATTAGTGTTTCGACAGTCTATAATCATTATAACGGTTGTAGTTTGTCGTTTCGACAAACCAATATCATTATAGCCGCCGTATGCCTTTTAAAAATTTAAAGCCGCAGCCAATGACTGCGGCTTTAAACTTTCCCATAAGTAATTATCCCACACTAACCCACTCTAATGGCGCCTTTTTTGCATTAATGCAAGCCTCCCGAATAGCCATAATAGCTATTGTTTCGGAGTGAGGAATGGGCTCCTTGCCTGTACGGAACATCTGGAGCATTGCCATAATCTCAAACTTGAAGAAATCATCGTTAATTTTAATCATTTCATTCTTTGTGGCATGGTTGATTCTGAATGTGTATCCCCACTCCTTCTTAAGAAATGCGATACTTGCCGTTCTGCCGTCAGCAAAAACCAACTGCCATGAGGGACAGTCCTGATTACCAAGGTACATAACCTTTTGAACATCTGAGCCCATTAAAGTAACAATAGGCTCTAACTGATGAATAATGTAAATATCAGTATCGGGACCGCAACCCATACTTATAACCGAATTAATAGCAGTCTTATCAACCGCTCCCAAAATTTCGGAAAATCTGAGTGCCGAAGACGAGAAACAGGGAGAGCCGTTCTTTTCAGCTATGGCAAATATTTTTTCTGCCTCTGCTTTACTGTCCGCAAAGGTTTTATCAATAAATACCGGCTTACCTGACTCTAATGCTAATTTTGAAAGCTCATAGTGCATTTCGCTGTTATCGGGAGAGAGAACTATAATGCAGTCACTCTTTTGGGCAAGCTCCTCCATTGAAGTGACAAGCTCTATACCCTGCTTTTCGGCCCATTCTTCATTAGAAATAAGTCCTGCCATAGGTGGCTCGATATGACCGTAGGCATATTTAACCTCAAACTCGCCGCCGCTGTATTCCTTAATCCAATTCGGATAATTATCGGCATGCCATTCGTTAAGATAATAATCTATAAATCCAACTGTTTTCATTATTTTCACCTCATTCAAAGGAAATTTCACGGTGGCTGTCAGCAGAATCGTATATAGCCTGCATAATCTTTGAAGTGATGATATTAGTATCAATATGTGAAGGAAGCTTTTCGCCACTGTGGATACATTCAACGAATGCATTAAGCTCATTTTCAAAATGATTTTTAGAGGGATACTCAGGCTCTATGGTATTAAGGTCGCTGTCATACTGCTTGAACTTGCCGCCATACTGCAAACGGATACCACCCTTTGTACCGATAAAATCAATAAACATTTCCTTTTGGTTGATGTTCTGTGCCCAGGCACCGTTAAGTGTGATTGTGGGGCCTTCGGTACGAATCATACCTGTAACAAATTCCTCAACATCGCAAACTCCATCAAGCTTAGGTGGACCTGCCCACATACTGTGATACTTATATTCCGAAATATTCTTTGCAAGCTTGCAATGAGTTTCTGCTGTAACAGTCAAAGGCTTAGGGTCACTACAGCAATACATAACTATATCAAGGAAGTGAACACCCCAATCAATAAGCACGCCGCCGCCTGCTATAGACTTATCTGTAAATGCGCCGCCAAGACCTGGTATACAACGATAATCGCGGAAGCTTACATAAACCTGATAAATTTCACCCAGCTCGCCTGCATCAATACGCTTCTTTATCTGGTTTACACCGTCATTAAAGCGGTTAACAACACCGATATTAAGCACCTTGCCCGTTTTATGCTGTGCTTCAAGCATAGTAAGAGCCTCATTATATGTACGAGCGGCAGGCTTTTCGCAAAGAACGTTTTTGCCCGCATTCAAAAAATCAATAGTAATAGGAGCATGAACATTGTTAGGAGTACAAACAGAAACTGCATCTAACTCAGGGTCATCAAGTATCTCGTGATAATCATAAACTGCTTTACCGCAGCCGTATTTTTCCACAGCGCCATCAGCACGCTCGGGGATTATATCGCAAAACCATTTGATTTCCACGTCGGGGTTTTTAAGATATGAGGGTATATGCGCATTGTTAGCGATAGTACCGCAACCGATAACTGCAACCTTTGTTTTTTTCATAAATATTACGCCTCTTTAAAAGAAATTTATACATTCTTATCTTAATACAATAATCTCATAATAGCAATAACCTTTTGTGTGGAATGATTTAACAAAATTTGCTTTGACATTTAAAAACGGATAAGTTATAATAATTATATTACAACTGTCGTAAACGGTATTTTTGTTTATTTTTACTAAACGAGGTGTTAATATTAAGGGAGGTTTATTAGGAACCCGTTTCCACTATGACAATTCCTTTATTTCAAAGCCCATAAGGCTTACCCAATTAGAGCTTATGCAGATAGGTGAAATCTGTCTTGAAGCAGGCTTTGACATCCCTGCACACAAGCAGCATTGCACCGAGATAAGCTATGTTTTTTCGGGCAAGGGAATTTTTGAGCATAACGATATTAAAACCGAGGTTACGGCGGGAGATATAATTATTTCCCCTGATGACGGTGTTCACACTATCTATGCTTCACAAAATGACGCTTTTTTCTATGCTTATGTTGGCTTTAAATTTAACGGTAAAAGCGGAATTCTGCCTGACAGTATCCCTGAAAACTTTGTCACAGACGAGCATTTGGTTTACAAGGATACTGTTGGTATATACGATTATTTTAAAAAATGTATGGACGAATTTTACCGTTCGGATGAAATTGATACTCCGATTATAGAAAGCTATCTTTTGCAGATAATTCTGCTTACTCTGCGTTCAAATCAAAATTCAGGCGGGCAGTATGAATACCAAGGTCATACCGAAACACCGGGGAAGCTTGTGTATCTTATTATGAAATATGTTGACCTAAATATTGAAAAGCCGCTTACCGTTCACGGAATTGCGGAAAGCCTTGGATACAGTATTTATCACATATCACATATTTTTAAGGAGAAAACCGATATAACACTACAGGATTATATCGCAAGCAAGAAAATTGAAAAGGCAAGGGAAATGATGCTTAGGGGCAGATTGACTCTCACCGAAATAGCTGACAAATTAGGCTATATGAGTATACAGTCCTTTAGCCGCTCCTTTAAGAAAAAAGAGGGCATATCACCCTCGGAATATATTAATAATTCAAAATAATGGAGCCAATTATATGAAAATCAAATTTTTAGGAACCGCAGCAACCGAAGGTGTACTTGCATTTTTCTACACTTGCAATGCCTGTAAAAATGCTTGAGAAATTAGAGGCAAGGAAACGGTAAAGATAACACCCATCTTTGCTTTGGCTAGGTTGAACATTAAATAACAAAAGAAGCTGTACAAAATTGTACAGCTTCTTTTGTTATTTAATGTTAGAAGTAAAAACATCTGCTACATCTGAAATAGTTATATAAGCCAAGGGGTCCTCTGTGTGGACGATATCCTTCATCTGACCTATCTGAAAACGGTTAAGAACATAGTAAACAACCGTTTTTTCGGTATTACTGTAGCTGCCAACTGCTGAAATTTTAGTTGCAGATGTTCCGAAAGCATTGGAAATTGCAACGCATATTTTATCAGGCTCAGAGGTTATTATCATAGCCGCCTTTGAACGGTCAAAGCCTTCAACAATAAAGTCAACCGTTTTAATACCGGCAGCATATGTAACAATGGAATAAAGAGGCAAAATCCAGCTATGAATAACTATACCGCAAGTAACATACAGTATTACGTTATATATCATAACAAAGGTGCCGACCGTAATCCCCAAGCGCTTTGCAAAAATCACCGCCATAACCTCAATGCCGTCCATTGCTCCGCCAAAGCGAATTGCAAGACCGCTTCCCACACCCGAAATAAGACCTCCAAAGAGAGCACAAAGCAAAAGGTCTGTTCCGGCCAAGGGCGAGGCAAAGCTTACATCAACAGGCAAAACATCGGTTATAAGCCACGCCGCTACAGAATAAATAATAACCGTATATATAGCATACGCTGTAAACAAAATTCCCTGCTTTTTAGTTCCGTAAAGAAAAAGCGGAATATTAAGTATTACAAGAAAAAATGAAAGCGTAAAAAACTCAGGTGTTATTTGCGAAAGCAAAATAGAAGTCCCCGAAATTCCGCTGTCATAAAGCTTTACAGGAGATAGAAACATAGTAACACCTATTGCGTTAATTATTCCTGCCACTGTAAGCATTATGATATTTTTTATTTTGATTTTTTTGAGTTCATTTAAAATACTCATCTGTCACCCATACTTATATAATCTCTGTGAGGCTGAACACTCATATAAGCAGGTCTTATAATTTTACCTGCATTTATAAGCTCCTCAATACGGTGCGCACTCCAACCTGCTATTCGTGCAATGGCAAAAATAGGTGTAAACAGCTCATGAGGCAGTCCCAGCATATCATAAACAAAGCCACTGTAAAAGTCTACGTTAGCGCTGACACCTTTATACATTTTTCTTTCCTTTGCAATAACCTCGGGAGCCAATTCCTCAACAAGACTGTAAAGCGCATACTCCTTATTTAGTCCCTTTTCCTCTGAAAGACTCTTAACAAAACCCTTAAACACCTTAGCTCTGGGGTCAGAAACAGAATAAATAGCATGACCTATTCCGTAGATCAGACCTGCATTATCGAAAGCCTCTTTATGAAGAATTTTTGCCAGATATGCCGAAACCTCATCACGGTCGGTCCAGTCAGAAACATTTGCCTTAATATCATTAAACATCCCCGATACCTTGATATTTGCGCCGCCATGCTTAGGTCCTTTAAGCGAGCCCAATGCCGCTGCTATAGCAGAATAGGTATCTGTTCCTGAAGACGAAACAACGTGTGTTGTGAAGGTGGAATTGTTGCCGCCACCGTGCTCTGCGTGGAGTATGAGTGACATATCAAGCACCTGTGCTTCAAGCTTAGTAAACTTCCCGTCCAGTCTTAACATATAAAGAATATTTTCCGCAGTTGAAAGCTTAGGATCAGGCTCGTGAATAAAAAAGCTGTTGCTCTTTTTTGTGCCGTAATTATAGGCGTGATAGCCGTAAACCGCAAGCTGAGGAAACTGTGCTATAAGCTGCAAGCACTGTCTTAAAACATTGGGTATACTTGTGTCATCGGGATTACTATCGTAAGAATAAAGCGTAAGCACGCTTCGTGCCAAAGAGTTCATCATATCTGTAGACGAAGCTTTCATAATAATATCACGCACGAAATTATTTGGTAACGGGCGATAAGAATAAAGAACACTTCTAAATTCACTGAGCTCTACCTCATTGGGAAGCTGACCGAAGATTAGAAGATATACTATTTCCTCAAAACCAAAACGGTTATCGGTAATCATACCGTTTACCAAATCCTCAACCCTATAGCCACGGTAGTAAAGCTCGCCCTCACAAGGGATGTCCTCACCGTTAATATTCTTCTTTGAAATTATATCGGAAATTTCGGTAAGTCCTGTAAGAACACCTTTACCGTCAAGGTCACGCAGTCCTCGATTTACCTTATTTTTTATATATAATTGCGGATCTATCCTGCTGTTATTCATACACCTTTGAGCGAGTATTTCCACCTCAGGTGTTACTGAATTCCTATTTAACGCATCTTTCATTTGTATCACTCTTTTCTTGAGGACTATTTTACTACAAGATTTTAAACTTAGTATGAATAAATTATACCATTTTTTCCAGTTACTTGCAAGAGATACTACATTTTTGAAATAATATGCAATAATTTTGACATAATAATCTCGGTGATAGTATGTCAGGACAGATATCAGATTACAAGAATATTTATTTATCGGGCGACCTAGATAAGGATATTACCCTTTTTAAAGAGATTTTTAAAAAGGACGTAGTGCTTCGCATAAAAAAAATAAATTCAAACAATAACATTCAACTTAAATGTGCGCTTATTTATATGGACGGTATGGTAGATTCCGAGCAAGTTAACGATGCCGTAATACGCCCGATTCTTACAAATAGAGCGCCGAAAAACCGTACTTCTGTTGCAGAATATATTGAAACACAGGTGTTGTTCGCAAGGGATGTTAAACGAAGCCACAATGTTGCAAAAATATTGGAGGGTATGCTTTACGGCGAGGCACTTCTGCTTATTGAAGGAAGTAGAGAAGCGCTTACTATTGACGTAAAGGGCTGGCGCACAAGAGGAATAAAGGAACCTGAGGACGAGCGTGTTCTTCAAGGTCCGCGTGAAGGTTTTGAAGAAGCGGCGCTTTTAAACCTTGCGATGCTACGAAGAAGACTTCAAACCCCTGACCTTTGTGTAGAAATGCAGCGGATTGGCAGAAGAACGAACACCCTTGTTTTTATATGCTATCTTGATTCTCTTACCAACCCCAAAACAGTCGCCGAGCTTAAAAGAAGAATAAGCAAAATTGACATTGACGGTATTCTTGATTCCAACTATATAGCAGAGCAAATACGCGACGGCAAATATTCACTATTCAAAACCAGCGGTAGCACAGAGCGTCCCGACATTGTAGCGGCACGACTTTTAGAGGGCAGAATTGCCATTGTGGTTGACGGTACACCCGTTGTAGTGACTGTTCCCTATCTTTTCTCCGAAAACTTTCAGTCGGATGAGGATTATTACCTTAACTTTTTTATTAGCACTGTAGGTAGGTCGCTTAGATTTTTATGCTTTTTTCTTTCAATCAGTCTGCCTGCAATTTTTATTGCAATATCGGTCTTTCACCGTGAGCTACTACCGACCTCTTTGGCTATTGCTATATCCGAGCTTCGAGGCGGTGTACCTTTCTCACCGCTTACAGAATGTATTATTCTGATTTTCGTGTTTGAGATTTTAAAGGAAACAGGAGTGCGAATGCCCCAAAGCCTCGGTCATGCATTAAGTATAGTAGGCGGTTTAGTAGTAGGACAGGCAGCGGTAGATGCCCGAATAATCAGTACACCGATGCTTATCGTAATAGCACTTAGCGGAATTTCGGGTCTTATGATACCCCGCCTTAAGGGTTCGGTTTTCTATCTGCGTCTGATACTGGTTATTTTAAGTGCCTTTTTCGGTCTTTACGGGTATATTACGGGTATGTCGGTGATTTTAATGCACATCATTTCTCTTACCTCTTTCGGCACAGATTACACCATTTCCTTAAGACGAGCCGATTTCCAAAGCCTTAAAGACACTATTTTCAGAGCGCCTTGGCATACAATGAGACTGCGTCCTATGTTTAACCGCAATAAAACCCGTATGGAGGTAAACGATAAATGAGAAAAATATTAAGTATAATTCTTTGTTTATCCCTGTGCGTCTCTTTTGGCGGTTGTTCCTTTAAAGCCGACGGCTTGGAAAAAGGACTTGAATCCTTGGTTTCAGCAATAGGCTTCCAGCAGGAGGGCGACGTTTTTTCGGTTTATCTTGAAACCATCACCGTAAATTCAGAAGATTCCGCCTCGGATAAAAAGCTTACCTTAACCGAAGGCAACGGTAAAAATTTAGCAGATGCCTTCGAGCAAGCTTGCCTTAAAACCGTCCGTCCTTTTATGTTCAGTCACTGTGCCGTTGCCGTAATAGGAAGTGGTATTACCGCAAAACGCATGAGAGAAATTTGCAGATTTCTTTATAACAAAGACGAAATAAACCTGTCATTACGCTTTATATATACTGAAAATGCCAAGGAGCTACTTTCTTGCGAAACAGTGGCATCGGTAGCAGTAGGCTATGATCTTGCGGACGCGTTGGACAGGCAAAGCAGTCACAACGGAATAATTTACCAAAACCGTTTTTATGAGGTAGAAGCAGCAAGAAAAAAAGCTGTTAACATTTTTGCCCTCCCCCACTTTACGGCGAATGACGATTCTTATGAAAGCTCAGGCTTGGTTATATTTAAAAACGATGCCCCTGTTATGGAGCTAAACCAAGAAGAAACCCTTATATATTCCATAGCAACAGAAAATCAAACCAGCGGAACAGTCTTTATAGATAATAAGGAATACGCCCTTGAAGGTCTTACTGTGCAGCACGAATTCAACTTTGAGGAAAAGCTTGAAACCAAGCTTAATATTGATATAAAGCTTATAGGGAACGGTAGACCAAACACAAAAATTGCCACTTTGATAAGTGAGCTTTTCATTAAATCCAAGCTTAAGGGGGCAGATATTTTTATGTTTGGAAATGTACTTCATAAAAAAAACAGAGAAATCTGGGGCAAAGCGGAGCACGACTATTATAACATCTATAAAAATTCACAGCTGGCGGTAACGGTAAAATGAAGAAGACTGCAGTATTCACCACCCACTCCGCCGCCCTTACGGGGCTTTTTATTTTGGGCAACGGTGTAATAATTTTTCCTGCAAAAAATGCAGACGAATATACCTTTTTAGGGTATATTTTAGCGGCTGCCGCCGCTTTTTTACTGTATTTTTGCTTAATTCCGCTTATAAATAAGCTTTACCGCGCCGATAATACTTCTGCCTTAAAGACTTATAAAAAAATTCTGCTTGCAGTTTTTTATTTTCTCACCGCAGTATTTTCTCTTTGGTACGGCGTAGAGGCTTTTGCCAACTTCACAGCCTTTGCAAGCGCACTTCTTTTGCAGGATTTTTCAAATTGGGTACCTGTATTAATTTTCCTTTTTACGGTAATATTTTTCACTTCCCGCCGTCAGGAGGATTTTTTGAAATTCACCCTTTTAGCCTTTTGCTTTGCAGCGGCGGTAATAATATTCTTTTTTATTGCCTCTTTGGGCAATTTTAAATTTGATAATATAATAATTTTAAACGTTCCGAAATTAAGCGAAATTTATCCCCAGTTTAAAGAATACTTTTTCAATCCCCTGCTGCCCACATTGCTTATAGGCATCTACGAAGCCTGTGTTTTTGAAAAGGTACGCCCTAAAGCCACCTTTTGGGGTTTGGGACTTGGATTTATTCTCTTAGGAATGTGCATTTTAAATTCAGTGCTTCTTTTCGGCCCACGCCTTGCCGCAATACTCGACTACCCTTATGCCTCAGCTGTAAGTACCGTTACAATTGGCAGACTTTTTACCCGACTTGACGGCTTTTCATATTTTGTTTATTTTGCCGCAGGACTAACAAAAATTTGCGTTTGCCTTTTTTTAGTATGGGCAATGCTCAAGAAAACCAACCGATTGCTGAAAACTAAAAAGCATATTAATTAATGTTTATCAACCCTACGGTTCAAATGTTAAGCAGAGAAGGAGTATCCGAACCCGATTTTTACGGGACGATTTTCACCTCTGCTGTGTTAAAATACTCGCAAATCCGTCAGGATTTGCTGCGTTTTGTGCCGTGCCGATGCAAAAATCGGCACCGTAAAAATTCTGCCACCTAAAACGTGCAGAATTTTGTGTGATTTTTGGTGCAGTGAAGGTGGTAAGGCTGGCGCCTGCCGCCGCCAATAATCCAAAAAGCGCCTAAATACTGCCGTTTTAGGCGAGTTCGGATATTCCTCCTCTGCTTAAGCGAATATATAATATTAAGGAGCCGTCTCACCTTTTTAGTGAGGCAGCTCCTTTTAATTATTTATTATTCGTAATCTACAACATCTACCCAAGAGAGTAAGAATTCACGCTCGTGCTCGTTACCTTTTACCGACTGTGAAGCAGCTACTATCGGAAGCCATTTTTGAAAATACTGCTTTGCAGTATCGCTCTTTTTGCAGAAGATTTCCATATATTTCTTGGCGTTATCCTCTTCTCCTGCAAGACAGAACAAAAGATAGGTTCTTGCAACATCGGCAGAAGCGTTGCCCTGAGTTGCGTGTGCCCAGTCAATTATATAGTGTGAGCCGTCCTCAGCAATAATTACATTGGAGGGGTCAAAATCGCCGTGGCAGACCTTATTATGCTTAGGCATACCCTCAAGGCGGGTATGCAATTCGTAACGGGTGGTGGCATCAAGGTCAGCCTCACTTATTTTACGGTTCATTTTGTCCTTAAGCTTATTAAGCAAAGGGGCTTTCTGTGAATGAATCTCCATTTGAATATCTACAAACTGCTCGAGGTATTCACAATATTTTTCGGGGTTTTCTTTCATAAGATCAGCTAAGGATTTGCCCTCAATAAACTCTTCTATTATAGCCCATTTGCCGTTTACCTTAGTAATTTCGAGAATTTTAGGGATATTAAGCTTGGTTTCTTCAATACGTGACTGATTAAGAGCTTCGTTAAGTATTCCTGACTTTGAATAGTTTTCTTCGAAAACCTTAATACATTTATTACCGTCTCTGTAAACGGTTTTACCAGGTCTTACTGCTATTACATTATCTAATTTCATTTATTTTACCTCCCGAATTAAGCCTTAGGCATTTCTGCCTCAACAAAATGCTTGCCGTAGTAGCTGTTCAGGTACATCTGCTTAATTTCGCTCATTAAGGGATATCTGGGGTTCGCGCCTGTGCACTGATCATCAAATGCCTGCTCAACCATATCGTCAAGACGAGCAAGAAAGTCTTCTTCGTTAATGCCGTAATCCTTAATAGTTTCCTTAATGCCAACCTTAGCCTTGAGGTCGTTTATAGCTTTAATAAGGTTTTCAAGCTTTTCATTGTCATCCTTACCGCCTAACCCCAAGTAGTCAGCGATTTCAGCATAACGAGCTAAGGTATGCGGATGGTCGTACTGAGAGAAGGTGCCCATCTTTTGAGGAGCCGCAGAAGCATTGAAGCGGAGAACCTCTTCTATCATAAGTGCGTTAGCGACACCATGGGGTAAGTGATGAAACGCACCAAGCTTATGCGCCATAGAGTGACATACGCCTAAGAATGCGTTAGCAAACGCCATACCTGCCATAGTTGCGGCATTAGCCATTTTTTCACGGGCTTCTATATCGGTCTGTCCGTTTTCGTAAGCGCGGGGAAGATATTTGAATATGTTTTTAAGAGCCTGTAATGCCAAACCGTCAGTATAGTCAGTAGCAAGCATTGCAGCATACGCCTCAACCGCGTGGGTTACAGCATCAATACCCGAAGCGGCGGTAAGTCCCTTAGGAGCAGACATATGGAAATCCGTATCAATTATTGCCATATTAGGAAGCAACTCATAATCAGCAAGCGGATATTTAACGCCTGTTTTCTCGTCTGTAATAACTGCAAAGGGTGTAACCTCAGAGCCTGTACCCGCTGAGGTAGGAATGGCAATAAAGTAAGCTTTTTCGCCCATTTTCGGAAAAGTGTATACCCTCTTTCTAATATCGATAAAGCGCATTGCCATATCCATAAAGTCAGCTTCAGGATGTTCGTAAAGTACCCACATAATCTTAGCTGCATCCATAGCGCTACCGCCGCCGAGAGCAATAATTGTATCGGGCTTAAATGCTGCCATCTGGGCTGCACCCTCCTTGGCATTGCCCAATGTCGGGTCGGGCTGAACATTAAAGAAAGTGGTGTGAGCAATACCCATTTCATCAAGCTTATCAGTAATAGGCTTGGTGTAGCCGTTTTCATAAAGGAAGGTATCTGTTACAATAAATGCTTTTTTAGCACCTCTGACAGTCCTTAACTCATCCAGAGCTACAGGCAGACAGCCTTTTTTGATATATACCTTTTGAGGTGCTCTGAACCAAAGCATATTTTCCCTTCTTTCTGCTACAGTTTTAATATTAATAAGATGCTTAACTCCAACATTTTCGCTTACACTGTTACCTCCCCAAGAACCACAACCAAGTGTTAAAGAAGGAGCCAACTTAAAGTTATAAAGATCACCTATGCCGCCGTGTGATGAGGGGGTATTAACGAGGATTCGACAGGTCTTCATACGGCAGGCAAATTCATTCAGCTTTTCGGTTTCGGTTATTTCGTTAAGATAAATCGAAGATGTGTGACCGTAGCCGCCGTCAGCAACAAGATGCTCAGCTTTTTGTAATGCGTCCTCAAAATCTTTCGCCTTATACATAGCAAGCACAGGCGACAGCTTTTCGTGTGCAAATTCTTCGCTTAATTCTACACTTTCAACTTCACCAATAAGAATTTTAGTACCTTCCGGAACTGTTACACCTGCAAGCTCAGCTATCTTCGCGGCTTTCTGACCCACTATCTTAGCATTAAGAGCACCGTTTATAATTATTGTTTTTCTAACCTTTTCGGTTTCTTTAGGATCAAGGAAATAGCAACCCCTAGTAGCAAACTCTTTCTTAACAGCATCATAAATGTTTTCCATTACAATAACAGACTGCTCGGAAGCGCAGATCATACCGTTATCAAATGTTTTAGAATGAATAATAGAGTTAACTGCAAGGAGAATATCTGCAGTATCGTCAATAATAGCAGGGGTGTTACCTGCACCAACGCCCAAAGCAGGCTTACCGCTTGAATATGCAGCCTTAACCATTCCAGGTCCACCTGTAGCAAGAATAATATCGGCTTCCTTCATAACGGTGTTGGTCATATCAAGACTCGGCACATCTATCCAGTCGATAATTCCTTCAGGAGCACCTGCGGCTACAGCTGCTTCAAGTACTAATTTAGCCGCGGCAATAGTGCTGTTTTTTGCTCTGGGGTGAGGAGAAATAATAATAGCATTACGGGTTTTTAAAGCGATTAAGCATTTAAAGATTGCCGTAGATGTAGGGTTAGTGGTAGGAATAACAGCAGCAATAACACCAATCGGCTCTGCGATTTTTTTAATACCGAAAGCCTTGTCTTCTTCAATAACACCACAGGTCTTAGTGTCCTTATATGCGTTGTAGATATATTCGGCAGCATAGTTGTTTTTAATAACCTTATCTTCAACAACACCCATTCCCGTTTCTGCTACTGCCATTCTAGCCAGCGGTATTCTTGCCTTGTTTGCAGCTGAGGCAGCAGCTAAGAAGATTTTATCTACCTGTTCCTGAGTATATGTAGCAAATTTAAGCTGTGCTTTTCTTGTGTGCGCGATAGCTTCTTCAAGCTTTTCCACGTTATCAACAATTTCGTAAGCTTTAGTTTCCATTTTGGCCCTCCTGATTGGATTTTTTCGATTTGATATTTTTAATCTTACCCTTGAAACATACTCTCAAATTCTATATATTATTATTTTAACAACTTGTTCAGATTTTTGGAATTCTTAAAATGTTTACTTGCCTTATCAAAATTGATAAGGCAATAGTGGGAGAATCTAAAGATATTTACGTTTTGCTTCACCCAGCTCGGCAATAAATCGGCGGTCGAGGTCACTTAACTTATATCCCTTACGGTAAATCAAAACATCCGTGTAAATTTTTCTGTTATCCACGCACTTTTTTTGAACTAAGCCGTAACGGTTTATAAGTGAATCGGGCACGGGGGAGACCCACATAAAAGTCTCAGGATTTTTAGACAACAGATCAAATTGGCTTGCCCTTTCAAATATAAAAATTCTGCGTTCAATTTTGTCGGGCAGCTCTTCTTTAATAACCTTAGCCAGCGGCATTGACGGTACATAAGGGTCAGCATGCGCGATTTCTATATAATCGGTCAAATCATTATATGTCAGCTTTTCCTTTTTCGCTAAGGGACTGTCCTTACTCATAAGCAGAAGATATGAAAACTCTGTTACGGTTTCGTAACAGAGACCGTTTTCTTCAAGCATAGCATTAAAATATTTGTCATAATTCTCAGCATAGCGTATTATACCAAGCTTATAGTCGTGATTAAGAATATTATGAATGGTCCGCTGAGAATTTGTTTCTTTATAGAAAATTTCGGCGGCTTCCTTTGAAAGGGATTTCGAAAATTCCGTAAAAGCCTCTGAAATATAGCAAGCACGTGGTACGGAAATAGAAAATCTTTGTTTTTTGGGTGAACCGTCCTTATAAAATTTTTCCACCTGATCAATCTGACCTAAAATTCCTTTTGCAAAGCTTATGAACTCTTCACCGTCGGGTGTTAAGCACATTCCTTTATTGGTTCTGTCAAAAATAGTTATGCCAATATCAGCTTCAAGCTCTTTTATAGAGCGGCTGATATTCGGCACCGCAATAAGCAACTTTTCGGAAGCCTTGGCAAGCGAGCCTGACTTTGCCACCTCAACAGCATATTTTATATGTAATATATTCATAAAACGCGCTCCTATGAAATATTTTCAAAGTTAATTATACCATATTTAAAAATAATAATCAATCTGTATAGACTGTCTTTGCAAAACTGCGGTTATAAAATTAGTTATTTTTATAATAGATTGAAAATAAAATAATTATGTGATATACTTTCTATATTAATTGACAAGGCGGCTTTATTTAGATATGATTTGTAACAATATTTTAGAGGCTATGGGCAATACGCCTATGATAAAACTGCAACATATAGTGGGTCATGATGATGCACAGATATTGGTTAAGTTTGAGGGTCTTAATGTGGGCGGCTCAATAAAGACACGCACAGCTTTTAATATGATTCTTGATGCTGAAAAAAAGGGACTTATTAATAAGGATACAATAATTGTTGAGCCCACCAGCGGCAATCAGGGAATAGGTCTGGCTCTTGTGGGCGCGGTGCGTGGCTTAAAGGTTAAAATAATTATGCCCGACTCTGTAAGTGTGGAACGCAGAAAGCTTGTCCGCCACTACGGAGCAGAGGTGATTTTGGTTCACGACGCAGGAAATATAGGACTATGCATTGAAGAATGTTTACAGTTAGCACTTAAAATGAAGGCTGAAGACCCGAATGTTTTTGTGCCTCAGCAATTTGAAAACCCTGCCAACCCTGAAGTTCAGCGTAATAACACAGGTGTTGAGATATTAAAACAGGTGAATGGCCCTATCCACGGTTTTTGCTCAGGTATAGGCACGGGCGGTACCATAACAGGAATAGGCGAAACCTTAAAGGCTCATAACCCCGACATTACCATCTGGGCGGTGGAGCCCGAAAATGCCGCAATTTTATCAGGCGGTTCAATAGGCACGCATATTCAGATGGGCATAGGCGACGGTCTTATCCCCGATATACTCAACACAAAGATTTATGATGATGTTTGCATTATTAAGGACGAGGAAGCCTTGCAGGCATCTAAGGATTTAGCCTGTAAAGAGGGTATTATGTGCGGCATAAGCAGTGGCACTAATGTTGCGGCGGCAATAAGACTTGCTAAAAAGCTTGGCAAGGGCAAAACGGTGGTAACGGTACTGCCAGATACTGCTGAGAGATATTTCTCTACCCCCTTGTTTGAGGATTAAAAGCAAAAATCCGATTTTATCGGCTTTTTAAATTGAAAGGAAGCTTTTAATGTTTAGTATTATATTTGATATGGACGGTACCCTGCTTGATACACAACGGATTTGTGTTCCTGCATGGGAATATGCAGGTAACGCACAGGGAATAAACGGTATGGGCGAACATCTTTATAATGTATGCGGAATGAATGAGGCTGGCTGGACAGGCTATTTGGAAGAACATTTTCCAAGCCTTAAAATAGCAGATTTTAAGCATGATATGAGGAAATATATTATAGAAAACGGAGTTATCACCCTTAAAAAAGGTGCTTTGGAATTACTTCAGTTTTTAAGAGAAAATAATATTAAAATGGCAATAGCCTCAGGTTCTTCAAAAGCAAGTATAGAACATCACCTCCACACAGTCTCCATTACGGACTATTTCGCTGCTTTTGTCGGTAGCCACGATGTTAAAAACGGCAAGCCTTGCGAGACTTCTCATAAAGAAGTCCCGCAGTTTTATTCGCCTTGCGGCGAGTTCTATTGCTTCGCAGTGATATTCGGCTTATGCCGAGTGGTATTTGCTTCGCAAGTTTTGTAGGCGAATAAAATAACACTGAAACCGTAAGGTTTCAATATCACTATTGCCATAGGGCAATAATATCACTCCGACAGAGTCGGAATATCACTTGAAAGACTATCATTTTTTATGTATAATAGTTTTCGAGGTGATAATTTTGGCTGATAGCGTTTTAAGGGATAAAGCAAAAGAGTTTGCAAAAACCGTTGTCTTTCTCTGTCGTGATATGAAATTAAATCATAAAGAATCAGTTTTGATAAATCAACTTCTTCGTTCTGCAACTTCGATTGGTGCAAATTTGCACGAAGCACAATATGCTCAAGGAACAAAGGATTTTATTTCTAAACTTGAAATAGCACAAAAAGAATGTTATGAAACTGAATATTGGCTTGAACTTTTGTTTGAAACTAATTGTATGAATGAAGATGATTATAAAACATTACAAAACGATTGCGGTGCTATCCGCAGAATGTTAATATCTTCACTCAAAACTATTAAATCAAAATAAGGGTTTGGGCATAGCCCTTGACAGCATTTGTACGGACAAATGCGATGCTGGTTCTATCCAAAGGGAGAGAAATTTTGTGAACATAATTGAGCATTATGATAAACTAATCGATGAAAATAATGACCCTGTATATGACCCTGAACCCTTGAAAGAGTATATGAATAAGTGGGACGGTCAAGTTTTTATTGATATAATGAAACTCGATAAAACAAAAACCGTTTTGGAAATCGGCGTTGGCACAGGTCGTCTCGCATTAAAAACCGTGCCGCTCTGCAAAGAATTTGTTGGCATTGATTTATCCTCAAAAACAATAGATAGAGCGACACATAATTTATCGCAATATAAAAATGCAAGAGTGATATGTGGTGATTTTATGACCTATAATTTTGACATTTCTTTTGATGTTGTATATTCCTCATTAACTTTTATGCACATTCAGGAGAAGCAAGAGTGTATCAATAAAATATATTCTTTGTTAAAGTCAAAAGGGTATTTAGTTTTATCCATTGATAAGAATCAAAATGATTGTATAGATTACGGAGAAAGAAAAATCAAAATATATCCTGATAACCCTGATGCGACAAAGAAATATTTTATAAACTCCGGTCTATCACTATTAGAATGTATAGAAACAGAATTTGCATACATTTTTGTTGGGTTAAAAATATAGAGAAAGCCGAAAGGTTGGGTGTAAGACCTGAGGATTGCTTTATTTTTGAGGATTCCGCCAACGGAATAATTGCAGGGCATGCCGCAAGAATGAAATGTATAGGTGTGCCGGATATGTTAGAGTTTGATAAAGAAACAAAAGAATTGATGTTTGCAGAGCTTAAAAGCCTTGATGAGGCAATAGAATTATTAAAGCTTTACATAAATTAATTAAAAGGGAATGATTTTATGATTAATTTAGGAAATGTATTTATTTTAGGTGATAGTTATTCCACCTTTGAGGATAATATACCAGAGGGATTTGCTACTTATTACGGTCCTGAGCTTCAGCCACAGCTTAATGTGAGGGGTGTAAACGATACTTGGTGGAAACAACTTTTAAACGAAACTGCTTCTAATTTAGTGCTTAACAGCAGTTGGTCGGGGACAACAATTTGCAAAACTGGCTACGGTAATGCTGACTGTTCAGACAGATGCTTTATAGGTAGGCTTGATAGCCTTATTAATGAGGGCTTTTTTAAAGAAAATAAAATCGATACCTTTTTCGTGTTCGGCGGTACTAATGATAATTGTGTGCCGTCACCTATAGGCAAGCTTAAATTTTCCGACTGGCAGAGCGAGGATCTTTTCAGCTTTTGCCCTGCGGTTTGCTACATGCTAAATAGAATTAAAAGCAATGTCCCCCATGCCAGAATAATTTGTATTTTAAACACCCAATTAAAAGCGGAAATTACTGATAATTTTAAGATTGCATGCGAAAAGCTTGGGGCAGAATATATAAAACTTCAAAATATCAGCAAAAAGTCAGGCCACCCAGATAAAAAGGGCATGAAGCAAATAAAAGAGCAAGTGCTTGGCTATTTGTCACACTAAAGCCAAAATACCTGCCACGTAAAATTACGTGACAGGTATTTTTCAATTTTTTGTGTAAGTAAAAGATTCAATTTTGCAAGGCAAAACAGAACCCGAAAGCTTTTTGCCATCTTTAAATGTCAGCTCGTATTTTTCCTTACGGTTACCGTTAGATGATACATTTAATACATCTATTAAAGAACTGCCGTTTTCTAAAACTCTTTCTGTAAAGCAAATATTAGACATATAACCTCGGTTGCCATAAAGAGAGCACCAAAATAATTTGCATCCTTTGTTGCCTGTACAAAGTGACTGCACTGACGGTCAAAGTTAAAGTTCTTACTCGAATCGGTATTACCGATAAATG
>JBGVRU010000052.1:0-30383 GCA_045128715.1 Acutalibacteraceae bacterium | reverse complement strand
CATGGTTTGTGTTACAGTTTTCATGACGAATGGTTGATCCTCCTGTCTGTTTTGATTCAGCAACTTAACTGTAACACAGGATCTTCCATTCGTCACTTATTTTTTTATTACCAACTGTAACACATCTATTGTAAACCTACAGGACTGACATCAAAGAATTTAGCAATCCATTGACTATTATCTTTATGTGTGTTAAAATTAAAATACCTTAAAATGTTTTTAAAGGAGTAAGTATGTATGAACTGCGAAAAGCTTGAACTTAAAAATTTTTTTCCTTTTCTAGGTGAAGATGACTGTAATCCTACTTTAGAGGTTATACTGCCTTATAATATGCCGCAAATGAAAAGGGAAAAAATGAAGAGACCCTGTTTGTTGATTTGTCCCGGAGGTGGATACTCCGAATGCAGTGAGCGTGAGGCCGAGCCAATAGGATTACATTTTTTGCCCGAGGGTTATAATGTATTTATACTCACCTATTCAGTCGCCCCACATAAATTCCCCACTCAGATTCGTGAAGTTGCCGCTGCTATGGAGCTTATATACAGAAAAGCTGAGGAATGGAACTGCGATACCGAAAAAATCGCAATTATTGGTTTTTCAGCAGGCGGTCACTTGGCTGCGCATTACTCCACAATGTACGACTGTAAAGAAGTACGTGAGTTTTTTCCTGAAAGCAAACCGGTTAATGCTTCCATTCTTGGCTATCCTGTTATCACTGCTGATTTTGATTATGCCCACCAAGGTAGTTTTTTGAAACTTATCGGCCACGCGCCTAAAAATAAAGAGGAACAGGATTATTTTTCCTGCGATTGTCAGGTTGACGCTAATACCCCACCGACATTTATTTGGCATACTGCTGAGGATACTATCGTTCCTGTTGAAAACAGTCTTTTATATGCAAATGCCCTTGTTAAACATAATATACCTGTTGAATTGCATATTTATCCCTTTGGGAATCACGGACTTGCCACCTGCGACGAACATACCCTTGACAATGTGGATAAAGCTATTGCTCACAACAAAATGTGGCTTACAAGTGCAAAAAGCTGGCTAAAGCTTATATTTGAAGGCTAAACTAAAATATAGAGTGTGTAACAATGGAAAAATGACTTTCACGTCTTTAATTTACAGAGGCTCTATAATAAATGTTGAGATAACCAATTAAAGCATACAAAGAAAAAATGGAATAAAATAAAAAAGTAGAGCATATTTGGAAAAATCCGTTAAAATGGAATTACCTAAGAAACCATAAACGGTCATCCAAATATGCTCTACAAACATTTTAAGCTCTATAATAACTATTCACCTAATCTATTAACAAAAAGTCACTAGATTTAACTCTTCAGCATTTCCTATTATTCCATAATCAGCATAATCGAATATAGGAGCTTGCCTGTCAGGATTTATAGCGATTACTGTGCCGGCACGCTGCATACCTACAATATGGTGAACTGCTCCAGAAATACCGATAGCAATGTAAACAGGGGGACTCACGGTTTTTCCTGTCAAACCTACCTGCATATTGTAAGGCAAAATATTATTGTCCACCGCCTTACGGGTGGTTGCCATATCTGCATTTATTTTTTCTGCAAAAGCTTTAACGGTATCAAGATTATCCTTAGCACCCCAACCTGCAGCTACTATTATATTGCCGCCGTCTTGTGTGGTTCTGACCGTTGCCATTGCCGGCTTTGTGAGACTTACTATTTTAGCTATAATACTACCCGAAAGTGCTGGGCGGTACATTACAAGCTCAGTACCGTCAGTTTCGAGTAATGTGCAATCGGCACAAAGACCTAAGCCTAACATTGCACTTACCTGAGCAGATAGCTTTTTAGAAAGTGAATCGCTACCCCAAAGCACAGCTGAGGGCTTAAGCTCCTCTATTTTTGCGGATAACTCCTCAGCAGTAGTTAGGGGCAGAACTGTAATATCTTCACTTATAGTCTCTGCAAAGTTGCGCGGAGCTTCGCCAACTATACAAACATTTGAAAGTTTTGTTTCTGAAACAGCCGAAACCGCAATCTTTTCCCTGTTTTTCTTAAGTCCTTCTTCTATTGCAGAGGGTAGGTCATCAAAAGAAATAAACTTACACTTTCTTTTTCCTGACTCATTTTCGAAAGTCTTTAAAACCCTTGTTGGCGAACCTTTAAGACCACATTTTTCTATGTTGGCACAGATATCCAAAGCTGACCATATTTCTACTTCGCCCATCCTAGATGTAATGCTAGGGAGTCTCAATGTATTAATACGTTCTATGGTAAGTAAAGCAGGAATTGACACACTCTCTACACCCATATCCCTAGTTGTGCAGGTAATCTTTTCTCCTATTTCGTCAATGCTCATAACATTTGTTATAAGTGAGGTTTCGGCATATACAGACAGCATTGGACCTGTCTGAGCAGTGTCCCCTACAAGAGTCTGCCTACCGCAGAAAATAAGGTCGGGGTTAATTTTCTTCACTGCGAGAGACAAAGTATAAGCGGTTGCTATTGTATCTGCTCCTGCAAAAGCTTTATCGGATAAAAGTATAGCCTTTTTAGCACCAAGTCGGGTAAGACGCAAAAGAAAATCCTTGGTTGTCAGAGGACCCATACTGATTATTGTGACATCTGCGCCCGCAACCTGTAAAGCCGCCTCATAAGCGCAGGCGTCAAAAGGGTTGATTTCTCCGTCAAGGCCCTGACGGATACAAACAAGTATTTTCATTAGCCTCTCTCCTGATAAATGGGTGCTAAAGCGTCATGTATCTTTTTATAGGTTTCAAAAACCTTGCGATATTCAGGTGTATTATCACTGTTTGGATATGTAATATCCACTTCCTTAACACACTTTTCTACCGCATCGGAAGCATCCTTAAACACGCCCACAGCAATACCGGCAAGCATTGCAGAGCCAAAGGAAGAATCCGAGCTCTCGGTAGTTTTTAGGGCTATACCTAAAGTATCAGCTATCATCTGACGCCAAAGCTTACCCTTAGTGCCACCGCCTATTGCCGTAGCAACAGTGTTATAAGGGATATTAAGCGAATCAAGGTAGAGCTTACTGTCAAGAAGTGAATAAGCCACACCCTCAAGCACTGCACGTGTAAAGTGAGCCTTGGTGTGGGTAGCACGAACTCCTGTAAAGCTGCCGCAAAGCATTGGATCGGCATAAGGAGTTAGCTCACCGTTTAAATAAGGGTGGAATATAAGACCGTCACAACCGATAGGAAGCTTAGCCGCACCCATATCAAGCTCCTTGTACTCACCGCCAAAGGTATCTCTGTACCAACGGTAGGAAGCCGCACACGACTTTGTAGCAGTACCGGGATACCAAAGACCGTCTGCTATATGCGAATAATTAACCAAATGTCTGTCGGGATAAGGTTTGTCGGTAATTACACAAATTCTGCCTGCGGTTGCAAGCTTTACAGTAACATCACCTTTTTTAACAGCACCGCTTGCAAAAACTTCCATAACAGTATCGGTAGTGCCGCAGATAACAGGTGTACCCTCTTTAAGCTCTGTAGCTTTAGCGGCTTCGGCTGTTATTTTTCCAATAACGTCAGTAGGCTTAACTACGGGCGGCAACATATCTACAGTAATACCTGCAAGCTTACAAAGCTCGCTATCCCATTCCATTTTATTGCAGTCAAAAAGCATACTGCCCTCTGCCTCAATATAATCGGTGCAGAAAACATCGGTTAAAAAGTAACGTACATAATCCTTTTCAAAGAATATATGTTTTGTTTTAGCAAAAGTTTCTGGCTCGTTTTCACGAAGATATATAAGCTGAGGCAAGGTCCAGATAGTATCAGGCTTATGGAAAGTCTTTTTAAATATTTCCTCTCCCAATTCCTCTCTTAGCTTATCAGCCTCGGCACGGGAGCGAGTATCAGTCCAATGCATTGCATTACGAAGCGGTTTAAAATCTTTATCGCAAACAAGTGAAGTGTGTGTAGCAGAGTCGAGTGCTACTGCTAATATATCCCCTGCCGTTATACCGCTTTTATTTAGCAACGCCTTTGAGTTTTCGCAAAGCGCATTTATCCAGTCCTGAGGAGCTTGCTCGCAAGCGCCGTTCTCGGGATAAAGGGTTGGATACTCAACTGTGTTTTCAGCAATAATAGCGCCGTTTGTATCAATAAGCGTAGCCTTTGAAGCTCCGCCGCCGAAATCTATACCTAAAAGATATTTCATTTTAAAAATCCATCCTTTCCGTTACCTGAAACAGTAATTTTCTTTATATAAAAAGTGCAAACATAATCGGAATTGTTATAATTGACATCAAGTGCGATATAAGCGCCATACTCGCTCCCGGTGTTGTATCTCCACCGTAAGCAGCAGGAAAAACAACAGTGTTAAGTCCCAAAGGCATTGCTGTAGCGCAAAGGGTGAGCATAACGATAGTATCGTTTGTTCCTGCAAGCTTTAAAGCAAATACAAAAATCAAAGGCAGAACTATAAGACGAAGCAAAGATGCCAGATATATCCGCTTTACGGTAGCTAATTTTTTAATACTGAAATTAGCTACAACAAAGCCTGTTAAAATCATAGCCAAAGGTGACATACAAGCCCCTGCTGACGATATTGCCGTCAATAAAAACGGCGGTATATACATCTTTGTAAGCCCTGCAACTGCTCCTAAAAACATTGAAATACAAATCGGGTTTAAAAACACCTTAAACGAAAACTTGCTCTTTTCGTTTTCCTTTTTAGGAATAAGCGAGGCTGTGCCGAAAGAATAAACATAAAGGCAAAGCGGCAGAGTGAATATCATATAATCAAATAACACATCTTCACCGAAAATACCTAAAACCACAGCATTGCCCATAAAGCTGAAATTGGCTACTGCAAATGAATAGGTATAAATCTTTTGCAGATAATTATCCTTTGCGAAAAGCTTTGAAAGAAAAATACCTATTAATATTGAAACTACTGTGATTATTGTGCCGTAAACAATATAGCTCCATTTTTGGCTTACATTTTCTACTGTACAGTATTTGTAAAATGTGTTGAACACGAGGCACGGAACAAGAACATTGGTTTCAAGTCTTGATACCGCAATTGAAGTATTAAGCGGCAATATTCCCTTAAAATTGAGAAAATACCCCAGTGCCATAAAGGTGAACAACACAAACATCTGATTTAATGTTGCTGAAAAAACCTGCATTTTTATTATCGTTCCTATTAATATTTGATTTCGTAGTTTGTGCCTGTAATTCCTGCAACTACACCCTTGTTTTTAAGAACTTCATTATCCACATGAGCTATTATCCACTTATTTTTGCGGAAAAGCATTGGGTCTTCCTTATTTACTGTAAGGTCAGTATTAGTGCCTGTAGGCAGACCTACAATACAGCCAAAGCCGTCCGCACTTACTTCACAGGGACAGAAGTGTAAAGAGGTTGCATAAACCTCAACCACAGTACCTGCGGGTAAATAGAATGCCTTGAATTTTGATGAATCAATTTTGCCGTCCTCGATATCCCATACGTGACCTAAAATCAGCACTAAAGGAGTAACAGCTATATTAATTTCACTTGATGTATGCCATTCGGTAGCATTAAGGAAATTGCTGTGTCCCCAACAGTAACCGATTTGGGTAGGCAAAGAGCCGAAAAACTCATTCTCAATTTCGGATGCTATTTTCAAAAACTCAAAATCCTCTAAAGAAGGCAGATATGAAGAGCCACTTTCGGGATTAGGGATTTTTTTGGCAGTTTCTATAATTTCGGTAGCATCAAGACTTTTAATAATTCTTCCAAACGGTGCAAATTCCTTATCGCTTACATCGTAAAGCTCAATTTCGGGGTTTAACTTCTTTAAATTTTCTAACATAATATCAATCCTATTCAATAATTGTAATTGAGTGTGTATGGTTATACTCTTTTTTACCGTCAAGTGAAATAATTCCCTCTTTTTCGGTTATATCAAAGCTTGAGTCTACAATATCCTGAATACCGTCCCAAGGCTCTAAGCAAATATACGGAGAATTTGGCTTATGCCATAAAAGAAAGTATTTATCATCAGGGAAATCAACCCTCAAAGCCTTGCCTGTTTTTCTGTTGCGAAGTGTTGCTGATTTTGATTTTAAATCCTTAAACACAAGCGCATCAACGGTAAAATACTTATCATATAAAGGTAAATAATTTTGGTCTTTAATAATCGGCAACTGCTGATTAGATAAAAGATTACCATAAATCACATAAGCATTAAGAGTCTCGTTCTGTGGGAATATTACATCGTAATCCTCTATTCCCTCAGGAGTGTAATAACCCTCATGAGAGCCAATGCTGAAATACATTGTATTATCGTTTTTATTGATTACCGAATAATCTATTTTAAGAGTTTTTTCGTTTAATGTATAAATTACCCTTAATTCATAATCAAAAGGAAAATGTTCCTTTGTTTCATTATCTGATTTATGTAAAAACACGACGCTATCGTCGGTCTTGTTTTCAACCTCAAAGGTTTTGAAACGGATATAACCATGCTTTTCCAAGGTATATTCTTTGCCGTTTAAAACATATTTATCGTTTTTAAGTCCACCGCATATCGGGAAAAGTAAAGGACAAGAGCCTGCCCATACCTCACTTCTGCCTTCCCATATATATTCAGTATCATTACATACAAGGCTTTTGAGTTCTGCACCAAGTTCGTTTATTTTTGCAGTTAAATATTCGTTTTTAATAGTAACCATAATATTACCTCATTTCAGCACAATAGAGATATGCCTTACAAGGCATATCTCTATTAACTTATAATTTTATCTGTTAGCAATCCAATCGTGCTCAGGGTCGTTACTTCTGTTAAAGCCCTGATAATCGCCTGCCATAAGCCATAAGAAATATGTCTGATAGCCGGGGGTTGCAACTGTTGTATGATAGCCTACAGGGAATTCAACAAGCTCGTCGTTCTTAACTCTGTAAGCTTCGTCAATCTCGCCGTCAGCAGTGTAAAGACACTGAACAGCAAAGCCCTGCTTAGGGTCAAAGAGGAAGTAATAAATTTCCTCTGCAATGCACTCTGTGGGCATATTGTCCTCATCATGCTTATGAGGAGGGAAGCCTGCCCAGTTACCCTCTGTGCAGTAGCACTCACCAATTGTGAGGATTTTAGCGTTTGAATTACCATCAATAAGGAAGCTTGTTTCTCTCTGGAAAGGTACTTCACCTAAAACCTTTAATACAACGTGATCCTCACGAAGTACCTGGGGCTCGGTCTTTTCAGCTACAGGAGTACCGCAAACAGCAATCTTAATATGGTCGATAGCTTCAATTACTAATTCCTGCTCTTTTGGCATATAAAAGCTTTCAGCCTTACGGTTTTCAAAAACATTCTTTCTGTTACCTACATTCTCATAGGTTTCACCGTTAACTTCTACATTACAGTGACCCTCGAGCATAATAAAGGCAACCTCGTTACCCTCTGTGTTAAAAGGTAACTTCTGACCTGCTTCAAGCTCGATAATACCAAATTCAAGTTTTTTAAGTGAACATTCACCTATCTTGCAAATGGGGGTATATCCGTTTGCAGGAGTATAAGCTTTTTTATAATTATAACTCATAACCGTTCTCCTTTAAATATTTCTTTGTAGTCTCAAAGCTGGGCACACTTTCTCTGGCTCCTACACCTGTGCATTTAAGACCTGATACTGCGCTACTGAAATGGCAGCATTTAAGATAATCATAACCCTTTGAAACCGCAGCGGCAAAAGCACCGTGGAACACGTCACCTGAGCCGTTAGAATCAACAACAACTGCAGGATAAATAGGATAAGCTATAATTTCCTTGCCATCATATATAATACCGCCACGCTTACCCTGAGTGATAACTACAACCTCAGGACTATAGGTCTCATAAAGCTTTTTAGCTGCTTCCTCGGCAGTATTGCAACCTGTATGACCGAGGGAGAATTCTTCAGACGGAATCATAATATCAGTGTATGCTAAAAGTCTCTCAACACCATCATAAAGACCGCCGCAGTCATAAAGAACCTTAGTGCCATTTTCACGGGCTATCTTAGCGCCCTCTACAGCAGCATCCATTTCGTTACCGTCAACCATAAGTATTTCGGCATCCTTTATTGCCTGCTTTTGAGTATCGCTTAGCTTCAAAGGAGGTAAATCGCCCTTATCAAAAACGCAGGTACGGGTTGTGGTATCAGCACAAAGCCAAAGCACTGAAGCAAAAGAGCGATATCCTGATTTTACATCTATAAAGTCAGTTTTAACACCGTATTTCTCGAAATCCTCTTTTAAGAATTTACCGCCGTTATCATCCGATAAAACGCCGATATAAGCAGTATCCTCACCCAACTTCTGTGCTGCAACAAGACCTGTAGCAACAGGACCGCCGCCAGCGGTTTTGCTGGCGGTCGCTCTCATTTTAGTATCTTCTGTTGGGTAAGTAGGGATATTATAAAGGGTGTCAAAAACATTAGCACCTATTCCTACTATTTTAGCCATAATTCAATATTTCTCCTTAAACTCAGTTTGAAAGAAAATTGTTTGTATTGCCGTTTTGCAGTGAGGGTGCTGTACAAAAGTACCGCCCCGAACAAAAAACGGTGAGATAAGCAATTTTACTCAAACTTATGCCTTTCCGTCTGCACCAACTAACTTAATTTTATCAAGTGCAAGAGCCTTAACAGTATCAATAGGCTTCTTCATAAATAAGTCAATAGCAAGGCTTCTGTTAGGATCGTTAAGAGTTTCAAGTGTACCCTCTGCAAATGCGCAGCAAACATCAGTACCGATGTTCATCTTGCGGATACCTGCCTTAATTGCAGCCTTAACCTGATCGTCAGGAATACCTGAACCGCCATGAAGTACGAGCGGCAATCCACCTGTTGCTTCTCTGATAGCCTTTACTCTATCAATATCAAGCTTAGGAGTCTTCTTATAGTGACCGTGAGCATTACCGATAAGAACTGCAAGGCAGCATACGCCTGTTCTCTTAACAAAATCAGCAGCCTCTGCAGGGTCAGTATACTCTTCCATAGCGTCGTCATTAACGCTGCCAACATGACCAAGCTCACCCTCAACACCAACATCAATAGCGTTGCAGATATCAACAATGTGCTTTGTATTAGCTACATTCTCTTCATAAGGATGAACAGAACCGTCATACATAATACCTGTAGCGCCCCAGTATAAAATCTTCTGTGCCTCAAGCTCTGAAGGACCATGGTCAAGATGGAAGCAAACAGGAACAGTAGCTTTCTTAGCAGCTGCTAAAATAGCAGGTGCTAAATAATAACCAACCTCTTCGTTAACAAGACGGGGATAAACCTGAATAATAACAGGAGCTTTAGCCTCTTCAGCAGCCTTGATAACACCCATAATTGTTTCGGTGTTATAAACATTGAAAGCAGGGATACAGTAACCGCCTTCTTCAGCCATACCGATAATCTGTTTTAAATTAACTAACATTACTGTCCCCTCCTATTAACCTAAAATTAAATCTTCAAGAGAGATAATCTCAACATCCTCAGCTACAGCCTTTAAGGATACATATTCAGCAACGCAAGCTGTAACAATAGCCTTAGCGCCAACGCTTGTTGCGTTGAAAATTCTGCGCTTAGCTACAAGCTTAATAACCTCAGGCATATATTGAGCCATAAGAATATTACCTGCCCAAACTGTTTCTGCACGGTTAAGGAGCATTTCGTCTAATTTAGCGTAAGCCTTAACGATTTCGCGAGCCTCTTCGGTTTCCTCAAGGTCACGGGATAACTGATAAGGATCCTGGAATACAACAGCCTTACCGCTATTCTTAGCTTCAAGCTTACCGTCTTTGAGTAAACCTGCTACAAAGCTTGTGTATGTAACAACATCTGCAGCAACTTCAATGCCGTACTCCTTATAAAGCTGCTTAATAGCCTTAGCATCGTTAGGATCGTATACAACAACGGTCTTATATTCGCCTAAAGTCTTAGCGCAAGCTTCCATCTGAGCCTTGGTCTCATTAGCAGCGCCGATAAGGAAATCAAGCTGAACGCCTGATGCGGGCTCGTTTTCAAGAACTGAGAAATCTACGCCTGCTTTGTCGAGTACCTTGATAGCCTTGTTAGCCTGTTCACAAGCCATAAATTTAGCATCTACACCTAAGAAAAGGAGTGTGTCCTTTTTATCGGCGTGAGCCTTGATAGATGCGGTTAAAGTCTCGCAAGTAGCGGTCTTGCCGTATGCATTACCGGTTTCTAAGCAGTTGGCAACTAAAGCATTGATGTATTCGGGAAGCTTGCCCTCAAGCGCTGCCTGAAGTCTTGTTTCCTTTGTGAACATAACAGGATCCCAACCGGTGATACAATCATGTACACAAGCGCCGCAGGTGCAGCACTCATAAATATTATCCATAATTTCCTCGAGCTCAATAGCCTCGCGGTTTACAAGAGAGATACCAAGGGCTCTTGCTCTTGCGGTATTTCTTTCCTGACCGGTAGCATTACCGATAGGGCAAATGTGGTGACACATCCAGCAAAAACGGCAGGAATCAACATGCTGTTTACATTTTTCTGACATTATCATTATAAATTACCTCCTATCAGAATTAAAGACCGAGCTTGAACGGATTCATAATGCCGTTCGGGTCAAGTGTCTTCTTAAGTCCTTCAAATACCTGCATTGCAGGGCCGTACTGTTCTTTCATAAGACGGCCAAGCTTGATACCAACACCGTGGTGATCGTTAACAACACCGCCGTGAGCGAGAGCTGTTCTTACACCGCAGGTCCAGATAGCCTGATGGAGACGAAGAGCCTCAACAGGATCTTTTGGAACATCCTTACCGTCAACGATAAATCTATCGTAAACCATTGCGCCCCACTCATACCAGTGGGAGAAGTGAGCGATAAACTTAGCCTGTGGGAAGTTGGTTTCAATAGCTTCCTTCATAGCCCAGTAGATTTCTTCAATCTTGCCGTAAGGAGCGATTGTATCCATAGTACCGAAGCACTGAGGAATATCCATCATATGACCGGGATAGAAGAATGTAATCTTCTCTTTCCACCATTTCTCACCGTACTCGCTACCTAAATCTTCAGCGCCGTACTTAGCGAATGTTTCAAGAAGAATCTTTTCTTCAACATCAACCATCTCTTTTACGCCTTCGTAAGCAACGTTCATAAATGCGCCCTTACGCTCAACGCCAACGATTTTCTTAATAAGAGAAGCGGTCTCAGCCTCGTCATAAAGACGCATAACAGAGGGCTTGAACTTCTGTAGTAATTCGCGGCTTGCCTTGAAAGCACCTTCCATATCCTGGAACAAGAAACCACGGAAACGTCTGTCCTCAGGCTGATCGAAAATACGAATCTGAGCCTTTGTGATGATACCGAGTGTTCCCTCAGAACCGATGAAAATCTGGTTAAGATCAGGACCTGCAGCATGCTTAGGAGCAGAACAGGTTTCAATGATATCACCGTTAGGAAGAACAACCTCCATCTTAAGTACCATATCGTCAATCTTACCGTACTTGGTAGAAACAACACCGATACCTCTGTGAGCCAAGAATCCACCAACAGTTGAACAGGTAAGAGAAGAAGGATAGTGCATTGTAGCCTTACCAACCTCGTTTGCAGCCCATTCAATGTGCTTATAGATAGCACCTGTGCCGCACTCTATGTACATACCATCGGTATTAACTTCATAAATCTTGTTCATTCTCTTAGTGTCAAGAATGATACCGCCTGCAACAGGAATAGCGCCACCCTGTGTACCGCCGCCTGCACCCCAAGTAGTAACGGGGAGCTTATAGTAGTTAGCAATCTTTAATACCTTAGAAACTTCCTCAGCATTTTCGGGACATACAACGATGTCAGCCTCGGGCATACGACAACCGCGGTCAGCCCACATACGTGAAAGCCAATAATAGTCAACACTGTGTGTTACCTTATCGATCTGACGGGTTGAGCAATTAGCAACGCCTACTGCATCTTCAAGCTCGGTCAGAATCATTGCGAATAAAAATTCATTCATCTGGATTTGCATTTTTATATCTCCTTTTAATAAAATATTTAATTATTTAACACTCTCGTCAACCTTAAGGTTGGGGAAGTATTTACAGAACTCTTTGATTTCTTTTGTGTAATCGCCACGCATCTCTACAAAGTGGTGAATGTAAGGACCGTCAAGAAGTCTGTCTTCAACAGCCTGTAAATCCTCAAATTCGCCCCAAATATATGTACCGTGGGTCTCGGGGCCTTCGGTAGTATGACACTTAAGAGGAAGAATCATATAGTCGCCGTGCTCCTGATCAATACGAGCAACTGTATATTCACCGTCTTTACCTCTGAGCCATGCTCTCTGGTTTACAAGACGAGCCTTTGTGCCCTCTGCCATTTCGGCAATCGGGAAAGGACCGCAGTGCCAAAGTAATTCGGCATTCTTATTTTCAGGGTGACGAACTGTAAACTCACCGAAGAGAGGTCTGCCTTCACCGAGAGTAGCACACTTAAGAAGTGCCATTGTCATTGCGCAATGAACATCACTCTCGCAAGAAATCATATAACCCATTTCATTTAAGAGACCGTAAAGTGCGCAGGGAGCAAGTCCGTCAAACATAACAGGAGTAGCAGTCCAGCACTCAGCCGAAATAACATCAAGATTGAACTCTTCAAATAAATGCTTATACATAGCAGTCATGGTAGCCATTGGCTTTATGTATTTAGGAGTTAAATCATCAAGCTCATAATTTGTTAAGAAATACTGCTCATACTCTGCAATTTCATCAGCGTAATCTACTTCAGCAGTTTTCATTCTCTGCTCAATAATAGCAAAGTTAATCGGTATAAGCTTAACACCGAACTTCTCCATAAGCTCGCCTTCGTTCCAGATAACTGAGAAGAAAGGAGCGGGCCGAGCGCCAACCTGACCGATTCTCATACCCTTGAAGTTTTTAACCATACAGGTGACTCTTATAAAGCTTTCAAGACCCTCTTTAAATTCAGGGCTTTCAACTCTACAGCAAGGTAGATGTGAGAAAGGTATATGGAAACGCTGCATCTGACGGGATAATCCGAAAAGACCGCACTGTGAATCTGTAGGACGCATACCGTCTACATAATATTCATCATCAAGCGGAGCCCACAAAAGAACAGGCTTACCCAGAGCCTCGGCAATATCAGCAGCAGCTTCTTCGTTACCGAAGTTGCAGTTGATAATCATTACTGCATCTACATTTTCGTTTTTAAAGCGCTCAATAACCTCTTTAGCCGAAGCATCATCAAAAACAAGGTTTTCTATACCGATACCCTTGTTATCAACAAAGCTAACCTTATCGGTTGTGAAATTTTCCTCAATGTAATCTACGAACTTTTTGCCGCGTTGTTCAGCAGAATACCATGTGAGGAATGTGCCACGGGGACGGTCGGTAGTGTTACGGCGCATTGCAACAAGACCGATTTTTACATTATAATCAAACATAAAATTTTTTCCTCCAAATAAGCTTACAGAATTTTACACATATACAATAACAAAAATTACGAATTTTATCAATAGTGATCCGAAAAATATTTTCACTTTTCTTGACCTTTTTTTAGAAATATGCTAAAATAATGAAAATAATTTTCATTTAGGGGTGCAAAATGGAATCAATACTCCATAAGATAAGATTTATGCGTCAGCAGATGGGACCGGGCGAGAAAAAAATTGCTGATTACATATTAGAAAACAGTCAGGATATAATCAGCGCATCTATCAGCGACTTTGCAGAAAAATGCGGTTGCGGAGATGCCACCGTAGTCCGTTTTGCAAGACGACTCGGATTTGACGGTTATCAGTCGCTTAAAATCGGTATTGCAGGCGAAATGCACTCTGCATCTTCAGTAAGTAAGGAGATAACCAAGGATGATACCTGCTTTGATATTTTCAAAAAAAGAATAAACGAGCTTTCGGTATCCCTTGCCAACACCGAAACCGTGCTTGATGCTGAAAGGCTTGAGAAAACCGCTAACGCCATAATGAATTCCAAAAGAATTATAGTTTTCGGCCTCGGTAATTCAGCTTCGATAGCGCAGGACGCCGCGCATAAATTCTTGCGACTCGGCTTTAATGCGCAAGCCTGCTGTGACAACCATATGCAAGCAATTATAGCCACCCACCTTGACCGCAAAAGCGTGGCTATCGGCATATCACATTCAGGCTCTTCTAAGGACATTGTTGAAGCATTACAGCTTTCAAAAATTGGCGGAGCTACCACAGTTTGTATCACAAATTACGGCAACTCTCCTATTGTTAAATCCTGCGACTACGCTCTTTTCACACGAGCCGAGGAAACCCAACATTCAATACTTGCAATGAGCTCGAGAATAGCACAGCTTACAATACTTGATTCTATATATACATATATAGTAGTAAACTCGGATAAACAAGCAGCACAGGAAATCTACAAAACCGAATTAGCTCTTCAAAATAAGAAGTTTTGATTTTGTAAATTATTATTTATAGTGCAAATACAACAATAGTATAGGCGGATCTCTTCGCCTAGCCAAAGCATTTAAACTTGAAATAATAAATACACTATGTTAAAATATCAAAAAAGCTTTTTGGAGGATTTATGCTAAAACAATTTCTTGAAGCTGGTAAAATCGTCGGTACTCACGGCATTAAAGGTATGCTTCGTGTTCAGGGCTGGTGTGATTCAGGCGAATTTTTACAGCAATTTAAATATATATACGGTGACTCTGAGGGTAAAACCAAATATATCGTTAAATCAGTGCAGCCGCACGGCAATGTTGTGCTGATGGCTTTAAGGGGTATTGATAGCATCGAGCAAGCCGAGACACTCAGAAACAAAATTATTTATATTGACCGTAAAGATGTTTCTCTTGATGATGACCGATATTTTATTGCAGACCTTATCGGATGTACAGTAAGAGATGCTGACAGCGATAAAATTTTAGGAATGCTTACCGACGTTTCCGAAACCGGTGCTAATGATGTATGGCATATAGAAAAGGACGGTAAGGAATACCTTGTCCCTGCTATTGATGAAATAATCGTATCGGTAAATGTTAAAGATGAGGATATAGTTATAAAACCTTTAAAGGGGATTTTTGATGATGAGGATTGATATACTTACCCTATTCCCCGAAATGTGCGAAACAGTAATGAATGAAAGCATTATTGGTCGGGCAAGAAAAGCAGGTAAAGTGGAAATTGTTTGCACTAATATCCGCGATTTTTCAGGAAATAAGCATAATAAGGTTGACGATACTCCCTACGGCGGCGGTATGGGAATGGTAATGGCAGCCTCCCCTATTTATAACTGTTATAAAAGCCTTTATAATGAGGACGAGCCAAAGCCACATCTTATATATATGTCACCCAAAGGCAAAACCTTTAATCAGCAAAAAGCAGTTGAACTATCAAAGCTTGACCGTGTGGTTTTGCTTTGCGGTCACTATGAGGGTATAGATCAACGTGTAATTGATGAAATTGTAGACGAGGAGCTGTCTATCGGTGATTACGTATTAACGGGCGGAGAATTGCCTGCTCTTACCGTTGCTGACGCTGTTTGCCGAATGTTACCCGGAGTATTGTCAGACGATATTTGCTTTGAAGAAGAAAGTCACTTCGGTGGTCTTTTGGAATACCCGCAATATACAAAGCCCGCCGAGTGGAACGGACGTACTGTGCCTGAGGTTTTATTATCGGGCAATCACGCAAAAATAAATGACTGGCGTAAAATTCAATCCATACTTATCACTCTTGAAAAGCGTCCTGATATGTTGTCAAAAAATGACTTGTCCGATAAAGATTTAAAACTCTTGAAGAAAAACGGAATATCCTTTGAGGATAAAATTTAATTGTAGCAAAATTGCACAAATACCAAGCCACTAAAAATATGATTGTTGGATAATTATTAGAACTTATTCACAAATAATTGACTTCCACATTAAATATGGTATAATATAAACATAGTACTTGTTGCTGACAAAAAAACTCAATATCCATTAATCGAATAAGGAGATTTTACAATGTGCATTAAAGATGTTGTTATTCAGAATCAGGTTGGTCTTCATGCCCGTCCCGCTACATTCTTCATTCAGAAAGCCAATGAATATAAATCCTCTATCTGGGTTGAAAAGGATGAAAGAAAGGTAAACGCTAAAAGCTTACTGGGTGTTCTTTCATTAGGTATTGTAGGCGGCACCACAATCAAGATTATTGTTGACGGCTCCGATGAAAAAGAAGCTCTTGACGGCCTTGTAGCACTGGTCGAATCCGGTTTTGCTGATTAATGTTTTAAAGTGCCGATAAAAAAGTTTTATCGGCACTAAATTTTTATTGACAAATAAAAAAATTGTGATATAATATCACTTGTGTTTAAAATACATATCTGGGTGTGGCGCAGATTGGTAGCTTTGAGCTTGACCGCTGCCTGTGGAAGGTTAAGGGAAAGCGAAAAGGCGCTGCGGTCGAAATTTTTAGCCGCTCCAAGGCTTGAAAAATTTCGGGTACCGCAAGAGTAAGCGTAGCGCGCGGTGTGGAAATACATTTTAATAAATAGCACACATTTTAAATTCTAATATATCTGGGTGTGGCGCAGATTGGTAGCGCGCTACCTTGGGGTGGTAGAGGCCGTGGGTTCAAGTCCCGCCACTCAGACCATATCGAGTGTTCATAACCAACTTGAATGTTGGAAATAAGCACTCGATTTCTTTTTGTCCGTAAAATAAGCTTTTCCTTTATATATGAGTAGGCTTTGGCCTACTCTTTTTTATTATATGGCGCTCGGCAGATATTCTACCGCCACGCCTTGTCTTGTGTTGAGTTTTACAGGTCTTGGTTTTGGAACTTCAGGTAGAGCAATACATCCGATGAACTTGTAATGAATTTTGAAGTGTTGTGTACGATTATTGCCCACACCCTCAATATGACAAACCTCAATACGTTCAATCAATTCTTTGAGAAGTGGAGCTGTTAGTTTGTCCATCTCCATAAACTTGCGAACTGCAGATATGAAATTATCCTTGTTCTGCTTAATACTATTCGCCTACAAAACTCGCGAAGCGAATATCACTTGGACGAAGTCCAAATATAACTGCAAAGCAATAGAACTCGCCAAAGGCGAATAAAACTGGCCAAGTATCCTTACGGGTACTTGGCCTTGGGGCGACTCTGCTTTTTATTTTTTCTTAACAAAATTAAAGTTGAAACAAAAAATTCTTTAACTGTTTTTGTTAGCTGAATTTTACATCCAAAGTGATTTGAAAGCCTTATTAAGCTTAAACTCAGACATTTTGTCAATATCATCTATAACACGTATTCCCATATCTGCAGCACGTGTCAGAATATATCCACCGTTTTTCATTTTACTGATTCCAGATGCAACTAGAACCTTTTTAGCATATTTCCCACCAAAATGCTCGGCTACTGTATTTAGCTTATATAATTCATCAATATTGAAATTACCATTTTTGCAGGATATGAACACAGGTATCAAACCTTTCATTAGCAAAACATCAATCTCATTTTCAATGTTAGGTTCGCCCTCTTTTATAATACCGTCCCAGTCTATAACAACACCCGTCATAACATCATTATAGATAGCTATTCCGTCCTTATCTCTTGTCTGCAAAGCTGAAAGGGTTACAAAAAGCTCTAATATCTGACCCGATTTGGTGAGGCACCTTTTAACCTGACTGTTTTTATATTTAAAGCTTACGGTTTCGTTATCAATTTTAAGATTAGTTATTAGTTTCTTGCTTTCAAACGCTTTAAACATACTGTTAAGATAAACCGCTTTACATTCCTTTTTATCAATCTGCATCTTTGCATTGCTTCTTTTAAGCACTACTTCAAGTGATGCTTTGGCATTGTCGGACTGATTATACGCTTTAAGGGTATTTAGCTGTGTGTTCCATTTGACGGTATCAGCCTTGCAAATTTCCCACATATTCATAACATCTTCTATAAACTCCTGATCCCAGCTCCAATTATAAGTAGTGCCACCCTTTTCAGTCTCGAAAATTATTCTGCCACCATAGATTTTTATATTTTCTTCTGCGGAAATTTTTGCTGTATTAGCAGCTATTAGATTACCGTCATAATCGCTACCAAAAAATTGACCGCTCCTGATATTAAATCTATAAAGCTGCACCTTGTGAGGAAGCCTTCCCAAAACAGCACCAACCGCAACAAGATAAAGATCCTCGCCGCCCGTAAGGTCAAAGGTGCATCGGTCATTCTCCTCGACAATAAAAGTCAATTCCTTTATAATATTTAATAAATCATTTCGGTTTATTATTTTGTAAGAGAAATTTACATTAAGGTTTCTATTTGCTGCTAATTCCTTATAGTTAGAAATAGCACGTTCCATTTTTTTACCGTTATCACCTACAAATATCACCTTTTCGGGTGCACAAAGCAGTGTGCTGATAATATTTTCTATTGCATTATCATCAAAAAATTCTACAACTGTCACTTTAACTCACCTTAATTTTAATGCTTTAGCTAATATCTTACAAAAATGTATTGGATAGAGAGCACGAAATATACCTGTTTGAGGTGGATTTGCATTAATCCTCTTACCCTAAGGCTTACAGCTTTTACAGGGCGAATAACCTTTATCTACAAGCAATTCTCTGTTTTCGACAGAAAGCTGTTTATTGCTTTCCTTTATGTCATTTGCAAGCTTACAGTCGGAGCTATGAAATTTCTTGGAATTTGTATTTAAAATATATACTACTGCTTTTACGGAATCATCTTCCGCGCTACTTTCTTCTGAAGCTTCGCTGCTAAGCTTGCTTTCACCGTTTGTGTAGTTTATCTCAATTTCAGGCTGATTGTTATAGGCATAAACATTAAAGCATATACCCTCACCGTTATCCTCAACAGATTTTGCCTCTAGCTGAACACCTCTTGCCAGAAGATTCGTACCGTCAAAAACAGGTGTTACCCTGTAAATTACATGATTATCTGTTTCCTTAACATAGTCAGCTATCATATTTTCAAAGGGTAGCATTCCCTCAACATTCAAATAACGTGTTCCTGTTATTAAATTCTGTTCGTTTGCATTTTCACCTGTCAGCTGATACCCTATTAAATGACAGCGGTTATAAAGATACTTACCGTCTACGCAATCGTATTTTACAAGATGCCAGCCTGTAGGCTTAATCTGACCGATAGCCCCTCTCTCCTCGGTAGGCATAATATCTGTGCCAACACAAGCCATAGCCACACCGCATCTACCAAGCTTATCAAGCGGAGAATAGTATTCATAGCTTTCGGTTACCATATCAATATCCGAAAATTCAGGCATATTGTTATTAATGATAACATAAGGCTCGCCCTGAAATTCTGGTGTGCCCGAAACCGTTTCTATTACATTACTTGATAAAGAAAAATCACTCGAATTAACTTCAGTAGCAGTACAGCCGACAAAACACAGAGCTATACTTAAAACCAAAGCTAAAATGAGGCTTAATTTATTTTTCATATTTCATAATACCTGCCGTTAAGAAAAGCTATTGTTCTTTCTACCGACTCTTTACATTCCTTAGAAACCTCTTCCTTGTTGGCACGGTAATCATACATAGCGCAATAGTCAGACAAATCCTTATAAAGAGTTTTTGCGTGCTCACTTGTAATTCTTGTAAGGCTCTTAGCAAAATCACTGCCATAGCTTCGCATTTCCTTTTTATCAATACCTGCCATAAGCCGCTCATAATGAGGCAAACAGAACATAGGCTGATTATCGAACATTTCTCTAAAATCACGTTCTTTTTCGTAGCAACGGTAAATAGTTGATATCATTCTTGAAATACCGTATTCAATTTTGTCACAAATAAAGCAGGTTTCGCTGATTTTAGCGGCTCTTTCCCCTTTTTTAGCAGGAGAAACAAAAATATTTTTAGTAAAAACATTTTTATTAATTTCATCTATATGTGTTTGAAGCATAAGCGCTAACTGAAGCCTGCCACGGTGCGCCATCATATCAGTATAATGCTTTTCGCAAAATCCGACACGGTTGGTTTCAATTCTCACATCAGGCTCCATCATAGCGTCACCCATTATGTAATCAATAATTCTGTGCTCGATAGTATCCCTCATTCGACATATAGGGCAACCGTCATTTTCTTCAAAAACCTCACTTACGGGTATGGTACAAATATCATCTCTCATAGCTTTACTCCTGAAATTTATATATTTACATTTTAGCATAAAAATAATATAATATCAATGGTGATTAAATGTATATAAAGGAATTTAAAAATAACAACATTTACATATCAGGCATAGCCGACTTTGACCTGCCCCATACACTTGACTGCGGTCAGGCATTCCGTTGGGAGGAAATCTCTGACGGCAGATGGAAAGGTGTTGCTTACAACAAGTATTTAGAGCTTGAAAAATTAAGCGACGGCACAGTTGTGCTTTATAATACAAACGAAGAAGAATTTAATAATATATGGTGCGATTATTTTGATTTAAACCGCAATTACGGTGAAATAATCGAAGCTATAAGCGTTAACGAAATATTAAAAACCGCCGCCTCTTTTGGCAGCGGTATAAGGGTGCTTAATCAAGAGCCTTGGGAAACCCTTTGTTCATTTATAATATCTCAAAACAATAATATCAAAAGAATTAAAGGTATAATAAACCGATTATGCGAAAGCTTTGGTGAGGATATGGGCGGTTATTACTCTTTCCCCTCAGCCGAAAAAATCGCAAACCTTTCTCTTGAGGATTTATCGGTTTTGCGTTCGGGATTTAGAGCTAAATATATTCTTGATGCCGCAAATAAGGTTGCAAGCAAAGAAATTGATTTATATAATCTTAAAAATATGGCTGTAGATGATGCTCGATGTGAGCTTATGAAGATAAAGGGCGTAGGTCCCAAGGTTGCTGACTGCGCTCTGCTCTTCTCCCACCGCCATATAGACGCTTTCCCAAAGGATGTTTGGATTAAGCGAGCTATGGAGGTTCTTTTCGGTGGTGAGCTTCCAAAAGAGGCTGTTCCTTATGCCGGAATTGTTCAGCAGTACATTTTTTTCTATGCCAGAGAAACCAAGCTTAAAATTGATTAATCTAATTTAATTATCTTATGAAGCAAGAAGAACCATAACCTATGTTAATTAGGTGACGGTTCTCTTTTTTCTATTTTTACAATTATTAATATTTTTCCAAAAACGTATGAAGTTCTCCGCTATCACGGTCACGCCAACCGGGCATAGTTGCCATATTAACATTGTGAAGACTTCGAAAAATGCAGTCATCTGCCTCGGGGTTTTGAAGCTTTATATCAGATATTAGCTGTTTAATCTCTTTTCGCTTAGAGGTAAGCTCAATATCAGCGTTTTTCTCGGTCATTTTGCAGGCGCACTGCAAAAAGCTAAAGCCGTTATAATTCGCCCAAGCGATTATATCGCTTTCCTTAACCTTATAAAGCGGGCGGATTAGCTCCATACCCTCAAAATTAGTGCTATGAAGCTTTGGAAGCATTGTTTTAATTTCAGAAGAATACATCATACTCATTAAAACGGTTTCAATAACATCGTTAAAATGGTGTCCTAAAGCTATTTTATTGCAGCCAAGCTCTTTAGCCTTACTGTAAAGGCAGCCCCTACGCATACGGGCGCAAAGATAACAGGGCGAGCCGCCCACCCTATCCGTAACCTCAAAAATATCACTTTCAAATATATGAACAGGCAATTTAAGGAGCTTAGTATTATACTCAATAAGCTTTCTGTTTTCTGCATTGTATCCGGGGTCCATTACAAGATACACAAGCTCAAACTGAACGTTGCTGAACTGTTGCAGCTGACGAAGGCAGCACGCCATAAGCACCGAATCCTTACCGCCCGAAATACAAACAGCGATTTTATCGCCTTCCTTTATAAGCTCATACTCCTGCACAGCGGCAATAAAATTGCTCCAGATAGTCTTTCGGTATTTTTTAATTATGCTTCTTTGCACTTCCACGTGCTTCTCTAATTCTCGCTTAGCCAAAATTACACCTCAACTATTTTAAAACCCTCCACCAACCTAACGGTTGGTCCACCCTCCCTTTAGACAAGGGAGGCAAATATGAATAATTGATATAAAAAATAACTCCGTTACAATTATACTTGTAACGGAGTTTTATTTCAATAGTAAATATTATTTACCGTACTTCTCACGAGCTACATAGCTTGTATGGAGGTCGTGGTGAGCCTTATGACCGCCGAAGCCGTCATACCACTCGCTGTAAAGGGTCTTAACTACAGGAGATTCGTGTGACTTTCTGATAGTCATACCTGCATCCTGATCATAAAGAGCCTTTGCACGAACTGCTTTAAGGTCAACAGTATCGCGAACGTACTGAGGCTGAATAGGCTGACCGCCGCCGTTTACACAGCCGCCGGGGCATCCCATAATTTCAACAAAGGTCCAACCGTCTGGGTTGCCTGCCTTCATTCTGTCCATAACAACCTTAGCGGCAGCAGCGCCTGAAGCTACAGCAACCTTAATATCATTGCCTGCAATGTTAACAGTTGCCTGCTTTAAGCCCTGTGTACCACGAAGAGCAGTAAAGTCAATTTCAGTATTATCCTTACCTGTGAGCCAGTCATTAGCAGTTCTGAGAGCTGCCTCCATAACACCGCCGGTAGCACCGAATATAACAGCTGCACCTGTATCCTCACCAAGAGGATTGTCAAACTCCTCATCGGGAAGAGCCTTGAAGTTAAGACCTGCACGCATAATCATACGTGAGAGCTCACGTGTGGTGATGGCGATATCAACATCAGGAACACCTGCTGCTGACTGATCCTCACGACCGATTTCAAACTTCTTAGCAGTACAAGGCATAACAGATACAGAAACGATATCCTTAGCATCAATGCCAGCCTTTTCAGCATAGTAGGTCTTAATAACAGCGCCTGCCATCTGCTGAGGAGACTTACAAGAGGAAAGATGGTTAATCATATCAGGATAGTAATACTCGCAGAACTTAACCCAACCGGGTGAGCAAGAGGTAATCATAGGAAGAACTCCGCCATTCTTAATGCGCTCAACTAACTCGTTAGCTTCCTCAACGATAGTAAGGTCAGCAGCGAAGTCGGTATCGAATACCTTATCAAAGCCGAGGCGACGTAAAGCTGCAACCATCTTACCCTCAACATTAGTGCCGATAGGCATATCGAAGCACTCACCAAGAGTAGCACGGATAGAAGGAGCGGTCTGAACTACAACGTGCTTTGTAGGATCAGCTAAAGCTTCCCAAATCTTATCGGTATCGTCCTTTTCGGTAAGAGCGCCTGTAGGACAAACAGCAGTACACTGACCGCAGGATATACAAGGAACATTGTTGAGACCAACCTCGAACGGAGTACCGATAGCAGTATCAATACCGCGGTTATTAGCACCGATAACGCCAACATACTGCTCCTCACAAGCAGCAACACAGCGACGGCAAAGAATACACTTATTATTGTCTCTTACAAGGTGAGGTGTAGAGGTATCAAGCTCGAACTCGGGCTTAAAGCCGCCGAAAGCATTCTCATCTACACCGTAATCACGGCAAAGCTTCTGCAATTCGCAGTTAGTTGAACGAACGCAGGAAAGGCACTTTTTCTCGTGAGTTGAAAGAATAAGCTCAAGAGTGGTTTTTCTTGCCTTCTGTACCTTTTCGGTATTGGTAAGAACTTCCATACCCTCAGTTGCGGGATAAACACAAGCAGTAACTATACGAAAGCCTCTGCCCTCGTTAACCTCAACAACACAGATACGGCAAGCGCCGATCTCGTTCTTTTCCTTCATAAAGCAAAGGGTGGGGATTTCAACACCGGCAGTGCGAGCGGCATCTAAAACAGTAGAGCCCTTTGGTACGCTTACAGCAATACCGTTAATTTTAACATTAATCATATCCATTATATTTTAGGCTCCTTTCTTATATTTTGGAAATAGCTTTAAACTTACAGTTGCCCATACATACTCCGCACTTAACACACTTTTCGGTGTCAATCTCATAAGAAGGTAACTTATGACCTGGAGCTATGTAATCAGTCTTAACGATAGCGTTAACAGGGCAGTTTCTAGCACAAAGTCCGCAACCGATACACTTATCCTGATCGATTGTGAAGGTAAGAAGATCCTTACATACACCTGCGGGACATTTTTTATCAACTACGTGTGCTACATACTCGTCACGGAAGAACTTAAGAGTAGCAAGCACGGGATTAGGAGCAGTCTGACCGAGACCGCAAAGTGAGTTCTGCTTAATGTAGTTACAAAGCTCTTCAAGCTTATCAATATCTTCAAGAGTACCCTTACCCTTTGTGATATTGTCAAGCATTTCAAGAAGTCTCTTAGTACCTACACGGCAAGGAGTACACTTACCGCAGGACTCGTCAACAGTAAACTCAAGGAAGAATTTAGCCATATCAACCATACAGGTATCCTCATCCATAACGATAAGACCGCCTGAACCCATCATACAGCCGATAGCGGTGAGGTTATCAAAGTCAACCTCGGTATCGATAAGAGACTCAGGGATACATCCGCCTGAAGGACCACCAGTCTGAGCAGCCTTGAACTTCTTGCCATTAGGAATACCGCCGCCGATGTCATCAATAATATGACGAAGTGTAGTACCCATAGGAATTTCAACAAGACCTGTATTATTGATGTTACCGCCAAGAGCGAATACCTTAGTACCCTTAGAACGCTCGGTACCCATAGAAGCGAACCACTCAGCACCACGAAGAATAATTTGAGGAACGTTAGCAAAGGTTTCAACGTTGTTTTCAACTGTAGGCTTGCCGAAAAGACCCTTAACTGCAGGGTACGGAGGACGGGGTCTAGGCTCACCGCGGTTACCCTCGATAGAGGTCATAAGAGCAGTTTCCTCACCGCAAACGAAAGCTCCTGCACCAAGACGGATATGAAGGTCGAAATCAAAGCCAGACTCAAATATATTTTTACCTAAAAGTCCGTACTCGCGCGCATCGTCAATAGCCTTCTGTAAACGCTTAACAGCGATAGGATACTCAGCACGAACATATACATAACCCTCAGTAGCGCCGATTGCATAACCTGCAATAGCCATAGCCTCTACGAGACAGTGGGGGTCGCCTTCAAGAACGGAACGGTCCATAAATGCACCGGGGTCGCCTTCGTCGGCATTACAAACAACATACTTCTGGTCAGCCTTGTTAGGGGCGCAGAGAGACCATTTGAAGCCTGTGGGGAATCCGCCGCCACCACGGCCACGAAGACCTGAATCTGTAATAACCTTAATAACATCCTCAGGCTTCATTTCGGTAAGAACCTTACCGAGTGCTGCATAACCGTCCATTGCGATATACTCGTCAATGCTTTCGGGGTTAATAACACCACAGTTACGGAGCACTACACGGTTCTGAGACTTATAGAATGTGGTATCCCCAAGAGCTACATTAAGCTTTTCTTCGGTAGTTAGTTCTTCGCCAGTTTCACTATAAACTAGGCGCTCAACCTTTCTACCCTTTAAAAGATGCTCTTCAACGATTTCCTTAACATCATCAACCTCAACACGGCTGTAGAATGTACCGTCAGGATAAACGATAACAACAGGACCTAAAGCGCAAAGACCAAAACAACCGGTCTCAACAACCTTAACTTCTTCAGAAAGACCGCAAGCTTCAATGTTTTCAGCAAAAGCCTTCTGAATCTGTACGCTACCCGAAGAAGTACAGCCTGTACCGCCACAAATAAGTACATGTGAACGAATCATAAATTTATACCTCCAAATTAATCCTTAGCAGCTATTGTATAATCGGTAACGATTTTACCGCCTTTAAGGTGTTCTTCTACTACACGCTTAGCCTTTTGGGCATCCATCTTAACATAGGTAACCTTATCCTTACCTGCCTCGAAAATTTCAACGATAGGTTCATACTGACAAAGACCTATGCAGCCTGTCTGAGAAACGGTAACCTTATCGGCTAAACCGCTCTTGTTAACACCCTCAACCATAGCGTTAAGTACGGGACGAGCTCCTGCTGCAATACCGCAGGTTGCCATACCTACAACAACGCGAACGTCGGCGGTGCCTTCACGAAGAACAACCTTGTCCTTCATTTTTTCTTTGATTGCCTGTAATTCAGCCAATGACTTCATATATATCTTCCTTTCTGTAACATATTACAAATATTGTTCATTAAGATATTCTTCTATCCACTTTATAACATCGTAGGTGTTAAGGGGTACATCACCTAAAACCTGACGAAGCTCACGGGTATCGAGTAGAATTTCCTTTTCTTCCTTTTTATGTATGAAAAGAAAATCTGTATCGGGATGACCCTGTATTAAAGTGGTTATGCTAGCAACCACATCACCTAAGGGTGTGCAGTCAATATGATTTTTATAAAATACAGCAGTAACTACTGTGCCGTGTTCCATTGGGTAGTCAGAAATATGCTTCGAGCTGATACTAAGGCTTCCGCCTGTAAGCTCTGCCTCTAATTTTAAAAGCGGAATTCCCATTCCCACCTTACGTGTAGTACGCGTGGTGTAAAAAGGATTTGTAACCATTTTTAAAATTTCATCTGTCATACCGCAACCGTCATCTGTAATAGTCAAGGTCAGTTTATCGCCTTGCTCAACAATTTCAATTTCCGTAAGGGTTGCCTTTGCTTTAACTGAATTTTCCGCAATATCCAAAATATTTAAAGATAATTCTTTCATAGCTCACCTTTTAAGAAACGTATTACATACTCGCCTGCATCATCACTTTCTGCAGAAATTTCAGGTAAGGTTAAAAACTCCTTTTGTTCCTTAATATCCCAAAGAAAGTGTGCGTCGGAGCTTATTACAAGCTTTTCCATTTCTATTCTGCTAAGCCGTGCACATTCATCTATCTTTTCTGTTAAATGAACCTCTGCACAGCTGAAAACAGGAGTTTCTGGAAAAATACCCAACACCGCTATTACTCCGTTAGAATCACGGTCGATATGAGCAGGGTAGCAAATACCACCGTAGCTTTCAACAAAGCTTGGCGCTTCATCAAGACTAATTGTTGTAGCATTACTAAGTAAATGCTCCTCAAAGCCTATGATATTATCCTCGCTGTCACATATAAGCTGATTGCCGAAAATATCCTTGCGATTTGGTATTAGAATCCTTTTTTGCTGTAAAGCCTCGTCAAAAGCCATAGCTTTACTTAGATTTCCAAAAAGGCAAACCACGTGAATATCCTCAGCGGTAGTAAGCTCCATACCTGCTATGGGTAAAATCCCGTGCCGCTTAGCTGCTTCAAAAAAAGCAGGACAGTTTTTACAGGTATTGTGATCTGTCAGCGCCATAAGATTTAAGCCGTTAAGCTCCCCCATTCCTACAATACTGTCAGGCGTGGAATCATCGTCCCCACAAGGCGACAGGCAGGAATGTATGTGCAAGTCGTAATAATATTTTTTCATAAGACCTGACTTAAAAACACAGCCGTATCATAAATGCTGCATTGTGCCGAAATAATATTTATGTTTTTTTGCTTTGCGGTTTCTATTACCTCTTCTTCAAGCTTAACACCCTCTGCCAAAATTACGCAGGAGGTATCAGTCAAGGAAGCCACCGCCAATATATTTAAGTTGGACATTATAGTTATCCACGCATCACCGCTTTGGGCTTTACCCATAACCCAACTTAAAAGGTCACCAATGTATACACCTGAAATGTCACGCTCGGGCTCGGATAAAATAATCGGGGTGAAAAGCTCTAAATCAGCTAATGCCTTAACTGTCATTACTTATCCTCGCCTTCTTTCAGTTTATGCTGTCTTATCAGACAATCTTCGATTTTAGCTTGTTTTTTCACGACATCCTCGGCAAAAGCTCTGCAATTAGGTGCTCCGCAGGAGCCGCAGTCTATACATGGCAGCTCTGCTTTAAGCTTTTGTATTTCGGACATCATACGCATAGATTCCTGCATACTGTCGCTCAGTCTTGAAATAGGCTTATAAACCGGAAAATCCTTAAATAATACGCTATCGGGCAAATTTTCTTTTTCTTCATTAGAAAGAAAATTCTGTGAAACAGGTAAGTAACGTCTCAATGCCTGCAATCTTGCTTTTGCGATAAAGGGATTCTGAATAGTCATTACTCCGCCTACGCAGCCACCCGTACAAGCGTTAAGCTCAATGAACTCAAGCGGCGGTATATTACCGTTTTCTACCTGATCAAGCACCTTTATTACGTTATCAATACCGTCTGCCGCTAAATAGCTGTCATTAAATATTGCGGTTGCCTCTCCACCCGAAGAAGCCCAGCCGATGCCTATCATACCTGAATTTGAAAGTGATTTCACCTCTGCGCCGTATTTCATAGCAGAAATAAGCTCAAAATATATATCGTTTACTGCTACCACACAATCAACCTTGCTTTTATAATCGGCAAACCCATTTTTAACGTAGCTTGCCTTTGCAGGGCAAGGAGAAATAAAGCAAACACCTATTTCTTCATCCCTAAGTTCGGGGTGTTCACGTTTTGCCTTATCACGTGCAAGCATTGCCGCAATCTCCATAGGAGGCAGCATTTTGATTATATTTTCTTTAAGCGACGGAAACCTGAGACCTATCAGCCTTAAAACAACAGGACACGCCGAGCTTATAACCGGCTTTTTAACAGTGTTGTTTTTAAGATAAACTCTTGTATACGCAGAAACAAGCTCTGCCGCTGCAGATACCTCGAAAACATCGTCAAATCCTATTTTAAGCAATCCGTCCAACACATAGTCAACATCATCGAGATTTTCAAACTGACCGTAAAGCGTAGGTGCAGGAAGAGCTATCTTCCATTTGAAGCCATCCATAGCGGAAAGCTTACTGCACTTGGCTTTTTTGGCACTGTGAGGACAAACTCTTATACATTCGCCGCAATCAATACAGCGATCTTCATTTATAACCGCGCGGTTATCCCTTATGCGGATAGCCTCGGTAGGACAGTGCTTAAGACAAGTAGTACAGCCGTTACATTTCGGGGTATCTAAATATACTGAATGCTCATAAGTATTCATAAAATATTACCTGCCGAAAAAAATTAATTGATATTAACCCTCATAGTTATTGTGGTGCCTTCGCCCACAACAGAATCAATCTTCATATAATCAGTGTATCGCTTCATATTCGGAAGTCCCATTCCTGCGCCAAAGCCTAAGGAACGTATATTATCGGTAGCGGTGGAAAAGCCCTCCTGCATAGCCTGATCAATATCCTTTATTCCAGGACCTTTATCGCAGAGACGGATCTCTATATAATCTTCGGTAACGTCCACATCAGCAACTCCTCCGCCAGCGTGGATAACCATATTAATCTCACCCTCGTACATTGCGATAGAAACACGTCTTATAATCTCAGGCGGAAGCCCCAACTGTCTTAAATTCTTTTTCACTCCTACAGATGCCTGCCCGGCAGATGTAAAATCGCCGCCATCAACGTTAAAGTGAAAATTAAGTAGCTCAGCCATTCTTAGCCCTGTTTCCTACAAGACCGTTGCTGTAAAGAATGCCGCAAGCCTCATATAATCTTTTATTTGTAGCCAATAATACAATACCGCTTTCATTTGCAAGTTCAATCATTTCGGCAGTGGGAAGCTTAGAACGAACAAATACGATACACTTCATATCCATCATTTCTGCAGTACGTATTACCTGAGAGTTAACAAGACCGGTCATTAAAACCGCCTGATCCTTAACATAGGCTAAAACATCACTCATCATATCGCTGCCGCAGGCAGAATACACGTGACTTTCAAGTCCTTCCTCGCAGCAAATAACCTGAGCTTCAAGTAAATCTTTAATTGTACTGATTTTCATACAGCCTTCTCCCTTCGGGAAGAATTTTATTTACTGAATCCGTATTTTTCAAGAATACCGTCAACATCGTCAGCAGTAAGACGACCGTAAACCTCTTCATTAACAGTAAGAACGGGAGCCAGACCGCAAGCACCGATACAACGGCAAGCGGTAAGAGAGAACTTTCCGTCCTCTGTGCACTCATCTGCGCCGATACCAAGTCTTTCACTCAGCTTATCAAAAATATCGCCCGCACCCTTAACATAGCAAGCAGTACCAAGACAAACTGAAATGTTGTACTCGCCCTTTGGGGTAAGTGAGAACTGTGCATAGAAGGTGGCTACTCCGTAAACCTTTTCAAGCGGTACGTCCATTCCTTCAGCGATCATTTTCTGCACTTCGATGGGAAGATAACCGTAAATATCCTGCGCACCCTGCATAACAGCCATTAAAAGACTTTTGTCATGCTTGTTGGCATCGATTAATTCCCAAAGCTTTTTTTCTTGTTCGGCAGTTCCCTTAAAGGGAAGGTTACTAATTTTCTTTAGCATTGAAACCGAATCCTCCTCTGATTTTTTGTGAGTACGCTTTGGTGTAAACCGTCAAAAAGCTTTTGCTTTTCACAAGATTACATCAAGACATACG
>JBGVRU010000051.1:0-2052 GCA_045128715.1 Acutalibacteraceae bacterium | reverse complement strand
TATTCGGCACCTTGTAAAAAATAGGTGCCGAATAATTTTTTTTAGGTGCCGAATAATTTTCTGCAGGTCGGTTGGAGTGTTAAATCTTCTTAACAAAAGTTAAAGTTTTGCCGACCTTCCAACCCTAAAAATGCGCCTTTGGATTGGTGAGATTGCGTTATTTTCAGCGCATGGAGTTTTGGACTTGAAATAACGCAGCCACGGTCCACTATCTCACTTTTTCAGCGCTTTTTTACCTTTTTGTTAAGATGCAACTTTCATAGAATGAGCAACTTGCTTGATTTACCCCTAAAATTTCATTTTTGGTAATCTGTAGGAGGACTATGCACGCACAAATTCCTGAAGGGGCAACCCAAGGTCACGCAATGAACTCCAATATTATTGCCAAAATTAAAACATAACTAAAACAAAATCAGCGAGAACTCACCAATGGTGGATTCTCGCTGATTTTGTGTTGGGGTACCCGGACTCGAACCAGGAAAGACAGGACCAGAATCTGTAGTGTTGCCAATTACACCATACCCCAAACGCTAAAATTCGACTCGCTACCGAAGCAAATCGAATTGTTGGGGTACCCGGACTCGAACCAGGAAAGACAGGACCAGAATCTGTAGTGTTGCCAATTACACCATACCCCAAACTTTCGTTTGCAAACGAGATGCCCTCTCGTTTCGGGTGCAAAAGTACAACCTTTTTTCATTTTGGCAAATATCAAACCCCGTATTTTTTCAAAAAATCAAAGATTTACCTTCATTTTTCGTAAAATCACCCCCAAATCTCCCACCCATTCCAAAACTTCTTACTAATTTTGCACAGCAATCGGATAGTAGCGCAGTTGGTAGCGCACTACGTTCGGGACGTAGGGGTCGGGCGTTCGAGTCGCCTCTATCCGACTAAACAGCGGTACTCATCTTTTTTATAAGATGTCTACCGTTTTTTTTAGTACTTTTTTTTAGAAAATAATATTTTTTGTGAACTATATATTCCTTATTCGGATATTCATTATATCTTTGCGGTCTAAATTGATTAATATATAACCCACTGATGCAAGTTCTTAAAGCATCTAAAGAATAAATAATTCATTCATTCCCCAATCTATCTATTATGTACAACGGTCAAATTATCGGCGACTTACTAAAGGAGCGAAGAATTCCTATTAAGAATTTTCTTGAAGCTATGGAATGGAGTTCACACTCTCAATATCGCCAATTTATAAAAGGAAATCCAACAGCGCGAATACTTGAACGCGTTGCAGATTTTTTGAAAGTCCCTATTGATACTCTCTTCATCCGAGAACATTCTGTGCCCCCCGCTATCGGAAAACCCCAAGATTTCCTACAAAAGAACGACTCCGCTATGTTCGCAAGTAAAATTAAGGACGAACGAATTGAGGTGCTTGAACGTTTGTTAGAGGAGAAGGATAAAAGAATTCAACTCCTTGAAAAACTTGTTCAAACCTTGGAGAATAAATAACCCCTTACTCTTATTGAGAACAAAAACAACTGCGTGTTGCAATTTTAGTATTAAAGTTGTAGCACGCAGTTGTTATGTTTTAACATGGTAATAATATAGGATTTTTTGCTGTCCCCCGGACTGCAAAAAATATTGGGGAATAATATAGCAGTTGACCCAAATATAGTTTAAAAACTTTTGTCAGAGGATTTAACCATCCGAAATGCCCCCGTAGGAGGGCACACTTGCCTAACCGCGGGTGAGCAGGGCGAACCTGCGGTGGTACTATACGAACGAATAAATCTATCGGTCCCCGTAGGAGGACCCACAGCACCTAGATATGCTACAAATTGCTTTAACTTATCCGGTCGTTGTGGGTCCTCCTACGGGGATCGATAGAGAAACTCAACTGTTATCCCTAATCCGCAGGTTTACTGCGTTCACCAGCGGTTAGGCAAATGTGCCCTCTTGATACCCCCTCCGCAAATTCTTTGCTCGTCCCCCTAAACAGAGGGACAAAGGCAATGCATTCATAAATTTCAGATGGGTCAACACCTATATTATTGCCTAAAGTTTCCTTAAACGGTGCATCCTGCCAAA
>JBGVRU010000050.1:0-31737 GCA_045128715.1 Acutalibacteraceae bacterium | reverse complement strand
GTGAAAACACATACAATTTGCATTAAATGCAAATTCCAACCTTAATGAAATCATAAGTTGCTTGTCAATATTATTGACAAGCGGCAAATGTATTTGCCGAAAAACAATTATAATTGTTTTTCTACTACTTATGATTATAATTGAGATATAAGAAAACAGACCAAAGCGGATGTAAATTGGGGCAGTCCAATCTACTTTGGTCTGTTTTTAAAATTATATTAAATACTGAATTTTTGTTTATCCCTTAAAATTTGCTTTTGGTAGCGGTCCTCCTCAGAAAAAACGCAACCGCAGTATTTTTGCATATAAAGTCCTTCTTCACGGGCTTTTTGGTTGCCGCTTCTGAAATTGGGGCGAAAATCTCTGTAAAGAAATTCCACACCGTAATTCTTAGCATATCCCTCTGACGCCTTTATAATGCCCTCATGGTCTTGATAAAGACTGCAAAGCAAAGTGGTTGTAAAGGCTTTAAAGCCGTTTTTAGCGGCATATTCTGCGGTTTTTTCCAAACGGTGCTCATAGCAATAGGTGCAGCGGTTATCAATATCCTCGGCAACCTGCTTTACAAATTCCCTAAGACCATAATTTTCGGCCACTATAAGCTCAACACCTAGTTTTTTGGTATATTCTATAAGACAGTCTCGCCTTGCTTCATATTCCTTAAACGGATGTATATTCGGATTATACCAAAAGGCAACAGGCTCAATACCCTCATTCTTTAAAGGTTCAATACAGGAAACAGAGCAGGGGGCACAGCAGCAATGTAAAAGTACCTTATCCACGCTAATACCTCTTAATCTATATCCTTACCGCAACAACGCTTATACTTTTTACCGCTTCCGCATGGGCACAGCGCATTTTTGCCTACAGCACCCTTGCCCTTAACGGTAAGAGGCTTGTTATCTCCCGCAGAGGTTTCCTCTGCTACCTTTTCGCGCTTAACCTCTTCATTTTTGCGAATTCTTACCGACAAAACAAGCTTAGAGGTTTGCTCTCTGATAGCGTTGGTCATTCCCTCAAACATATCATAGCTGTCATTACGGTATTCAACAACAGGGTCGTGCTGACCGTAGGCTCTAAGCCCGATACCCTGACGAAGCTGATCCATAGCGTCAATATGATCCATCCAGTTAGTATCAACACTTCTAAGCAGCATTACACGCTCCATCTCACGCATAACCTCGTTGCCGTATTCTTCTTCTCGTGCGGCATATTTTTCTCTTGCCTTGCTTTTGAGTTGTTCTGCGATTTCCTCACGTGAGGTATTGCCTAATTCCTCGGGTGTGAAATGGAAATCCTCGGGAGTGGTTATCCAGCCTAAGAAATATTCACGAAGTCCCTTTAAATCCCAATTATCGTGTACAGCATCATCAGCTAGATAAATAGCGCAGTAAGCATCGATAGTTTCGTCTATCATTTTTTGAATGGTATCGGTTATATCGTCGCCGTTTAGTACCTTGTTACGCTGTGTATAAATAAGCTCGCGCTGTTTATTCATAACATCATCATATTGGAGCACATTTTTACGAATAGCGAAGTTCATACCTTCCTTCTTCTTCTGCGCTCCCTCAATGGTTTTTGAAAGCATACCGCTTTCAAGAGGAGTGTTTTCCTCGACCTTTAGGGTGTTCATTATGGCAGTAATTCTTTCTCCGCCAAAAAGGCGCATAAGGTCATCCTCAAGAGAAATAAAGAACTGTGTAGTACCGGGGTCACCTTGACGACCTGCACGGCCTCTGAGCTGGTTATCAATTCGTCTTGAATCGTGGCGCTCAGTACCGATAATTGAAAGACCGCCTGCGTTTCGTACAGCCTCAGCCTCGGGCGCTATTTCTGCCTTGAACTTTTCGTAATACTCCTTATAAAGCTCACGGGCATTAATAATATCGTTATCGTCTGTTTCAGCAAAGCCTGTAGCCTCTGTTATAAGCTCCTCACTTAAACCGTCGTGACGGAGCGCAGCCTTTGCAAGGTATTCAGCATTACCGCCGAGCATAATATCAGTACCACGACCTGCCATATTAGTAGCAATAGTAACAGCGCCTAATTTTCCTGCCTGAGCTATAATCTCAGCTTCCTTTTCATGGTGCTTAGCGTTAAGTACGTTATGCTTAATGCCACGTTTTTTGAGCATTGAGGAAAGAAGCTCGGATTTTTCAATGGTAACAGTACCAACAAGCACAGGCTGACCCTTTTTGTGGCTTTCTACTATTTTATCAATTACAGCGTAGAATTTAGCTTTCTCGGTTTTGTAAACAACATCATTTTCGTCAATACGGGCTAAGGGCTTGTTTGTGGGGATTTCGATAACATCAAGTCTGTAAATCTCCTGAAATTCGGTTTCCTCAGTCATAGCAGTACCGGTCATACCCGAAAGCTTGTTATAAAGGCGGAAGAAGTTCTGGAAGGTAATTGTAGCAAGTGTTTTTGATTCTCTTGCAACCTTTACGCCCTCTTTAGCTTCAATAGCCTGATGCAGACCTTCGTTATAACGTCTTCCGTACATAAGGCGACCTGTGAATTCGTCAACAATTATGACCTCGCCGTCTTTTACAACATAGTCAACATCACGCTTCATAATACCGTAGGCTCTGATAGCTTGATTAACGTGGTGGGCAATAGCGATGTTTTCGGTATCGTTAAGGTTTTCAATACCAAAATAAGCCTCTGCCTTTTCAACACCCTCTGGGGTGAGGGTAGCGGTGTGAGCCTTTTCGTCTACAACATAGTCACCGTCATAATTAGCATCAATATCGCTTGCCTTATCGTCCATTTCCTTAACCTTAACCATTTTAAGGGAGCGGGCAAAGGCATTTGCCTTGGTATAAAGGTCGGTGGATTTATCACTCTGACCCGAAATTATAAGAGGGGTTCTTGCTTCATCTATAAGGATAGAGTCAACTTCATCGACAATGGCGAAATTATGCTCACGCTGAACCTTGCGCTCCTTGTAAATTACCATATTGTCTCTAAGATAATCAAAGCCTAACTCATTGTTGGTGCAGTAGGTTATATCTGCGTTGTAGGCTTCCTTTTTAGCTTCGTGGTCCATACCGTGAATAATAAGACCGACAGAAAGCCCCATAAAGCGGTAAAGCTTGCCCATCCATTCAGAGTCACGCTTAGCTAGGTAATCGTTAACGGTTACAATATGAACGCCCTTGCCTGAAAGAGCATTTAAGTAAGCGGGGAGAGTGGCAACAAGGGTTTTACCTTCACCTGTTTTCATTTCGGCAATTCTGCCTTGATGCAAAATAATACCGCCTATAATCTGAACAGGGAAGTGCTTCATACCAAGCACACGCCAGCCAGCCTCTCTGCAAGCGGCAAAAGCCTCAGGCAGAATATCGTCAAGCGTTTCGCCCATTGATAAACGGCCTTTAAATTCTGCTGTTTTATTTCTTAATTCGCCGTCAGTTAGGGCAGCATATTCTTCTTCAAGGTCTAAAACCTTTTGCTGCAGGGGCATAATTCTTTTTAATTCTTTTGTACTGTAATCTCCAAAAAGGGTTCTTAATAAACTCATAAATCTACCTCACAAATCAGTATCTAATCAAGTATATCATAAAAATATTAATAAATATAGCATTATTTTAAATAAACACAGCCGTCTTTCAAGAAAAGACCATCAGTAAGCTTTAAATTGCCGTCACGATCAATAAAAACAGCCTCAGTATCAGGTGTGTTTTCTATGATTTTTTTGGCATTTTCAGTACCCACAAGCATACAAACGGTTGAGAGTGCATCGCAGTCCATAGAGCAGTCGCCTATAACCGTAACAGAGGCAAGCTCGTTTTCAACGCCATAGCCAGTATCGGGGTCAATTATATGGTGATAAAGCGCATCGCCGTCTTTAATATAACGCTGATAAATTCCCGAAGTAACAACAGATTTGTTTTTTAGCTTCAAGGTGGCTGAAATACCGTCGCTAAAAGGCTTTTGTATGCCTACCTTGTATTCCTTACCGAAAACCATAACATTACCGCCTAAATTTATAATTCCCTTGGTAGCGCCGTTTTCGGTTAAATAGTCCTTTACTCTATCCGCAATATATCCTTTTGCAATACCGCCCAAATCTATTTGCTTTCCGTTTAAATTGACCTTGTTACCTACTATTTCAATAGCTTCATAATCAACGTTTTGGAGCGCTTCGGCAATTTCACTTTTTGAGGGGATAATTTGGTTGTTAAAATCCCAAAGACTGCTTACTGGTAAAACAGTTATATCAAACTTACCAGAAGACAGTTCTCCGTAATAAACCGAGCGTTCAATGATTTTTAAGGTTTCTTCATCTGTTTCTTTAAATCCACCAAAGCTGTTGAGCTTGTAAACCTCACTTTCCTTTTTGGTGCGGCTAAGTTTTTTTTCGTAATTCTGGCACAACTCAAAAGCACCGTTAATCACATCACTGTCGCTATTTGCGGTAATGGTGGCTACGGTGTCTAAAATAAACTGAGTGTCAGAGCTCATACTATTGCTTTGGCAGCCGCAAAGGCAAAATGCCAAAAGGAGAAGATAAACAGATGTTAATTTTTTCATATTATAAGTATACCATACTTTTAATTTTTGTAAAGATGTGTTAGAATAAAAAATATAGGTGGTGTTTCGATGAAAAAAGGAGATATTATAATTATTTCAGCGGTTTTAATTTTAGCTGTTATAATAGCTTTATTTTATTTTTTTAGCAGAGATAATGGCATAACCGTTATGGTCTCAAAAGATAATGAGGTTATTTACAGTGTTCCTTTAAACGAGGATACAGTAATTGATATAGAAACTAATATTATAACAATAAAGGACGGAAAGGTTTTTGTTAGTGAAGCTAAATGCAAAAATCAAATTTGCGTAAAGCATAAGCCGATAACCGAAAAGGGTGAGGTTATAGCTTGCCTGCCGAATAAGGTTATTATTGAGATTGAGTAGAAAAATTTTTATATAAAAATAAAAAAACACTTGATTTTTGCTTTATTATCAAGTATAATGACCAAAGTCACATTTGGAGAGGTGGCTGAGCTGGTCTAAGGCGCACGATTGGAAATCGTGTAACGGCTAATACCCGTTCAGGGGTTCGAATCCCCTCCTCTCCGCCAAAATCGACAAATCTCGACAGAGGTTTGTCGATTTTACTTTTTACCTCTTCACTCTTCACTTTTCACTATTCTTTACCGTCGATTTTGGCAAGTAATAAGTTATAGTGAATAGTGAAGAAGTTGCGGTGTGCCTTCGGCACGACTTATAAATATGTAGTGGTTCAAATCCATAACCAAAAAATTCAAAGGGCATCGAATTGTGTTACCCTGCACTATATCTTAATTTAATACAGCTTTTTATTGAATAAACGATGCGCTTATGTTAAAATACAAAACAGAGGAAAAGGGATATATAAATGATAAAGAATTATATTTTCGATTTTGGAAATGTTTTAGCTCGTTTTAATCCTGATGAGCTGACATCAATTTATATAGAGAATGAGGCTTACAGAAAAACTGTAAGCGAAATTGTTTTTGACAGACTTTACTGGGACAGACTTGATGATGGCTCTATTACCGATGATGAGGTTAAGGAAGCCTTTTGTAAGCGTTTGCCCAAAGAACTACATGAAAGTGCTTGCCTTGTTTATGACGGCTGGATAGGACTTAAAACTCCGATAGATGGTATGCAGAAGTTAGTTGCGGATATTAAGGCACAGGGCGGAAAGCTTTTCCTGCTTTCAAATATAAGCATCGGTTTTGCCAATAACTATCACAAAAATGCTTGGGTGAATAACCTTTTTTCGCTTTTTGACGGCTTGGTATTTTCGGGACCTATCGGTATTGTTAAGCCTGACAGGGAAATCTTTGAATATTTGCTTAACAATTATTATTTAAAGGCTGAGGAATGTATTTTTATTGATGACAGCCCTAAAAATATTAACGGTGCTGAAAAGGTGGGTATTAAAGGTTATTTGTTTGACGGTAATGCTGATAAGCTTCGTAAAGCACTTAATATACTCTAAAATTTTTAATTTTGAATTATAAAAAAGTATCAGGGAATAATAATTTTACCAAATTAAAGGAGAAGGTGAATTATTATGATAGAACCAGATACAATAAAGCTTCTTCGTGAATGTGATGCAGGAGTTAAAATGGGTATATCATCTATAGATGACGTACTCGAATATTTGAGCAATAAAAGGTTAAAGGATATGCTTACAGAATGTAAAAACGAGCATAGCGACTTGGAAGGCAAAATTAAAAATCAGTTGGATAAATATGAGGACGACGGAAAAGAGCCTGCGGCTATGGCAAAGGGTATGTCTTGGATAAAGACCAATGTAAAGCTTGCTATGAATGATTCGGACAATACTATCGCAGAGTTAATGACGGATGGTTGCAATATGGGCGTAAAATCTCTTAACAAGTATTTAAATAAATACGAGGGCGCAGACGAGGTATCAAAGGATATTACCAAAAGACTCATTAACCTTGAGGAAAAGCTGGCAATAGATATTAGACAGTTTCTGTAAAGAACTAAATTAAACGTAATTTGCGGCAGTAATTTATGCCTTAAATTTGGCGTTGTAACAAACATAGGGACAGGAGTTAATTCCTGTCCCTATGTTTGTTTTTGTTGCGTTGCTTTATTTTAAAAGAAAGCTTTTTTGAATAGCTTAATGAAGCTAATTTGTGTATAAGCATAGTCGCAATAATGAATAGGAATACCCAACCAAATCTTAGAATTGTATCCTCTCCCAAGGGTAAGTCGGTTGTGTTTTTTAACAGATGCCATATCCAAAGAACCGCACCCAGTGTTACGGAAGACCCCTCAATACAAGATAGGAAAAACAGAATGTTATTCATTATATTATTGGAGTTTTGCTCAACAATATTGCTTTTTAGCTCTATAAGACGGTCAAGGAATTGCTGATTGCGGTGGTAATCAGCAAGAGTTTCTTTAATACCAAATGATTCAATAACTGCATCGGCTTCTATTTGAGAAAAAGGATATTTAAAAATATCCGAATTCCAAAATAGTACGGTTTTGCCGAATTCTATGTATAAAGCATCAATATCCTCCATAGAAATCTTGCGGTTGTCCTCTAATTCCTCTACAACTTTGCGATTTGTTCTAAGTACGGCTGTGTTTTGAAACAACACTATTTCAACAATAAACAGCTCCGAAGCTTCATCACTCATTCTCACACTGATTTCATCTGAATAGTCCTTAAAAATAAAGGCTATGACAGAACGCGAAATATAAGAATCATAGTAATCGTACACAGCGCGGCATTTAACAAGCTTTTCAAAATGCTCGGGTCTGATTTTATAATCAATATGCTTGCTTATCATTGTTTCGCCCGATAAAATATATGGTAGCTCTATATCTATTTCGGGTTTATTAGACATACAGATAACGCATTTTGACTCACCACAAACGGTTAAATCAAAGCGATTTCCTACATATTTATCAGCTGATATAAATTCATTGGTTTCGGAATCAAGTATTTCAAGATGATCTGTGGACATCTGGTCTATCAGCTGTGTGGGGTTATAATGATTGTCTGGTAAAGCTATGGTGACAATATAAAGACCTGTGTTTTTATGAGCCGTAATAAAAAGGTGAACCTTTTCTGTATCAAGGGGAATTCCATCGTAATCGTCATCATAACAGGCAAGGTCAAATTCACCAAGATAAATTCTTGACATATTCTTGCCTTTAAAGGCTTCACTGTTGCATTCATATTCAACATGGCGGTTTAGAACTTTACAGTAAAGGTCGCCGAAATGCAGTTTTGATAAATCCTCGGTGGGGGTATAGTCAAAATCCACAGCATCGGGGGTTTTACGCTTGCTTGCTGCTAAAATTTTGTCAAAGCCACTGTCGGTACTATTTGTGGTCATGGGAATAAAGAAATAAATATCGTCCTTATAAGTTTTTTATAGGTATTAAAGGTATATCCGTTTTCAAGAAAATCGCTTACATTTTCAGTATTTGCAAAAAAGAAGTGGTATTTTTCTACGGTATCCTTAAGCAGTGAAGCATTCATTCGCTTAAGGAATTTTACACCGCCTAAGGATATTGCATAACCTGAAATACTGGAGATTTTATAACCTGCGGTATTCTTTTCTCTTAAAAATTCGAGAAAAGAATTACTTAGCAGTATTATAGCTTCTCCGTTGTAGATTTTGGATTTGCGGTACTCAGGTCTTAGGGCTACAGACAGAATGAATAAATTATTTCCATTCTGACAATTCCAATCCTCAATTTCTTCAGGGGAGATATCATCGTCACGCATTCTAAGGTCTTCGCGGTTTATCATCTCACTGTGAAGCTTTTCACCTACAGGAAAAAAGTTGATATACCCCGCAAGCTTATCCTCATCATAAAGCAAAAGGAAAGATTCACGACAACGTTCATAACGTTTGCTGAGATTTTCGATTTTACCGCAAAGCTCGGGAGAATAGGTTATCTTATCAATTTCAAAAACATCATTAATAAACCCTTCGGGAGCGGTAAGTCCAGTTTTAATATGCAAAGCCATAGTGTTTCTTCCTTTCGTACATAGAATAAAAGGCGAGAATGATCCCGCCTGCAAATTTAAAGTTTAAGATTTAACATTTTTCCAAAGCTTGGAATAAAGCCGCTCTATTTCAGTGCCTAAATATTTTAAAACGGTTATCTTTTCATAAATCGATTCTTCGGGGAAAATGGCGGTTTCTGCAACTATTTTTTTATCAAGTGAATCTATAACAGCCTGATTCGGAGTTGAGTAGTATATATATTCAAAGTTTTTAGCAGCTATTTTATCACTGCAAAGGAAGTTGAGGAAAAGCTCGGCATATTCTTTATTTTCAGCATCCTTCGGGATAGCGAAGGAATCTAACCACATACAGGTGCCCTCTTCGGGGATAACAAAATCAAGCTTATCGTTATTTTGGAATGCCAAATATGCTTCGCCGTTATAAATAACAGCAATGTCTGCATTACCTGATTCTATTTTTACTCTTGCGGCTTCGTCTAAAAGATACGCCTGAACATCCTTTTTCTGTTCGCGAAGCAGCTCTGCAGCAGCTTCAAGTTTATCAGTATCGGTAGTGTTGGCATCATAGCCCAACGTTGTTAAAGCAACATAAAAAGCGTCACGCTCACTGTTGGGCATAATAATTCTGCCTTTATACTTACCATCAAAAACCGAATTCCAGCTTTTAACGTCCTCTGCTTTTACGGTTTCTGTGTTATAAAGAATACCTAAGGTTCCCCAGAAGTGGGGTACGGTATACTTTAATTCAGGGTCAAAGGTTTTTGTAGCATTAAGTTGTTTTTCGCTTATGTTGGAGAAATTTTCAACCTTACTAAAATCAATCTCGGCGAGCAGATCTTCTTTAATCAGCTTTTCCATCATATAGTCGGAAGTGCAGACAAGGTCATACTTTGCAGAACCTGAGGTAAATTTTGCATACATATCCTCGGGAGCAGCATATTCATCGTAAACAATTTTTATGCCGTATTCTTTTTCAAAAAGGTCATAAACCTCGGGGTCAATATAATCGCCGTAGTTAAAAAGGTAGAGTGTGTTTTTAGATGAGCAACCCGTTAATGAGAGAGGAGCTGCTGAAAGTAATAATACTAAAATAAGTGTAAGAGCAATTCTAAAAAAGCTTCTTTTCATTCTAATAATCTTTTTCCTTTCTTGTTTGGTTGTTCTGAGCCGAATTGTTAAGATTTGAACGCATATTTAAAATCTGCATAACAAGTATCAGTAAAAGCACCGTAATAAACATAAGAGATGTAAGTGCATAATATTCAGGCAGTATACCTCGTATGCGGTTGGTGTAAATAAGGGTTGAAAGTGTGTTAAGTCCTTGTCCCTTTGTAAAATAGGTAATAGTAAAGTCATCAATAGAAAGGGTAAGCGCCAATAAAAATCCTGTTAATACTCCAGGTAAAATATCTGGCAAAATCACCTTAAAAAACGCCTTTATCGGGGAAGCTCCAAGGTCTAAAGCGGCTTGATAAATGCTTTTATCAAACTGCTTTAATTTTGGGAATACATTAAGCACTACATAGGGCATAACCAATGTGATATGAGATATAAGCAGCGTAGCACCGTTCATTCTGCCAACTATTCCACTAAAGAAAAGCATAAGTGAAACACCGGTTACAATATCCGCATTAAGAAGAGGAATATTACCTGCGGCAGTTACGGCAGATTCGGTTTTCTTTTTCATAGCAAGCATACCGATGCAACCTAAGGTGCCTATAACGGTTGCAAGTGCAGCAGCGGCAAGACCCAAAATAACTGTAGTTCCTACAGCCTCCATAATCGTTTCATTATTAAAGAGTGCCTCATATTTAGCGAAAGAAAAGCCATCCCATTTATAATATGATTTTGACTCATTGAAAGAAAGAACTATCATAACCATAACAGGCAGATAAAGTATTGCAAATATAAGGGAAACGTAGACTCCCCTCATAGCTGAAAACAGCTTTTTCATATTATGATGGCACCTCCCTCAGAGCTCTGATCATCTGTGGGAATAAGCGAGCTTAACAGTACAAATACCATAAGCAACAGAGCAAGACCTGAGCCTTGGTAATAATGACCCTTGGTAAAGCTCATTTCAACAACGTTACCTATAAGCATTATTTTACCGCCGCCGAGCATTTCTGCAATAGCAAAGTCAGATATTGCGGGAACAAAAACCATTGTTATTCCGCTTACAACTCCTGGGAGCGATAGGGGGAAAGTAATCTTGAAAAAGGTTCTAATGCTGTTTGCACCTAAATCCTTAGAGGCATTGATATAATCACTGTCTATACGGGAGACAGTGTTATAAATCGGTAACAGCATAAAGGGAAAATAGTCATAAGACATTCCGATAAGTATTGCAGTAAAGGTGTTGGCAATGTGGAATTTAGGTAATCCCACAGCCGCAAGCAGAGAGTTTATTATACCGTTATCTTCGAGTATCACATTTATTGCTACCATCTGAAGCATAAAGTTCATAAAGATAGGCAGTATAAAAAGATATATAAGAAGATTCTTGTTTTTGATTCTTGATTTTGTAAGACAAATTGCAAGAGGGTAAGCAAGCAACAGGCAAATAAGAGTAGCTAATGTTGCAAGCAATAATGTAAGACCTAAAGCTTTTAAATTTGCAGTGTCCGCAACAGCGTTTATAATGTTGCTAAATGTAAATTTTTTTGTAGAATCGGTAAATGCGTAATACACAATAGTCAGTATAGGTATTATAATAAAACCTGCTATCCATATAATGTAAGGTCCTGAAAGCCAGATGTTTTTCTTATTCGTCAATGCTTACAGCCTCCTCGTCTTTAGAGCGGGGCTTATGCATTATCTGAATATTTTCCGGCTCAATATAAATTCCTACCTCTGCGCCGACTTGTTCCATTTTTGTGCTGTGAACCAGCCATTTAAAGCCGTTTGCCATAACGTCCATTTCGTAATGAACTCCCTTGAAAATGAGCGAGGTAACAGTACCCCTCATTTCGCTTTTTTCGGGAGAAACCAAAATAACGTCCTCAGGGCGGATAACAACATCAACAGGATTATTATTCCCAAAGCCGGTATCAACGCAAGTAAAATCAATCCCTAAAAAATTAACGAGCAGGTCTTTAACCATAATACCGTCAATAATATTACTGTCACCGATAAAGTCGGCAACAAAGGCGTTTTTTGGCTCGTTGTAAATGTCCTGCGGAGTACCGATTTGCTGAATTTTACCGCCTGCCATTACAACAACCCTGTCCGACATTGTAAGAGCTTCCTCTTGGTCATGGGTAACAAAGACAAAGGTAATGCCTAACTGTTGCTGTATGTTTTTAAGCTCCTTTTGCATCTCCTTGCGAAGCTTTAAATCAAGCGCTGCCAAAGGCTCGTCAAGAAGCAAAACTCTGGGTCGGTTAACAATGGCACGCGCAATTGCAACACGTTGCTGCTGACCGCCAGAAAGGGTATCAATACTGCGCTTTTCAAGTCCCTTAAGGTTTACAAGCCCCAGCATTTCATTTACCTTTTCTTCGATTTCCTTTTCCTTAAGCTTTTTTATGCGCAAGCCAAAGGCAATATTTTCATAAACATTAAGATGCGGGAAAAGCGCATAACGCTGAAAAATGGTGTTCACCTGTCGCTTATAAGCAGGAACACCATTTATTATTTTACCGTCAAAGACAATTTCACCGCTCTCGGGCTCTAAAAAGCCTGCAATAAGACGCAGTGTTGTGGTTTTGCCGCAACCGGAGGGTCCTAAGAGGGTTATAAACTCTTTATCTTTAATTTCAAGATTAAGACCATCCAAAATCTGCTCGCCGTCAAAAGCGACCGAAATGTCTTTAAGCTCAACTATATTTTCTTTTTTCATTAAAAGCATCCCCCTTTGTTCAACACGGCAATAGTCTTTGCTATTACGCTCAGTGTCGACACAAGAATAAATTTTTGATTTTCTCCGGTTTTAATAGTATGCTTTTACATACTACCTTCAAAAATCTACCCTGTGCGATACCTGCAACTTCTGGGTTTAATGCCCTGAACAAAGGGTTTTTCATAGTTTTCTCGATATTTTAATTTTTCGGAAACTACGGCATAAAACTGAGGCTGCATTCTTTCTACACAGATGCTTTGGTTATTTGTTATTAAATTTTAAAAATACATTATCTAACCAGAATAAACTATACATTAAAACATAGAAAAAGTCAAGTTTAATTTGCGTTTATTCGTCATTTTTCTCTCTTATTATTTACCCGTGAAAAACTTAATAATTAACACTAAAAAACAGTTGCTCAATTTATATCTTTATGATATAATATTGTAGATTATTATGCTTTGCGAGGTGAATGGATTTGAGGATACTTGGAATTGACCCGGGATATGCTATTGTGGGTTACGGTGTCATTGATTATGCCGCCTGCCGTTTTTCGGTTGCGGGCTGCGGAGCTATAACTACCGAAGCGGGTGAGGATTTTCCAAAACGACTTAAATCTATTTACGAGGATATGCTTTATGTAATAGATAAATACAAGCCCGAGGCACTCTCTATAGAACGGCTTTATTTTAATACTAACACTACTACTGCTATCGACGTAGCACAGGCAAGAGGAGTTATAGTATTGGCTGCCGAGAGCAAGGGTATACCTATAAGCGAGTATACGCCGCTACAGGTCAAACAGTCGGTCACAGGTTACGGCAAGGCTGAAAAAAGACAGGTTATGGAAATGGTTAAAAACCTTTTGGGGCTATCTTCTGTGCCTAAGCCTGACGATACTGCAGATGCGTTGGCTTTAGCTATTTGCCACGCTCACAGTGCAGCATCCGATTATTCCAGACTTTGCAGGGGGATAAAAAAATGATAGCATCGCTAAGGGGAAAATTTCTTTTTTCGGACCAGACTTCTGTTGTAATAGAATGTGCGGGAGTGGGTTACAAATGCTTTGTTACAAAAAACACGCTTTATAATTTACCGCCTGTTGGCGATGAAATGTTTTTATACACACATTTAGCCGTCCGTGAGGATGCAATGGATTTATACGGTTTTGCTGATTTAGAAGAGCTTAATGCTTTTAAGCTTATAACCTCCGTAAACGGGGTGGGCGCTAAAATAGGCATTGCAATTCTTTCTGAATTTACTGCCTCTCAACTTATTTTGTCTATTGCAAGCGACGACGCTAAAACTCTTACTGCAGCGGCAGGAGTGGGAATTAAATTGGCGCAAAGAATTGTTCTTGAATTAAAGGACAAGGTTGGAAATGCTGTTGTTGGAGACTGTATGAATGTGTCGGCTGTAAGCAAGGTGGTAGCAAATACTTCTACTGCTGAGGCTATAGAGGCTTTGGTTGCATTGGGTTATTCTAAAAGTGATGCTGCATCGGCTGTGGGCAGACTTGATTCCACTCTTACCACCGACCAGCTTATTAAACAGGCGCTCAAGGTGCTTTCAAGGGGGTTATAAGGCGTGATAGAACAGGAAATGGATTTTGAAAACCGAATAGTATCGCCTGATTATAGCTATCATGAGGATTCAGCAGAGCTGACACTTAGACCTAAAACGCTTAATGAGTATATAGGTCAGGATAAAGCTAAGGAAAATCTTAAGATTTATATAACTGCCGCAAAGCAGAGAAATGAAAGCCTTGACCATGTATTGCTTTACGGTCCTCCAGGTCTTGGCAAAACTACATTGGCGGGAATTATTGCCAGAGAAATGGGTGTCAATCTTCGTGTGACCTCAGGTCCTGCAATTGAAAAGCAGGGCGATTTGGTGGCAATACTAACCTCTCTTGAGGAGGGCGATGTGCTGTTTATTGATGAAATACACCGTCTTTCCCGTAATGTTGAGGAAATTTTATATCCTGCTATGGAGGATTTTTCGCTTGATATAATAATCGGCAAGGGACCTTCGGCAAGGTCAATAAGACTTGATGTTCCGCATTTTACACTTGTTGGAGCTACTACACGTTCGGGTCAGTTGACCGCTCCGCTTCGTGACCGTTTCGGAGTGCTTTTAAGGCTTGACCTTTACACACCCGAGCAGTTAGCTCAAATTGTAAGCCGTTCGGCAGGAATACTTGATATTGGTATTGATATGGACGGAGCTTTGGAAATAGCTTCACGTTCACGTGGCACACCGAGAATTGCGAATCGACTTTTAAAAAGAGTAAGAGATATAGCTCAGGTAGAGTTTGATGGTAGGATAACCGAAAAAACCGCAAGAGCGGCGTTATCGAGATTTGAAATTGATGAATTGGGTCTTGACGATTTTGACCGCAAGATGCTTAATACTATTATTACTAATTATAGCGGCGGTCCTGTGGGACTTGATACACTTGCCGCCGCAATAGGTGAAGAAGCGGTAACCATTGAAGACGTTTACGAGCCTTACTTAATGCAGATAGGCTTTTTGACAAGAACAGCAAGAGGAAGATGCGTTACAAAGCTTGCATACGACCACTTAGGAATACCTTTTGGTAATGAAAACAAACAACAATCTATATTTTAGGCTGAGGATTAATGAGAACAGTAGAAGGATTTAAAGATTACGAGCTTATAGATGCAGATTCAGGCGAGCGGCTCGAGCGTTGGGGTGATGTTATTTTAATTCGTCCCGACCCGCAAATTATTTGGTCAGGTAAAAGAACTGACAGCCGTTGGAATACTGCAAACGCAATTTATCACCGTTCGAATTCGGGCGGCGGTTATTGGGAAAAGCTTAAAAATGTGCCCGATGTATGGAGCGTTTCTTATAATGAGCTTACATTCAGATTAAAGCCGATGGGCTTTAAGCATACAGGTCTTTTCCCCGAACAAGCAGTCAACTGGAGCTTGGCGGACGAGCTTATAAAAAAGGCAAATAAGGAAGTTTCTGTCCTTAACCTTTTTGCTTACACAGGCGGTGCTACGGTGGCTAGCCTTAAAGCGGGAGCTAAAGTTACTCACGTTGATGCTTCTAAGGGAATGGTTCAATGGGCAAAGGAAAATGCAGTTGCAAGCGGTGTTGCGGATAAAAATGTGCGTTGGCTGGTTGACGACTGTATGAAGTTTGTTAAAAGAGAGCTACGTCGAGGAAACACCTATGACGCTATAATTATGGACCCACCCTCTTACGGCAGAGGTCCAGGCGGTGAGGTTTGGAAATTAGAACAGCAGCTTGGAGAATTGCTTAGTGAAACGGGTAAGCTACTATCTAAGGATGCTATTTTCTTCTTTCTTAATTCCTACACAGGCGGTCTATCGCCTACAATACTTAACTATATGGTAAAACGCTATGTGGCAGGTGACAGAGACGGAGAAATTTTCACCGACGAAATAGGTCTTTATGTTACCGATAAGGGAATTTCTCTCCCTTGCGGAAATACTACTGTCTGGAAAAGATGATAAATGGATAATTTAATTGAAATTAAAAATGTAACCTACGAATATACCGAAGAAGATACTGTTTATGCCGCAGTAAAGGATTTAAGTCTTGATATAGAAAAGGGAAGCTTTACTGTAATACTCGGTCATAACGGATCGGGTAAATCTACCCTTGCAAAGCTGCTTAATGGGCTTAATAAGCCGACATACGGGGATGTTTTGGTAGACGGTATAAATACCAAGGACGAGGAAACCGAGCTTACCGTTAAGCAAAAGGTTGGAATGGTTTTCCAAAATCCTGATAATCAGCTTGTCGCTTCTGTGGTGGAAGAAGACGTAGCCTTCGGACCTGAAAATTTAGGACTTCCACCTGAGGAAATAAGAATCCGTGTTGACGATGCCTTAAAGGCTGTTGATATGTATGAATTCAGAAAATCAACCCCGCACAGACTTTCAGGTGGACAAAAGCAAAGAATAGCAATAGCGGGCATTATTGCAATGGAGCCTCAGTGTCTTGTGTTGGATGAGCCTACCGCAATGTTAGACCCAAAAGGCAGAGCTGAAATTATAAATACTATTTTAAAGCTCAACCGTGAAAAGGGGATTACCGTTGTGCTTATAACCCACTATATGGAGGAGGCAGAAAAGGCTGACAGGGTAGTGGTTATGAATGACGGTGTTATAATTGATGACGACTCACCTAAAGAGGTTTTTAAAAATGTTGAAAAGCTTAAAGCTGTGGGACTTGATGTTCCGCAGACGACAGAGCTTCTTTATGAACTAAGCAAAAACGGATTTAAGATAAACACAAATGTAATTTCTATAGAAGAAGCAGCCGATGAAATTATAAGTGCGCTTCATTTGGAGGAATATTAATTTGGCAATTTTAGAGGTAAAAAATCTTACCCATACCTACAGCGAAAACAGTGCCTTTATAAACGATGCTGTAAGTAATGTAAGCTTTACGGTTGCAAAAGGCGAAATAATCGGTATTATTGGACATACAGGCTCGGGTAAATCTACCTTGGTTCAGCACCTTAACGGACTTTTAAAGCCTACAACGGGAACAATTCTTTTTGATAACGAGGATATATGGAAAAATCCTAAGGAAATAAGAAAAATACGCTCTAAGGTAGGGCTTGTTTTCCAATATCCCGAATATCAGCTATTTGAAGCAACTGTTTTTGAGGATATAGCTTTCGGGCCTAAAAATATGGAACTTTCAGGTGATGAGCTTAAAAAGCGTGTGCTCGAAATCTGCAAAATAGTTGGCGTAAAGGAAGAATACTTCAAAAAATCCCCCTTTGATTTATCGGGGGGAGAAAAACGTCGTGTTGCAATAGCGGGTGTTATGGCGATGAGACCTGAGGTTATCGTTTTTGATGAGCCAACCGCAGGTCTTGACCCTGAAGGCAGAGAAAACGTAATGCGGATTATTAAGGATTACCGCAAGGCTACAGGGGCTACCGTTATCATAATTTCTCACAGTATGGAGGATATGGCTTCTTTAGCCGATAAGATACTTGTTATGAACAAGGGAAGCCTTTATATGTTTGATACGGTGGAAAATGTATTCAGCAAAACAGATGAGTTAAAAAGCATAGGTCTCAATGTGCCGATAGTAACACGTGTGTTTTTAGAGCTTAAAAGAAAAGGAATTAACATTAATACTAATGTTTTTACCGTGCAAAAAGCGGTTGAAGCTTTAAAATTAAGGAAAGAGGGTAATTTAAATGCTTAAAGATATTACCTTCGGTCAGTATTACGACTGTAAATCCTTACTTCACAGGCTTGACGCCAGAATGAAAATAATTTTAATGATAATTTTTGTTGTTTTTATTTTTGTGTCACAAAATATGTTTTCGTTGCTTTTTTCTGCAATGAGCGTGATGGCTACAGCAATTATAAGCAGAGTGCCATTTAAGCTTTATCTTAAAAATATGAAAGCTATTTTACCTGTGCTTATTTTCACAGCAATAATTAATATCTTTTACGGTGACGGCGGCAAGGTGTTAGTTGATTTTTGGGTTATTGAAATCACTACAGCAGGACTTTACAGGTCTTTCTTTATGGCGCTGAGAATTTTATTGCTTATCTTTATAAGCTCGGCTCTCACATATACAACAACCCCAAACGATTTGACTGATGCCATCGAATCACTATTAAGTCCGTTAAAATTTATTGGTCTTAAAAGCGCGGTGCATACACTTGCAATGATGATGACTATAGCTTTGAGATTTATCCCGACTCTTATAGAAGAAGCGGAAAAGATTATGAATGCCCAAAAGGCAAGGGGAGCCGATCTTGAAAGCGGCGGACTTATACAGAGAGTGAGAGCACTTATTCCCATTCTTATACCTTTGCTTATTTCGTCTGTAAGACGTGCGTATGAGCTGGCAGAGGCTATGGAGTGCCGCTGTTATAACGGCGGCGAGGGTAAGACCCGAATGAAGCTGATGACCATTAAAGCTATTGATTTAGTTGCCTTTCTTTCGGTAACATTAATGTGTTGCTGTATAATAATATTTAATATTATATTTTAAAGCTTTGGAGGTGCCGTATGAAAAGAATATTGCTTACAATCAGTTACGACGGCACCGCCTATCATGGCTGGCAAATTCAGCCTAACGGTATTACCGTGCAGCAGGTTTTGCAGGAATCGTTACAAAAATTATTAGGCAAATATACAGGAGTTACAGGCTGCAGCAGAACAGATGCAGGCGTTCATGCAAAAGAATTTTGCTGTCATCTTGACTGTGATGAGGGTATTCCCGATACTGCATTTTTAAGGGGCCTTAATTCGTATTTGCCACAGGATATAGCAATTAAAGACTGCAAAGAGGTAGCACCCGATTTTCACGCAAGATATGACTCAAAAGGCAAAACCTATGTTTACAGTATATTAAACAGTAATATTAAAGACCCTTTTTTATCCCGTTATGCTTGGACTGTGGAACGAAAGCTCGATATAGATAAAATGAACGAATTTTGCAAAAGAATAGTAGGAACTCATGATTTTTACAGTTTTTCATCAAGCGGCAGAACGGTAGAGGATACCGTAAGGACGGTTAGTGAATGCTATACAGAGCGTGTTGGCGATTTAGTGACTCTTACCATTACCGCAAACGGTTTTTTATATAATATGGTACGTATAATTGTGGGCACTGCAGTAGAGGTTTCGGACGGGAGAATAGACCCTAATAAAACAGAAGAAATACTAAGCTCTAAAAATAGAGATTTGGCAGGAGTTACAGCTCCGCCTATGGGACTTATACTCCAAAAAGTACATTATTAAGGTGATACAAATGCCTGATTACAAAAAAAGAAAACATAATAAGCTTTTTTCTTCTCCTAACAAGGTGCAAAAATCAAGGATAAAAACCAAAGCCCCATCAGAGGATATTAAAATGGTCCCTGCAGGAAAGAAGAAACACTCCGGCGCAGTTTCTAATATGAAGGTGGTTAAGGGAAAAAAGCTTGAAAATAAACGTAAATTTAAAATAAGTGTCTTTATTACAGCGGCAGTTCTTATTGTAATAATATTTTTACAGCTTATACTTCCGGCAGGAATAATTGAGGGCATTTCTGCGGTTACTGCTCTTATCGGCACGGGCAACTACCCAATAGAGCTAAATAGTACCGAAACAATTGCAACTGTTTCACGCGGCTCTTATTACTACATTTTATCCAATACAAATATAGATGCCTTTACAAATTCGGGCAAACATCTTTTTTCTTACACACATGGTTATGAAAATCCTGTTTTAAAGGTAAGTGACACAAGGGCATTGGTATTTGAGCAAGGCGGAACAGAGGCTCTTATTTTTGATTTAAAAAAGCTTAAAACCACAGTCAAAACCGAAAAGCCTATTATTACGGGAGCGGTTTCCGATTCAGGAAGATACGCTTTAGTTACTCTTTCGGATAAATATGCTTCGGCTGTAAGCGTTTACGATAAAGAGGACGGCTTGGTGTATGAGTGGTATTCCGCCGAAGATACAGTTAACAATGTGGCAGTATCCCCAAACGGTAAAAAAATTGCGGTTTCTGCTTTTAATTCCGGTGGCGGACAGTATAAATCTACTTTAAGCGTTTTAAACTTTAAATCTGCTACTGCCGAATACACCGAAATCTTTGAAAATGCTTTGGTGTATAATATTGACAGCTCCTTCAAAAGCGGTTTTGAGGTTGTGACCGAAAACGGGATAAATTTTATTAAATGGCATAAGTACAAAAGCCAAGAATATAAAAATGAGTATTCTGCTGCCATTTTTAGGACGGACAAAAACAGCTATGTTGCGGTGTTTAACCGAGAAAGTGATAAGACAGATAACCGAATAGCTGTTTTTTCAAAAAGCGGAAAGCTTACTTCTGAATTTAGCTACAAAGGAATCGTAAGTGATATTGCGGTACGTGGAAATCATATCTATTGTATGAGTGATACCGAAATTTTCCTTTTAAGTAAAGAGGGAGAGGTTTTGCGTAAAAGCTCCTGCGGTTTCGGGGCGGTAAGGCTTAATGCAGCTTCCACAAACTCCGTTATCGTGCTGACAGATAATAGGATAGATAAAATTGATTTAGAATGAAGGTAGGTTAACAACATTGAGTATTGTAATTGATTTAATATTGATTTCCATAATCCTGTTTTTTGCAATCACCTCTGCGAAGAGGGGATTTGTGAAGGTTTTGGTTGAAACTGTAGGCTTTATTGCGGCAATTATTTTGGCGTTCACAATTAGTACACCATTAGCTGAGGTTACTTATGATAAAATAATAGAGCCGCCGATTGTTAAAGCCGCAGTTAACGCTGCGGGAGAGAGCGCTGAGCACGAAGCATGGAATGCTTTACCCGATTTTTTAATGAATAATGACCTTTTCGGTACTGCAACAAATACTTTTACTGAAAAAATTTCTGAAAATATATCTCAGGGTACCGAAGTAGCCGTAAAAACCGCTTCACAGGGAGTGGTGAGACCGATTGCTACCAAAATGCTCGGTCTTTTATATTCCGTAATATTAGTGCTTGTATTATCTATTGCTGTTAAATTTTTAGCCAAGCTTTTAAATCGCGTGTTCTCATTCAGTGTTGTTGGCAGTCTTAATCGAGCGCTCGGCGGTATTGTAGGCGCTGTTAAGGGTATCATAATTGCTGTAATATTTTGTATGGTTATTTCGTTAATTATTTCTTTTACAGGAAAACCGTTTTTAATTTTTACAGAGAATGATATTAACAACACTTACATTTTTAAGTTTTTTACAGAAATTTTTCGCTAAATAATTTCTTATTAGTTTTTCAAGGAGTTCTAAAAAATGAAGCTTTGTTCAAAGTGCAAAAAGCGTCCGGCCGTGGTATTTATGTCGGATATGTCTAATCCTAATGCCGAGCCTAACGGTCTTTGCCTTGTTTGTGCTAAGGAATTGGGAATAAAACCTGTTGACGATATGCTCAAAAGAATGAATATATCTGATGAGGATATCGAGCAGATGAGTGAGCAGTTTATGGATTTAATGACTCTTGATGAGGATGCAGACGATGCTACCTTAAATGACGAGACCTTTGATTTAGGTACTGCCCCGGCTATGCCGTTTATCAATAAAATATTCAGTAGCTTCGGCGGCGGTGAAAATAAAACTGATAAAAATGACGTAAAAACCGACCAGAAAGAAACGCCTAAAAAGAAACGCCGCAGATTTATGGAGCAGTATTGTACCAATCTTACCGAAAAGGCAAGAACGGGTAAAATAGATGTTATTATCGGTAGAGATAAAGAGCTTTACCGCACGATACAGATTCTTTCTCGCAGAAGTAAGAACAACCCCTGCCTTATAGGTGAGCCTGGTGTGGGTAAAACTGCTATTGCAGAGGGATTGGCTCTTAGAATAGCTGACGGTACTGCTCCTGCAAGACTGCTTGATAAGGAAATTTTCCTGCTTGACCTTACAGGTCTTGTGGCAGGTACACAGTTTAGAGGTCAGTTTGAAAGCCGTGTTAAAGGCTTGGTTGAAGAAATTAAGGAAGCCGGCAATATAATTCTCTTTATTGATGAAATTCATAACCTTGTAGGCGCAGGTGATTCTGCCGAAGGCTCAATGAATGCGGCTAATATCTTAAAGCCAGCTTTATCACGCGGTGAAATTCAGGTTATAGGGGCGACCACCTTCAAAGAGTATCGCAAGTATATCGAAAAGGATGCGGCTTTAGAGCGCCGTTTCCAGCCTGTTACAATAGAAGAGCCCTCTATAAAAGAAGCAGAGGAAATTCTTATGGGTGTTAAGGGTTATTATGAGGGATTTCATAATGTAGTAATACCTGAAAATATTGTAAAAAAAGCGGTTATTCTTTCAGAAAGGTATGTTACCGACAGATATTTACCCGATAAGGCAATAGATTTGCTTGATGAAGCCTGTGCTTGCGCAAGCCTTGAGAATAAGGCTATTGACGAGCTTTGCTTGGCTAATAGAAGGGTAGCAGAATGTTCGATTAAGCTTGAGGAATTAGAAGCTGATGTTGAAAATCCTGATTACGAAAAGCAAGCACTTATAAAAGCAGACCTTGAAAAATATAAAAAGCAGGCAGAGGCACTTTATGAGCCAGCCTCAAATAATACCGTTACCGATATGGATATTGCTAGGGTAATAGAGCTTTGGACAGGTATTCCTGCAACCAAAATACAGGAAAGTGACCTTAAAAAGTTATCTGAATTGGAAGAGGAACTTAATAAAAAGATTATAGGTCAGGAAGAGGCAACAAAATTAGTTGCCGCTGCAGTTAAGCGCTCACGTGTTAAAACGGGTAATTTAAATAGGCCTGCCTCATTTATCTTTGTCGGTCCCACAGGTGTAGGTAAGACTCAGCTTGTAAAGGTACTGTCTGAACAACTTTTTGATACCCCTGAAACTCTTATAAGGCTTGATATGTCTGAATTTATGGAAAAGCATTCCGTTTCAAGAATAATCGGTGCCCCTCCAGGATATGTTGGCTATGATGAGGCAGGACAGCTTACCGAAAAGGTAAGGAGAAAGCCTTATTCGGTAGTGCTTTTTGATGAAATCGAAAAAGCTCACCCTGATGTGCTTAATGTTCTGCTACAAATTCTTGATGACGGCAGAATTACCGATGCACAAGGGCGAACCGTTAATTTCGAAAACACTATTATTGTTATGACCTCTAATGCCGGAAGTGACAGAACAGACAATCTTTTAGGCTTTGGCAAAACGGTGGCAGATGCTTCAAAGGAAAAGGCATTAAAGGCTCTTGAAGGCTTTTTGAGACCTGAGTTTATTGCCCGTGTGGACGAAATAGTAGTATTTTCACCCTTAAGTGAAACAGCGCTTGCAAAAATTGCTGTTCTTATGCTTGATGAGCTAAAGGAAGCATTATCCGAAAAGCTTATTGAGCTTTGCTACGATGATGACACCTGCCAATATTTAGCCCAAAAATGTGTGGGCGGCAAGAGGGGAGCCAGAGAGCTTCGTAATTACATTCGCCGTGAGATTGAAAGCAGAGTGGTTGATATAGTAGTAGATAATCCTGAGGGTAGTATAAGCTCTGTAACGGTTACCGCTAAAAACGGAGCACTTGATATTAATTTTAAAAAGGCATAATAAATCGGTATGACCAAATAGGTCATACCGATTTAATTTTTAAATTAAGCTATTTTTTTTGCTAACCGCTTTAATGCTTCAAATGTAACCTCACTTATATGATGCTCCATTTTGCAGGCATCCTTTGAAGCGGTCTCAGGGTCAACACCTATACTTATTAAATAATCTGTAAGTATTGTGTGTCGTTCGTAGATTTTCATAGCAACCTCTTCGCCGGCGGGAGTAAGATGTAAGAAACCGTCTTTATCCACGGTTAAAAAATCACCTTTTTTTAGCAGCCCTACTGCGCGTGAAACACTAGGCTTTGAAAATCCCATATATTCTGCTACATCAAGGGAACGCACATTGCCCGTTTTTTTGTGTAGTAAATAAACCGTTTCAAGATACATTTCACCTGATTCCTGTAAGTGCAAAGCAATGCACCTCCTTTTAGTTTGAAATTAAAGTTAGTTATTCTTCAACCTTGAAATCAAAGAAACGGTTATGACCTTCGCAGGCAGTAATACCGATGTGGAATTTTTCGGGAATATCGGAATGCTCGCAGGAAAGAGTGTGACCGTTAACTTCGGCATAAATTGTTTTTCCTATAATCTGAGTCTTGATTTCAATTAGCTCGTCAGGCTTGATTTCAAAATCGAGCTTGCCAATAAGAGTGGGCTTAATAGGGCGTTCGGTTCTTTCAGGCCACGGAACGATATACCAAATATTGCAACCACCCTCATAAGCTACAACTTCGTAGTGATTCTGATATATTAGTGTACCGTCGGTATCGGTAATGAAGTCATTGCAGAATACTAAAAGGGGAGCACCGAATTTAACAAAGTTGCATTTGGTAGAAAATTTAACACCGCTTTTGTATTTCTCTTTTGTTATCATACTAATATAATCATAATCAAAGATATCTTTGTGACCTATTTCGCCTGGAGTGAAGTTTGCAATGCAGTCGTCAAGCTGTGTGAATTCTTTATGGGTTTTAGCAGCCGGACTGTAAGCATATTTAAAGTCTTCTAAATTAGCTTCTTTTACATTAAAATTGTGGGTTTTCATAAAAACGCCCCTTAAAATATAGATTTAATATGTACATTATATTACAATATTTGGGCTTTGGCAAGTCTTTTCAAAAAAATCAAAAAAAGCTTGCAAAAAAATCACATTTGTGATATAATTTACCAGCTATTCATGGAATAGCAAAAAATAACACACATTCCGTTTTAAATCGGGCAGGTGTCACTCTTTACTATGGGGTGATTTCCGTATCCTTAAGCGGGATGGAGGTAAAACCTTAGGAGGAAATTAAAATGGCAGTAGTATCTATGAAACAGCTTCTTGAAGCAGGTGTTCATTTCGGACATCAAACAAGACGTTGGAACCCGAAAATGGCTGAGTACATTTTCACAGAGCGTAACGGTATCTATATTATCGACCTTCAGAAGACCGTTAAGAAGCTCAATGAGGCTTATATGTTCGTTCGTGACATTGCAGCTGAAGGCGGAGATATTCTCTTCGTTGGAACAAAGAAGCAGGCTCAGGATTCCGTTAAGGAAGAAGCAGAGCACTGCAGCATGCCTTATGTTAACGCTCGTTGGCTTGGCGGTATGCTCACAAACTTTACAACTATCCGTACAAGAATTGCTCGCTTAAATCAGCTTCGCACTATGCGTGATGACGGCACCTTTGAGCTTCTTCCCAAGAAGGAAGTTATCAAGCTTAACCTTGAAATCGAAAAGCTTGAAAAGTTCCTCGGCGGTATTCAGGATATGAAGAAGATCCCTTCAGCTATGTTTATAGTAGACCCACGCAAGGAAAGAATCGCAGTAGCAGAGGCTAAAAAGCTTGGTATCCCGATCATTGCTATCGTTGATACTAACTGTGATCCTGATGAAATTGATGCAGTTATTCCCGGTAACGATGATGCAATCCGTGCTGTAAAGCTTATTGCTGAAACCATCGCTGCCGCTGTTATCGAAGGCAGACAGGGTTCTGAAATGGGCACTGCAGCTGCTGAAGAAGCAGAAGAGGCTACCGAAGAAGTAGTAGCTGATGCTGAATAATTTAATATAATCGGAGGAAAAGATAATGGCTTTTACTGCTAAAGACGTACAGGCTTTAAGAGAGAAAACCGGTTGCGGTATGATGGACTGCAAAAAGGCTCTTGTTGAGACTAACGGTGATATGGATGCCGCAGCAGATTATTTAAGAGAAAAGGGTCTTGCTTCTCAAGCTAAGAAAGCAACCCGTATTGCTGCTGAGGGTACAGTTTGCGCTTATGCTAATAACGGCGTAGGTGTTGTAGTTGAGCTTAACAGTGAGACTGACTTCGTTGCTAACGGTGATGGATTTAAGGCTTTAGCTCAGGAGGTTGCAGAGGTTGTTGCTGAGCAGAACCCTGCTGATGTTGATGCTCTTCTCCAGTGCGAGAAGGACGGTCAAACCGTTGAAGCTAAGGTACAGGAATTGTTCCTTGCTATTCGTGAAAACATCAAAATTCGCCGTTTTGCCCGTGTTGAGGGTAAGGTTGTTACTTATGTTCACGCAGGCGGTAAAATTGGTGTTATGGTTAATTTTGATACCACACTTGATGCTGACAATGCTGAGTTCGTTGCTATGGGTAAAAACATTGCAATGCAGATTGCAGCTATGAACCCCTCTTACTTAGATGAGGCTTCTGTTCCTGCAGAGGTTCTTGCTAAGGAAAAAGAAATCCTTATTGCCCAGATGAAGGAAGATCCTAAGATGGCTAATAAGCCTGAGGCTGTTCTTGGCAAAATCGTTGAGGGTAAAATCGGCAAATACTATAAGGAAAACTGCCTTGTTGAGCAGGCATTCGTTATGGATGGCGATGTAAGTGTTGGCAAGTATGTTGCTAATACTGCAAAAGAGCTTGGTGCTGATATTAAGATTGCTTCATTTGTTCGTTTTGAGAAGGGTGAAGGTCTTGAAAAGCGTGTGGATGACTTCGCTGCTGAAGTTGCTGCAATGGCTAAATAATAATCTAAAAAGTAATTTTTAAGGCTGTTTCTTTTAGGAAACAGCCTTTTATAAAATATAAAAGGGGGTTATAATTTTGTATATAACTGAACATGAAAGAAAAGTAGCGGTTGGCGGCGAGTATGATGTTATAGTGGCAGGTGGAGGCATTGCAGGTGTTTCGGCTGCTTTGGCAGCAGCAAGGCAGAGTAAAAATGTACTTTTACTTGAAAAAATGTTTATGCTTGGCGGTCTTGCCACAGCAGGCTTGGTTACAATATATCTGCCCATTTGTGACGGCAAGGGTAAGCAGGTGAGTTTTGGCATAGCCGAAGAATTGTTAAGGCTTTCAGTTAAGTACGGTTATGAGCCTGATATGAATGGCACTACCAAAGAGGGTAATCCCCGTGGTATGGCGTGGCTTACTGGTGATGAAGATGGTAAAGGCAAACATCGTTTTGAGGTTCAGTTTAATGCTAATGTTTTTGCGATTCTTTGCGAGCAGTTGCTTTTAGAAAGCGGAGTAAAAATTTTATATGGCACTTCTGTTTGTGCTGTTACAGTTGAAAATAAAAAAATCACTTCGGTTATAACTGAAAACAAGAGCGGCAGAATAGCTTATAAGGGTAAATCCTTTGTAGATGCTTCGGGTGATGCTGATTTATGCCATCTTTCAGGTGCTAAAACTGAAAATTTCAAGCAGGGAAATATTCTTGCAAGCTGGTATTATGAGATGATCGATTCTGAGTACCGCCTTAAAATGCTTGGCTTTGCAGATATTCCCGATAAATATAAAAAGGCAGAGGATAAATCTAAAAAGAGATATACAGGGCTTGACGGTGATGAAATTTCTCAAATGGTATGTGAGTCACACGAAAACCTTTTAAATAATTTTCTCAAAAAAGGCAATATAAATAAAGAACACGCGCTTACTAATATTGCCTCAATTCCGCAGCTTAGAATGACAAGAAGAATTGTCGGTAAATATACCTTGAATGATGAGGAAATGTTTAAAAGCTTTTCTGACAGTATCGGTATGATAAGTGACTGGCGAAAAGCAGGCCCTGTTTATGAAATTCCCTTTGGCTGTCTTTACGGTAAGGATATAAAAAATCTTATAACCTGCGGTAGATGTATTTCTGTAACAGATGATATGTGGGATATTTCACGTGTTATTCCTGCCTGTGCCGTAACAGGTGAGGCGGCAGGTATAGCTGCGGCTATAAGTGATGATTTTGCAACTTTAGATTATAATAAATTGGCTTATTCTCTTAAAAACTCAGGTGTAAAGCTTCATACCGACGAAATTTAACAGAAAGAAGAATTGACTTGTCAAATATTTATACTTCTGCTGAACAACTTATTGGTAATACTCCACTTGTGCGACTTTCAAATTTTGAAAAAAAGTACGGTTTAAAGGCTAATATATTGGCAAAGCTTGAATACTTTAATCCTGCAGGAAGTGTTAAGGATAGAGTGGGTAAAGCTATGCTTGATGATGCTGAGCAGAGGGGCATTATAAAAAAAGGCTCGGTAATTATTGAGCCGACCTCTGGGAATACAGGCATAGGAATTGCAGCGGTGGCGGCTGTCAGAGGTTACCACACTATTATAGTTATGCCCGAAACAATGTCTGAGGAAAGACGCAAGCTGATGAAGGCTTACGGTGCTGAGCTTGTGCTGACCGACGGAAAAAAAGGTATGAGCGGTGCTATTGAAAAAGCCGAACAGTTGGCAAAAGAAATTCCTGATAGCTTTATAGCAGGCCAGTTTCAAAACCCTGCAAATGCAAAGGCTCATTACGATACAACAGGTCCTGAAATTTTAAGGGATACTGACGGCAAGGTGGATATTTTCGTTGCAGGTATCGGTACAGGTGGCACTGTTACAGGTACAGGAAAATTTCTTAAAGAAAAATTACCTGATATTAAAATTGTGGGCGTTGAGCCTGCAGCTTCACCTGTTTTAACTAAGGGCGTAGCAGGTGCTCACGCAATTCAGGGTATAGGCGCAGGCTTTGTGCCCATGGTGCTCGATACCGAAATTTATGATGAAATTATTGCTGTCTCAAATAAAAATGCAATAAATATAGCTCGTTATATGGGTCATACCGAGGGTTTTTTGGTGGGTATTTCTTCGGGTGCCGCTTTAAGTGCTGCAGTAGAGCTGGGACTTAGGACAGAAAACGAAAATAAGAATATAGTAGTAATTCTTCCTGATTCAGGTAACCGCTATTTATCAACTGAGCTTTATAATTATTAAAATAAACCGTCTGTCTCATTTTTCTTATGAGACAGACGGTTATATAATTTATTCTATTTCTTCAAGCTCTTTCATCCATAAATTAAAGCTTGCATCGGAGGGCATCTGCCAGTCTCCTCTGGGAGAAAGTGAAATATCACTCACTTTTGGTCCGTCAGGAAGACATGAGCGTTTAAACTGCTGAGTGAAAAATCTTTTAGTAAAAATCTTTAACCATTTTAGAATGGTTTCTTTATCGTAATCTTTAAATGTACAGCAAGCTAAACGGAAAATCTTTTTAGGTGCCATACCAAAGCGTAACATATAATAAATAAAGAAATCGTGCAGCTCATAAGGGCCTACCAAATCCTCTGTTTTTTGAGCAATCTCGCCATTAGAGTTTGCAGGTAAAAGTTCAGGGGAAACGGGAGTATCAAGGATATCAAGCAAAACATTTTTAAGCGCTTCGCCCGAAGTTAATGCCTCGTAGTTAACAATATGTCTTATAAGAGTTTTGGGAACAGCGGCATTAACACCGTACATTGACATTTGGTCACCGTTATAAGTTGCCCAACCGAGAGCTAATTCCGAAAGGTCTCCTGTACCTACAACTAAACCATTTTCCTTGTTCGCAATATCCATCAGCACCTGTGTGCGTTCTCTTGCCTGTGAATTTTCATAAGTTGCATCAAAAACAGTCTCACTCTGCTCAATATCCTTGAAATGCTGATTTACGGCGTTGGTTATATTAATTTCTTTAAAATCCACACCAAGCTCCAAGCAGAGAATTTCCGAATTTGAGCGTGTACGTTTAGTAGTGCCAAAGCAGGGCATTGTAATTGCCAAAATATCGGTAGAGGGTCTGTCTAGTAGTTTCATAGCACGAATTGCCACTAACAATGCCAAAGTGCTGTCAAGTCCGCCCGAAATACCTATTATGGCTTTTTTGGCTTTTGTGTGAGTAAGTCTTCCGGCTAAGCCGTGGGACTGTATCTGCAGAATTTCTTCTAAACGGTCATTTCTATTAACCTTTTTAGGTAAAAACGGATTTTGTTCGATTTTACGTGTGATTACAGTATCGGTTATATCTTGGATGAAATAGTTTCGACGAAGTTCATCTTTAGGTAAAAAGCTTGTGTTTTTTAGCTTTTCTCCCGATAGCATTTTAACATCTATTTCGGAAATAATAATATCATTATCGCTAAAGGGATTGTTTTCGGCAATGATTTCTCCATTTTCGGCAATAAATGAAAATCCTGCAAAAACCGTATCGGTTGTAGATTCACCTGCGCCGCTTGAAGCTAATACATAGCCGCAATTGAGTCTTGCAGAGGCTTCTTCAACTAAACGCTTGCAATAATCCGCTTTTCCTACTGTTTGATTACAGGCAGCTAAATTAACTATAATATTAGCCCCTGCGAGACTTAGTTTTTGATTAATGGGATTTGGAGCAAATAAATCCTCACAAATTTCGGCTGCAAAGCTAAAATCCTCAAAATCTTCATTGCAAAAAATTATATCATTTCCAAAATCTACAGCGAGCCCTTTATTAAATACTATAAAAGCACCCTTTGTTAGGCTTTCGGCAGAGTCAAAATAACGGCTTTCGTTAATTACTGTATGAGAGGGTATGAAAGTTTTTGGAACAATACCCAATATTCTGCCTCCCTGTAAAACAGCGGCACAGTTGTATAGCTTAGAACTATAAGTAATGGGTAAGCCCAGAATAACTATAGGGTATTTATCTTTGGTGAATTCAGCAATTTCTAAAAGAGCATTTTTAGCAGCAGCTATAAGAGCATCATTAAAAAATAAATCACCACAGGTGTAGCCTGTTATACAAAGTTCGGGAAGCACTAATAAATTAACTTGTTGGCTATGTGCTTTTGTAATTATTTCCTTAATACTTTCGGTATTGAATAGGACATCTGCTACAATTATATTTGGTAGACCCGCGGCTACCTTAATAAATCCGTCTTTCATAACAATCCCTCCATATATTTACAATTCTAAAACTTTTTTTGCCTTATGTCAATATTATTGCAAATAAACACTTAAAAAATTATGTAGGTTTACAATAGATGTGTTACAGTAACGAATAAAAAATAAGTGACGAATGGAAGATCCTGTGTTACAGTTAAGTTGCTGAATCAAAACGTACAGGAGGATCAACCATTCGTCATGAAAACTGTAACACAAACCATGCTGTATCGTCAAGCATTAATTAAATACTCTTTTAAATACGGAGTAACAAAAGCTGCAATCAGATATAAAACTAACCGCCAATACATCTACCGTTGGCGAAAGAGATACGACGGAACCTTGCAATCATTAGCAGATAAATCACACAGACCACATCATCATCCCAACGAGCATACGCCCGAAGAATTAAAACTAATAGCAGATATGCGAAAACGCAATATGAATGCTGGATTAGTTGTATTTTGGGTAAAGCTCCGTCAAAGAGGATATACACGCTCTGTAACGGGATTATACCGTCTTTTACGAAAACAAGGTCAAATGGCTGTAAAACCACCTAATCCGAAATATATACCTAAACCATACGAGCAGATGCAATATCCGGGGCAAAGAGTGCAAATAGATGTAAAATTTGTACCCGAATCTTGTATAGTAGGCGAAGCAAAAGGACAAAAGTTTTATCAATACACCGCTATTGATGAATACTCAAGATTCCGCTATTTAGAGGCTTTTGAGGAGCATAGCACATATTCATCAACACAGTTCTTAAAGCATTTAATAGAGAAATTTCCGTTCAAGATAGAATGTGTTCAAACAGATAATGGTATGGAATTTACAAAGCAATTGGGTAACACCCAAAAGCCGACGCCCACACTGTTCGAGCGTACGCTCGAACAATGTGGCATAAGACATAAGCTTATTGCTCCGTACACACCCAGACACAACGGAAAGGTTGAGCGTTCTCATCGTAAAGATAACGAATATTTTTATGCCACACATTCTTTTTATTCGTTTGACGATTTTAAAAAGCAACTTTCTGTTCACAACAGAAGATACAATAATTTTCCTATGCGTCCGCTTAATTGGAAATCTCCTGC
>JBGVRU010000049.1:0-4619 GCA_045128715.1 Acutalibacteraceae bacterium | reverse complement strand
AAATTATTGTATCTTCTGTTGTGAACAGAAAGTTGCTTTTTAAAATCGTCAAACGAATAAAAAGAATGTGTGGCATAAAAATATTCGTTATCTTTACGATGAGAACGCTCAACCTTTCCGTTATGTCTGGGTGTGTACGGAGCAATAAGCTTATGTCTTATGACACACTGTTCGAGCGTACGCTCGAACAGTGTGGGCGTCGGCTTTTGGGTGTTACCTAATTGCTTTGTAAATTCCATACCATTATCTGTTTGAACACATTCAATCTTGAACGGAAATTTCTCTATTAAATGCTTTAAGAACTGTGCTGATGAATATGAACTATGCTCCTCAAAAGCCTCTAAATAGCGAAATCTTGAGTACTCATCAATAGCGGTATATTGGTAAAATTTTTGTCCTTTTGCTTCGCCCACTATACAAGATTCGGGCACAAATTTTACATCTATTTGCACTCTTTGTCCCGGATATTGCATCTGCTCGTATGGTTTAGGTATATATTTCGGATTAGGCGGTTTTACCGCCATTTGACCTTGTTTGCGTAGAAGGCGGTATAACCCTGTTACAGAACGTGTATAACCTCTCTGGCGAAGTTTTACCCAAAACACAACCAAACCTGCATTGGCGTTTCTTTTGCGCATATCTGCTATTAGCTTTAATTCTTCAGGTGTATGCTCGCTAGGATGATGATGTGGTCTGTGTGACTTATCTGCTAATGATTGCAAAGTTCCGTCATATCTTTTCCGCCAGCGGTAAACATATTGACGATTGGTTTTGTATCTGATTGCTGCTTTTGTTACCCCATATTTAAAAGAATATTTAATTAATGCTTGACGATACAACATTGTTTGTGTTACAGTTTTCATGACGAATGGTTGATCCTCCTGTCTGTTTTGATTCAGCAACTTAACTGTAACACAGGATCTTCCATTCGTCACTTATTTTTTTATTCGTTACTGTAACACATCTATTGTAAACCTACATAGTATTACTTATAAAGAAGATGCTACGGTTGACAGAATAGAGTCATTTTGTTATAATTTAACATAATAAAAGTAAAGGAATGATTTTATGGTAAAGCATATTATTCTTTGGAAATTGAAATCGGAATTTAACAACGAAGAAGTGAAGCTTGGAATAAAGCAGGGACTTGAAGGTCTTATGGGAGAAATTCCGGGGCTTGTAGAAATAAAGGTGCAGACTAAGTCTTTACCCTCGTCAAATGCAGATGTTATGCTTTATTCGGTATTTGCGAGCGAGGAGGCTTTAAAGGGATATGCTGTTGACTCTAAGCATGTAGAGGTTGCCGATACGAAGGTTCGTCCCTTTACTGAAACCAGAAGCTGCATTGATTTTATAGAAAATTAATATATATCAGTAGTAAAGAATCGGAGGAAATAATATGAAAAAAATCTTAGCTTTGTTATTTGTATGCTCAATGTGTTTATTAACCGCTTGCGGTGGAATGAGCAATAAAAAAATTCAAAAAACCGTGGAAGAATTTATTCTTTGTGTAGAAGAAGACCGTTTTAGTGATGCCGCAGAGCTTATTCATTCTGAATGTAAAACAACCGCAGATGAGGTTTCAAGCTATTTCGCCCTTTTGGAAAAGGATAAAAAACTGGATTTTACAAAAGGATTTCAGTTGCTTCAATACGAATTTGAGGATTTTGAGGAAGAGGAGCCTACTGTAGTGGGCGAATATGTAAAGGCTTCCGGCACGGTAGAAGCAGGGGATTGTATTTTCACCTTTGACATTAAGTTGGTTGAAAATGAAAATGATTTTGGAATTTATAAAATCAAGTTCAGAGAAAAAGAATAATAATTACTTAAAATAAATAACAAACGGCTGTAACAATTACTGCTACAGCCGTTTTAATATTCTGTTTTTATGATTACTCACTCAATTCTTTTTTAGCTTTATTCCGTTATAACGGTCAAACTGATATTTTTTATTTTTTGCTACACTAATTTTGTATAAAAAATTTAATACTCAAAATTTAAGCCTAAATGAAAATCGAGCCTTTTTTAAAATAGTACATTGGACTCATCCTTAACAATTTATTTGATAGCTTGTTTCCTCACAATCATATAAATCACCTTTAAGGTTAATATTTTATATTAAATTTCCAAAACGGAAACCTCATAACATTATTCAGTTAACCAATTGTGCATCGGACTCACCTTGAATTTATTTTTTAAAGTCTGTTTTTAATATTTTCATACCACATCACATCTGCGACTTTATCTTATCCGAAAAAATATTTAGTACATTGGTTTCACCGTAAATTATTGTTATTTGTTTTTGGGTTTTAAATTAATTACTTCATTGGAATCACCACTTTCGGTTTATTTTAAGAACTTGCGGGTGGAGTGTCCTTCCTCATGCTGTTGCTCCTCCTTTCTTTTGCTGTCTTTATTATACGGCACAATACACAGTTTGTCAAGCAAAAGTTGAAAACTTTTGTGAAAAATATTTAAAAAATAATATTTTTATACTTTGATAATAGTATTGGATTTTTTTAATAAATATGTTAAAATAATATATAAGAGAAAAATATGGAGATGAAAAGTATGCGACCTATGATGCCCCCACCGGCAGGTATACGTGGTTCTGGCGGGCCCAGAAGTTTTTTGACAGATGAAGAAAAGCAGAATAAGCCTAAGGTTACAAAAGGCTTATTGCTTAGAATACTCGGATATTTAAAGCCGTATAAATGGCATTTTTTGCTTGTGTTTGCAGCTCTAGTAATTTCGGCAGTGCTCGGACTTTTCCCATCGGTTATAACAGGTCAGATAGTGGATTCTATAATTAGTGATAACCGCAGTATTGCGCCGCTTTTGAAATTGGTGATATTGGCATTTGTTGTGCTTACAGCTTCACAGGTCATAAGCGTTTTGGAGCAATACATAAATTCATGGATCTCACAAAAAATAATATACGATATGCGAAATGAGATGTATGACCATCTGCAGCATATGCCGCATTCCTTTTTCACTAATGAAAAGCAGGGTGATATTATTACCCGAATGAATAGTGATATAAACGGAGTAAGCTCGGTGATTTCAGGAATGCTAACCTCAATTGTTAGTAATGCTTTAACGGTAGGGGTGTCGGTATTTTATCTTTTCTACACTGATTGGCGTTTGGCAATAGTGGGACTTCTGGTACTGCCTCTTATGATATTTCCTACACGCTCGGTGGGAAAAAAGCGTTGGACTTTGGCTGCAGAATCACAGGATAAGCACGATGAATTAAACCAACAGGTAAACGAGACCCTTTCGGTCAGCGGTTCAATGCTTGTAAAGCTTTTCACAAAGGAAAAGATTGAATACGAGCGTTTTAAAAAAATTAATAACGAAACCACACAAATCACTATAAAAGAGAAACGTGCGGGAAGCTGGTTCCACGTAATGCTCGGTATGTTTATTCAGATAGCTCCCTTGCTCATATATTTTGCAGGCGGGTTTCTTATTATAGGCGGTGCGGATAGCAAACTAAGTGTTGGTGATATAACGGTTGTAGTGGCGCTTGTTAACCGACTTTATCAGCCGGTAAGAATGCTCCTTAATTTACAGGTGGATTTTGTACGCTCCTTGGCGCTTTTTTCAAGGATTTTTGAGTATCTGGACCGTAGCTGTGAAATTGAAAATCCTGAAAATCCTTTAAAGCCTGATATGAATGACAGCAGCGTTGAATTTTGTGATGTTAAGTTTTCTTATGAGAAATCAAAGGAGATTCTTAAAGGTATAAGCTTTTACGTACCGTCTGGTAAAATGTATGCAATAGTGGGCACTTCGGGCGCAGGCAAATCTACAATAATAGGTCTGATACCCCGCCTCTACGATACTGTAACGGGTAGCGTTAAGGTTGCAGGAATTAACGTTAGAAGCTATGACCTTTCATATCTTAGAACAAATATAGGTATAGTTACTCAGGATACGTATCTTTTTAACGGTACTATACTCGAAAATCTTTTATATGCTAAGCCTGAAGCTACTATGGATGAAATCATAGACGCTTGTAAAATTGCAAATATTTATGATTTTATTAACCGATTGCCACAAAAATTCGATACGCTTGTGGGCAACCGCGGCTTAAAGCTTTCGGGCGGTGAAAAGCAGAGAGTATCAATTGCGCGAGTAATTTTAAAGAATCCGAAAATACTTATTCTTGATGAGGCAACTTCATCTTTGGATTCGGTATCCGAAAGTCAGATACAGTCTGCTCTTAACAGAATAATGGTTGGCAGAACAAGTATTGTAATCGCACACCGCCTTTCAACCATTATGGCGGCAGATAAAATAATGCTTATTGAAAACGGTCTTATTACCGAAACGGGAAATCACGATGAGCTGCTCAGTAAGAGTAAGGGCTACCGTGAGCTTTACGAAACTCAGTTCCGCAGAGTTATTGATTACGAAAACAGTAAAAAGTAAAGCTAATTGTTGACTAAAATGCAATTTGGTATTAAAATTAATTAAGTAAGCCTAAAAAGGAGAATTTGAATATGAGCGAGCAAAATAAAAACGAATATGACTATAATCCGGATTTAATAACTCTTTCTGATGATGACGGTAAGGAATATACCTTCGAGGTGTTGGATGCTATAGAGACCGAT
>JBGVRU010000048.1:0-1733 GCA_045128715.1 Acutalibacteraceae bacterium | reverse complement strand
GCTGATCGTAAAGCTTCATTTAAATTCTTAAAATCGACATTTTTTGCATTTATATTCATATTATATCACACCTCCGAGTTTTTTTCTACGGATTTCAGGAAAAAACATCGCAAGTGACGGATTTTTTTTGAGCATATCCATATTTATTGTGTCAAGTGACGTCTTTTCTCTTACAAGTGAAGTATATATTCCGGTACGATTTACATCACCGATAATAATATATCCGGTAAGAACTCCGTCCTTCATATACAGTCTCTTTATGCTGTTTTCGCCCTTTTCTTCATAAACGCTTCCGCCTTCTTTTTCTGTATAATAGCTTCCTGCTGTCATTGCGTGAAGTCCGAAGAAGCCGATAGAGTTCATTGGAATTGCATTGTCAAACAGCGAGTTGCCGCCTGCCATATTAGCACCGGCACAAAAGCCTTGCATATAAGCGTTGGGAAGGATAGCAAGAACCCTTTTCTGTCCAAGGGTAATATCGTTACCTTCGCTGCAATCGCCGGCGGCATAAATATCGACTATGTTAGTCTGCATCTTGTCGTTAATAATGATACCACGGTTTACATCGCCGCCTGCATCTTTAAAAATGTTTGTATTGGCTCTTACACCGACTGCAAGAACGAGAACATCAAAATCTACCGATGCACCGCTTTTCATTTTAGCTGTATTTATCTCAAAGCTTTCAGCTGTATCACCAAGCATAAATTTTATTCCATGCTCTTCCAGATGCTTTTGCATGATAGCTGCACATTCGTCATCTAAAATACTTGAAAGTATTCTGTCAGATAAATCACATACAGTTATTTTTGCAACCTTTTCCCAAATACCTTCTGCGCATTTAAGCCCTATAAGACCGGCACCTATAATCAGCACCTTTGACTCTTTTGTGATTGCTTTTTCAAGTGCGAGTGTATCGTCTATTGTCATAAACGAAAATTTATTTTGCACTGTTTCAAGTCCTGCAAAGGACGGAATGAACGGAGAGGAACCTGATGCAATACATAAAGAATCATATTTTATATTCGTAGCATCATCCAAGGTTACACTTTTGCCGTCTTTATTAATCTTTACAGCTTGCTTTCCATAAATGACATCACATTTATTTTTTTCATAAAAGTCTGCATCTCTGTAGCTCATTTTATCAAGTGTTGTTTTATTTTCAAGATAGTATGAAATAAGAGGTCTGCAATAAACAGGATGGTTTTCAGCAGATATTACTGTGATTTTTGTATCTTTATCAACGCTTCTGATGCCTTCAATACAGCCTGCGGCAGCAACACCGTTACCGATTATTACATAGCTTTTCATTCTGTCTCACCTCTTTCTTCGTACACAAGTGCTCTGTTGGGGCAGCCTGCAACACAAGCGGGAGAGCCGCAAGAGTTTTCAAGACAAAGCTCACACTTTTGTACTGCACCTTTTTCTCCTTGCATCAGTGCACCGTAAGGACATACCAAAATACAGGTAAGGCAGCCTATACATTTATCTTTGTTAATTTTAATTACACCGTCTTTTTTTGAAAGTGCACCCGAAATACAGCTCTTTACACAGAGAGGATCTTCACAATGTCTGCATGAAACCGCATAAGTGATTTTGCCGCTGTCCTCAACACATAGTCTTGGAAATATAGATTTATCTTTCAAGGCTTTTACCATATCGCTTTGCCCGGAATTGGCAAAGGCACAGTTATATTCGCATAAGTGGCAGCCAAGACACCATTCTTCGTTTACATA
>JBGVRU010000047.1:0-23878 GCA_045128715.1 Acutalibacteraceae bacterium | reverse complement strand
TTTCTGTTTTTTGATACCTTTGCCATAATCGGAAAGGTTGTAAGGCTCACGCATTACAATTTCGTCGATTACTTCACCATCATCCAGCAGATAGTCAATGCTCACATTTAGGAGCTGTGCCAATGCTTTCAAATTATCCACATCGGGAAGTCCGTTGTTTGCTTCCCATTTTGCAACGGCAGATCGAGATACTGCCATCTTCTCAGCAAGCTGCTCTTGGGAGAGACCACATTGCTTTCTTGCTTCTTTGATTTTTTCGCCTAATGTCATTTTATTACCTCCGGTATAGTTTATTTTGCATTCATTTTACGCCGGAGGGCCGGGGTAAACAATAAACCATCTGTGACCTCGCTGTTACTCTTCGTAACAATGCCAGATAGGTATTCCAAAAGTTACAGATTTACAAATAAAAAGTGCGTGACCGAAGCCACGTACCGAAAAACGTAGCCTGATCTGTTGCAACACAGTTCACCCCAAACAGGAAATGATATCAAGGCATACATTTTTACCAATAGTATGCCTGTTCAGAGTAATATTAAACTGTGTCGCATTTTTTATTATATCACAATTTTATTTTTAAAAAAAGTAGTTTTGAAAAATTATTCATTTTTAACCTTTGGCGAAGCCAAACGACACTAAACATTGAAAATCTCTACACAGTATGGTATAATATATATATAAGTAGTGGTGAGTCATTATGATATCAAAAGCGTAAAGATTATGCGTATGGTAGTGCTTTGATGTAGTGGTATTGAAAATGCTGTAAATCGCGCCTAACAGGCGAGCGGCTAATTTATTCTGTGACAGTTGGGTAACGATTACAATAGATGGAAAAATTATTAAATAAATATTTTTATATATTTTAAATTTAATAATTTTATGGTATAATATTTTTGTACCGATTAATGGAGGTGTAAAAATGAATATAACAAATGATATTAAATATATCGGTGTAAACGATCATAAGATTGACCTGTTTGAGGGACAGTATGATGTTCCAAACGGAATGTCCTATAACTCTTATGCAATTATAGATGAAAAAATTGCTATTATGGATACAGTTGATGCCAACTTCACACACGAATGGTTGGATAACATTCAAAATACGCTCCATAGCAGAAAACCAGATTATCTTATAGTGCAGCATATGGAACCCGATCATTCGGCAAATATTATGAATTTTATAAAAAACTATCCCGAAGTAAAGATAGTTTCTTCCGTTAAAGCCTTTCAAATGATGAAAAACTTTTTTGGAACGGACTTTTTGGAAAGGCAAATCGTTGTAGGGGAGGGCGACACTCTTTCCTTAGGAAAGCACAATCTTACGTTTGCAACTGCGCCGATGGTACATTGGCCTGAAGTTATCGTAACTTATGACAGTACCGATAAGGTCTTGTTTTCGGCTGACGGCTTCGGCAAATTCGGAGCTTTGGATATAGAGGAAGACTGGGCATGTGAGGCAAGGCGCTATTACTTTGGTATTGTGGGCAAATACGGTGCTCAGGTACAGAATTTGCTAAAGAAAACGGCAGGTCTCGATATAAATATAATCTGCCCATTGCACGGTCCTGTGCTAAGTGAAAATTTAGGATATTATTTAAATCTTTATAGTACTTGGTCCGGTTATCAGCCTGAAGAAGAGGGAATAGTAATAGCATATACCTCTGTTTACGGTAATACTAAAAAAGCGGTTATAATGCTTGCTGAAAAATTAAGGGCAAACGGTTGCCCTAAGGTGGTTGTTAATGATCTCGCACGTTGCGATATGGCAGAGGCGGTTGAGGATGCGTTCCGTTACAGCAAAATAGTTCTTGCCACTACTACCTATAATGCGGAGATCTTCCCCTTTATGCGTGAGTTTATAAATCATTTGACAGAACGTAATTTCAGCAACCGTACGGTAGCGCTTATTGAGAACGGAAGCTGGGCACCTCTTGCTGCTAAGGTTATGAGAGGCATGCTTGAAAACAGTAAAAACCTAACCTTTACTGATACAGCGGTGAAAATTCTATCCGCTCTTAATGAAGAAAGCGCCGCGCAGATTGATGCTCTTGCGGATGAGCTTTGCAAGGATTATTTAGCCCAACAGGATTCTACCGCAAACAAAAATGACCTTACCGCACTTTTTAATATCGGGTACGGGTTGTATGTGGTAACATCTAATGACGGCAAAAAGGATAACGGTCTTATTGTAAACACTGTAACACAGGTTACCAACGCTCCAAACAGAATAGCGGTAACTATTAATAAAGAGAATTATTCTCATCACGTTATTAAGCAGACAGGTAAAATGAATATAAACTGCTTAACGGTGGATGCGCCCTTTGCAGTGTTCGAAAAATTCGGCTTTACGAGCGGCCGAAACGCAGATAAATTTGCCGAATGTGAGCCGCTTCGTTCCGATAACGGACTTGTATTTTTGCCAAGGCATATTAACTCTTTTATGTCTTTAAAGGTGGAACAGTATGTTGACCTTGATACGCACGGAATGTTTATATGCTCTGTGACTGAGGCAAGAGTTCTTTCTGACAGAGAAACAATGACTTATACCTATTATCAGAACAATGTTAAGCCTAAGCCTCAGACAGATGGCAAAAAGGGTTATGTATGCAAGGTGTGCGGTTATATTTATGAGGGTGATACTCTTCCTGAGGATTTTGTATGCCCATTGTGTAAGCACGGCGCTGCCGATTTTGAAGAAATAAAATAATTAAATATATTTGGAGGAAATTAAAATGAAAAAATATGTATGTGATGTATGCGGTTGGGTTTATGATGAAGCGGTGGGCGATCCGGATAACGGAATCGCACCCGGCACCAAGTTTGAGGATCTTCCTGAAGATTTTCAGTGTCCTCTTTGCGGTGTAGGAAAGGATAACTTTAGCGAGGAGTAATTCAAAAAAACGACGCATAACTTTAAGTTATGCGTCGTAAATTTTTATGGAAGTTGTTAATATTTTTTATAAATAACTTCAATATATGCAAAAACCTTTTCCCGTATGTCTTTTGGTAGGTTGTGAACTGCTTTCATGGCAGAGAGTTCGCGGTTAGTAGGAACATAGGTAACGGTTTTAATATCGGGAGGCGGTTGATTAAGTGTGCCGTCAGGCTCAAGATCGTATAAAAGCATTTCCACACGTATACCGAATATCTCTGCCAATTGTATCAGTCTATCAGCAGTGATCTTGCCTTCACGCTCCATTTGAGAATAGGTTCGGTATTTCATATCCATTCTTTCGGCAGCCTTTTCCTGACTAAGACCTGCCTGCTTCCTGTATTTGGCAATTCTTTCATTAATAGTCATAATAGTCCTCCTAACTTTAAAACTATAATTGATGCTTGACTTGAATGTTTGAAATTGGTATAATAAGCATAATTTGGTGAAGAAATTTTAGCCTTTTAACAAAGCCTAATTTAAACTTATATAAATTTGCTGGAGTGGCTCAGTTGGTAGAGCAGCTGATTCGTAATCAGCAGGTCGTGGGTTCGAGTCCCATCTTCAGCTCCAAGCTGCCCGATGTATAACTGCATCGGGTATTTTTTGTCGAAAAATGTAAGAGTATAATTAAAATTGTCAATATTTGTTGTTACTTATACATTTTATATAAAAAAACGAGAAAAGTCAAGCGAAAATGAATATTCAGCAGGTATTAATACCGCATAAGACACAAAACCAACCGAATACTTTAAATCTATTGAAAAATGAATATATAGGGTATATTATGAGTCTGTAAGGAGGTGCGTTTATATGAAGCTTACGGTTTTTATAAATAAAGAGCTTGAAGAGGAGATAGTGGTATATGCACACGAAAAAACAAAGCTGGTTGAAGCTATTGAGCAACTGATGACGGATGATGCTAATCCAATAATAGGCTACAAAGAAAAAGAGGCGGTAAATTTAAAGCCTTCGGATATACACTGCCTTATAGTAGAGGAAAATAAAGTTTTTGCTCTGACAGACAGCGAAAAATTACAGCTTAAAAGCCGTCTTTACAAAATAGAAGAAAGACTGCCGAAAAGCTTTGTGAAAATTAATCAGTCAGCTGTTGCAAATATTGAAAAAATGGAACGTTTCAGTACATCGCTGTCAGGTACGCTTATGGTAAGGTTTAAAAACGGTTATAATGATTATGTATCGCGCAGGAATTTAAAAAATGTAAAAGAAAGGTTAGGTTTATAAATATGAATAAATATGTTAAAAGCTTTTTAAATCGCGGTCTTATTTTCGGTGGCTTCGGTCCTGTAGTTGTAGGTATAGTTTATGCTGTATTACAGGGCTCAATTTCTAATTTTTCTTTAAGCGGTGCAGAGGTTTGTTTAGCTATTATATCTACTTATATTTTAGCATTTTTGCAGGCGGGAGCTACCATTTTCAACCAGATAGAAGGCTGGGCCGTGCCAAAATCGCTTTTGTGCCATTTTTCAATACTTTATTTAGCTTATTCGATTTGTTACCTGATTAATACATGGATACCCTTTAAGCTTGAAGTATTGCTTATTTTCACATTGATTTTTGTGATAGTTTATTTTGTTATATGGGTAACTGTTTACATCTCCGTTAAGGCAATCAGTAAAAAAATGAATACAAGGCTTAACTAATATAACCGCTGCAAATTTTTGCAGCGGTTATATATTATAACGGTTCTAGTTGTTCGAAGCGGTATAAACAGCTTTGAACAATCGATTTATCGGCAAGGCAAAACTATTAATAGTTTTGCTGAACAACATTTAATAGGTTTTTTCTTTATTTAATTAATTGGGAAATAATATTGTAATCATTAGTAAGTATAGTATCAATACCCATGCCGAGAAGATTTTGGGCTTCTTTCGGGTCATCAGACCAAAATACATTACATTTAATTCCGTTAGCGTGTGCCTTATCAATCATTTCTTGATTAAAATAAGGCTTAAAGAGCTGAACCTTTTTGCAACCGTTTTCAATAGCACGTTCAACTATTTCCCAAGGACTATTGCCTGCACCCTGACAACGTGTAATATCAGGCGCTAATTCTCTTAAAAGCTTTAAAATATTATCATCACCGCACATAAAATAAATATAATTTTTACAGTCATATTTATTTACAAGTTCGATGATTTTTTCGAGATTTTCTTTATTGCAGGCCTCTTTAATATGAATATTCATAATTGTATGACAAGAAAATTTCTTTAAGATTTCTTCAAATCTCAAAATTTTCATACCCTTAAACTTTTCACCGTGCTTCACGCCGAAATCGTAAGCTAATAGTTCTTCATAGGTATGCTCATAGACCTTTCCACTACCGTTTGAAACTCTGTCAAGCGTAGCATCGTGAATAGATACTATTTCGCCGTCCTTAGTTGCCCATAAATCAAATTCTATTTCCTCCGCACCCATAGCTACAGCCGCACCGAAAGCAGGCATACTGTTTTCAGGAGCTATAGTATTAAATCCACGGTGAGCGCAAACTCTTGGGTAAGGCATAATATCATCATTTTTAACTATTGCACTGCCCGAAGGACGATATTTAAAGCCTCGGCGACCTTGTTCAATATATTCATAGTGAGCAGCAGGCGGATTACCGTAGCCTGCGGGTTTGTAGTACTTTTTATTAAAATCTATTTCGACCGTATCAATACCCACTCTGCTGTACATATTAAGAAGTGTTTCACCCGTAGGAGCTACTACCATTGAAGCTCCGCCTATATCTGAATTTTCATCCATAGAAACCGAGGAGCGCAAAACATAAGCATTTGTATTATAAGCCAAAAACTGCGACATTATTTCAAGCGCACGGTGTGTATCGCTTCTTTGATGTGAGCAGCCTATAATTGCATCAACATTCTGCCTTGCAATGTTTGCGAAAGCCTCATAAAAGTAAAAATCGTAACAGGTAAGAAAAGCAAATCTTAAGCCCTCTATTTCTATTACGGTAGGCTCGCTGTACTCAAAGCTATAATCGCTGTCAAGCTTCATTTCGCTCACTTCGCCAGGGGTTAAGTGCTGTTTGTAATATTTACCCACCAAATTACCGCTTCTGTCAAAAGCAAATGTGGTATTGCGGCGGCCTGTGGGTAAAATATCACTTGCATTTATAAAAAGCATAGCATTACAGCGTTTAGCAGTCTTTGCTGCAAAATCAAGTAGCTTTTTATTATATTTTTCAACACTTTTTTCTGCGTTTTCTTTACTTCCCGCAAGGCAGGGTATATCGCAAGCCTCAGGGCAAACAATAATATCAATACTGCTGTCACATTCTGAGAGTAATTTCAGTTCTTCCTCAAAATAATAATCAGACTGAGAATAATTGGTTGAATACTCAGGCTGAATAAGACAAATTTTCATTTTAATTTCTCGCTTTGAATAAAATAATTATAATTTCAAAAGATAATTGTTGGTGATTAAATGGGGATCATTCAATGTGCAGAAAACTGTAAATACCAACGGGATGGCTATTGCATTCTCGATAAGCTCAGTACGGTGAATTCGGTTAAAGGCAGTTGTCCTTACTGCATACCGCTACTTAATAATAGAGATGGCTTGTCCCAGACTTCGAACACCGATAAGCTCTAAGCCATCGGGACAAGTGGTTATCTGTTTTAAACAGGCTTTTGGCATAATACATTTTGTAAAGCCAAGTCTTGAGGCTTCATTTATTCTTGCTTGTGCACGCGGTACACTGCGCAATTCACCTGAAAGACCTATCTCACCAAAAGCTATAAGCTTTTCATCAATAGATATATCCCTGTATCCCGAAACTAAAGCCATTGCAACAGCTAAGTCGGCAGCAGGCTCATCAAGACGCATACCGCCTACAATATTTACATAAGTATCCTGATTTGCAAAATAAATTCCCAGTCTTTTTTCAAGAACTGCCAGCAAAAGATTGAGTCGGTTAAAATCAAAGCCTGTAGCGGTTCTGCGCGCGTTTCCAAAGCCTGTGGGCGTAACAAGACCCTGCACCTCTGCTAAAATGGGACGTGTGCCCTCAATAACGCAGGTAATGCAGCCGCCCGAAACATCACTCATTCTGCCCGATAATAGCATTGCGGACGGGTTTTCAACCTCTTTAAGTCCCACGTCAGTCATTTCAAAAACGCCAATTTCATTGGTAGAACCAAAACGGTTTTTAATGCCCCTTAAAATTCTGTAGGATTGATTTCTCTCACCCTCAAAATAAAGTACGGTATCGACTATATGCTCCATAACCTTAGGACCTGCAATATCGCCGCCCTTATTAACGTGACCTACGATAAATATCGGAATACTTAAGCTTTTGCCTGTTCTAAGCAACAGATTAGAGGATTCTCTTACCTGAACGATGCTTCCGGGGGAAGAAGACAGTTCACTTAATTGCATAGTTTGTATTGAATCTATCATAACAAGGTCAGGCTTTGCAGACATTATGTATTCACAAACCGCCCGAACATCGGTTTCGGTCATAATGGAAACGCTATCGCTTTTAACCCCTAAACGACCTGCCCTCATTTTAATTTGAATAGCAGACTCCTCGCCTGATACATATAAAATTTTTAAGCTCCTCTGTAACGCATTGCATATTTGCAAAAGTATAGTAGACTTACCTATACCGGGGTCTCCGCTAAGCAGTACAACCGAGCCTTTAACAATTCCACCGCCAAGCACACGGTCAAGCTCGGCAATGTTTGTTACAAATCTTGGTTCATCCAAAAGACTTATTTCGGATAGCGTTTTTGCTGTAGCAATGCTTTGCAATGTATGGTAGGGTACAGATGACTTAGTAGGCATGGCAATTTCCTCTTCCATAGTGTTCCAAGCACCGCAACCGGTACATTTACCAACCCACTTTGCCGATTCATAACCGCACTCTCTACAAATAAAAATGTTTTTTTGTTTGGGTGACATTTTATATCTCCTTAAATTTACTAAAATATTCTGTTATTCCGCAAAAAATTGAGAAAGCCATTTCTTTTTGGTAGATTTCATCCTTAAGTTTTGCAAGCTCACTGCTATTGCTTAAAAAACCGCATTCTACAAGCACAGCGGGAATAGTGGCATTATATAAAATATAAGTGCTTGAGGTAGCCTTTTTGTTGACTCGTGTATTTGCGGGCTGCAAAAAATGAATTATGGAGCTTTGAATTAAATCTCCTAATTTTTTTGACTCATCATTGCTACCACTGTAAAATACCTGCGAGCCGTTGGCAGCAGATGTGGTGAATTTATTAAGATGTACACTCACAAACACAGCCTCTGGGTAATCCTCCATTAGCTCTAATCTGTTTTTTAAATCACTTTTTTTGCGTGCAGCAATTTTATCGCTTTCAACATCGTCAGTCGAAACGTCGGTTTTACGTGTCATTATAACCTTGTAACCGTTTTGGCTGAGCATATTCTCTAAGGTAAGGCAAATTTGCAAATTAATGTCCTTTTCCACCGTTCCGTCCGATGCGACCGCACCGCCGTCAAACCCGCCGTGGCCTGAGTTCGCCAATACTATACTTTTTTGTTTATCTTGTATATTTTGTCGTTTTTTGACTGTGGAAAACGCCTAAATTTTCCACTCGATCTTGATTTCTCTCTTACCATCCTCTTTGAGCTTTCCAATGAATATTTTGCTTATAAATTCATCGGCAATCTCGAATGTAAGAGTGTCAATTTTTCGGTACTTTTCGAGTATCGATTTGGTATCCGTTTTTGCTTCGCCGCCCGTAAGTGTTGCAAGCTTTGATTTCAAAATTTCGATGCGTTTTTCTATGTCCCCAGATTCCTTTTGATAGCTTTCTCGGTATTTAGTAAACTCCTCTACGGTGATGACACCATCTAATTTATCGGTGTACATCTGAGCCATTCGGTTATCGTTTCGCTTTACCTTTTCTTCAAGCTCTGAAATCTGCGACTGCAAGGTTTTAGCACCGTTCTTTTTCCTTTTAGGTGCATCTAACTTGCCAATCTGCTTTTTATCGTAGTATTTATCAAGCAACTTGTTGATTTCATCTACTACGATTTGCTCTAACTCATCAAGGCGAATACTGTGTTCATTGTCACAAACTCCGTTAGTGGTTTTACGAGTCCTGCAAGAAAGGTAGTTATATCTTCCGTCACGCAGTTTATAGCTCATTTTCCACATTGTGTTGCCACACTCAGCACAAAAAACCTTTTTAGCAAGTGAATAACAACTACCGCTTGGAATTTTTTGACCTCTGCCTCGCGACAACCGAATTTCCTGTGCCTTATAAAAGGTTTCCTTTGAAATAATCGGCTCGTGGGTATCCTCAACAATGTCCCATTCACTTTGCGGTTTTTTACGGCGTTTACCCGTTTTGTAGTTTACAACCTCTTGTCTACCCTGCACCAGTGTACCTGTGTATTCAAATCGGCGAAGAATTGCATAGACGGCCGAATCGGACCAGGTTGTCCTAGGCGCATTGTTCTTCTCATAATTGCCGTTATAATACTTAGAGCCAAGCTCCTTTTTGTGAACACAAGGCGGCGGAATTATTTCATCATTTAATATTTTCGCAATGCTTATGTACCCAAGTCCACCGATATATAAATCAAATATCCGCTGAACTATGGGAGCTGCAACCTCATCAATAATTAAATGATTCTTGTTGTCCGGGTCAATTAGATAGCCGTAAGGTGCAAAAGAGCCGACAAACTCACCGTTTTTCCGCTTAACACTTAAAGTGGCTTTAACGTTGTCAGATAACTCCTCTAACTGCCATTCATTTACAAGCCCGTTGATTTGCCGTGTCTTTTTATTGCCTTTAACATTCGTGTCAATGTTATCAACAACCGCAACAAATCGCACACCCCATTCGGGGAATTTTCCGTGAATGAAGTGTTCTATCATCTCCATATCACGAGAAAAACGGGATTGTGTTTTACAGACAACTATCGTGCATCTACCTTCTTCGCAGTCTTTTAGCACCTGATTCCAAGCAGGTCTTGAAGCGTCGGCACCACTGTAATCCTCATCACAGTAAATGCCGTTGATTTGCCATCCCTTCTCGATACAGTAGTTTATTAGCATCGTCTTTTGATTTTGGATACTTTCGCTCTCGTCAGTCTTGTTTTTCTTATCTCTATCCTCTGAAGAAAGGCGAACATAAATATCCGCAATTTCAGTTAGCATTTTCAAAGCACTCCTTCCCACTTAGGTCCTGAGTGCTGCCGTGAAATGCAACACTATTATTATAATCTAATTCATATAATTTTTCAATATCCATAACGCAAAGAGTTCGGATTGAGTTGTTGATTTTTTCTTTGCGCTCTGCCTCGCTAATTTCGGAGAACGCATTAACTACAACATATTCTGTTTTATTTTTCTTCATATAATACGCCCTCCTTACCTACATAATGTTTATGCTGATTTAAATAATTTAATGTTTTCAGCATCACCAAAATCCTTTCCGACAACCATAATTTGAGTTTTAACTCGATTGTCGGGAAAGTATTAAGTAATATTATTTTCGAGTTTCAAGAAAACATTAACTCAGCGGATTCTTTTTATTTCATTCGAATAAGTGTTGTTTACATCGTTGCGAGAATGTCCCATAGATTCGGAAAGTTCTCGTTCAATTTGCGCATCGGTCATTCTGCCTTCGGCTTTGTATCGTGCCTTTGTTTCTTGATAAAATAAGTGCCTCAGACTATGCCAGTGTATTGATTTTTCTCTAGGACGTTTACCCGGACTTGTGTACTTCGTGCGTTCTGAGTCCATAAATTTCTTTTTATTATTATTCATCCAGTTGTCTAAGGATTTACTTTTCTTTTTAACACTGTTTGTGTGGTTATCGCATATAACATAGTCCATAGAACTCTTACCGTTTTTCTGAGCGTATGCCAATACCCGTCTTAAAATGTTCTCCTGCATTTTGGTTTCAACCGGTATATCTCTTGGTCTGCCACATTTGGTGTTGGTAAGATTTAATTGTTTATATTTCAGCGCATACTCAATCTGATGCACACGAAGGGTTACAAACTCCTCGTGGCGAAGTCCAAAATATCTATCCATATACGCTTCGATAACTGCATCCATACGGCCCATATCTAGTGCTACTTTGATAAGGTCATCAAACTCATGCGGAAGAAGAGATTTATCCTTTACATATAATTGGCGCTTGGCAACGAAGAAACATTTATTGCTCTTAGGTAAATTTCTTTTAGGGTTCATTCGTTGATGCACCCACTTTATGCCGGATAGTTCGGTGAGTATATATCCTGGCTTACAACCGCTGATTTGAAGATGCTCAATATAACTTCGCACGTGGCGCACTTCAACATTTCTAAAATTCTGCAAAGTGGTATTCTCTCCTAAATACCCGCAGAATCTATTCATTACTGCTTTATAGCGTCTACGTGTTTTAAAACTTCCTTGATTTGACCTATCAATCACAGGAAGCGTCTGATTAAGCAAATTCCGTTTTTGGTTCTCGGCTTTTCGTTCTTGTTCTTCAGGGGTTAAACTCATCAAATTTTACTCCTTTCGTAGATTTTGGTTTTTTATAAGAAGTATCTATGGTTCCTCGATACTTCATCATAAATTCCCGATATTTAAATATGATAATGTTTTTTCTTAGTTTCAAGAAAACATTAACGCACATGAAATTTTCCAAATTTTCGTTCACAGGTTTCAGTGGTCCAGGTTGAAACTGTGTACCAAAATATTTGGACATTAAATATATAAGGAATAAAATTTTCGAGTTTCAAGAAAACATTAACTTTTTGTATGTTTTATAAAATCATAGGTTTGTGTACGAAAATTTTTGATTAAGGCGGTTGCTGTACAAATAAATTTATTAACGAAAATTTTAATCACAAAAAATTTTGGCTCCCACAGACTGATTCGCAGTCTATGGGAGCCGCTCTATAAATGATAATCATATTTCCTGTGCTCATTTGAAAATGATGATCATACACTCATTTCGAAATGACAGTCATATATCATTTCAAAAAGACAGGATAGATTCTTTTGCAGATTTATAGAAGATTGGTCTCATTAATATTTTATATCTTTGCTTACTCTTATAAGAATCTGTTAGGAGCATATCAAAAAGTAAATCATATTTTCATACTAAGCACTGATAGTTACTCTCAAAAAGAATTTCGAAAAGATAGTTAATATATCATTTCAAAATGTGTATCATAAATCATATCAAAATATCATCTCAAAATCTTGTCATATATCATACGAAAATGACAGCAAGGCATAGTACGCCCAGGGACTTTTTTATATAAAAAACCATACGTTTCTCCAATTTTCTTTTTCTAACTATGCGTACTATGCCTTGGCGCCGCTCCCTCGGGCACGCCCTCGGTCGCGTTTCTATCTTCCTTGTTCAGAAGATAGAAACCGGCGCCTCTCAAAATGAAAGTCATCATCATTTCAAAACGAGTATCATCTTTATCATCAATCATTTCGAAAAGATAATCATACCAATCGAAAAGAGAAGAGATTTCGAAATGACTCTCGAAATTATAATCATCATTATCTCGAAACGTAAATCATATTTAATTTTGGCTGAAGGTCAGCATGATGGGACAAGCCCAGCGTATACCTGGAGTATGCTCCAAGCCTCGTTACTACAAGAACGCAATACCATATACCGATACAATGGATCGGTCCACCGCTGAATAGTGGTACGGCAAGGATTTTCATTACCGATTAAATCCCATAACTTCGGTGCTTGATTTAAGTGCTGAAAAATATATCCAAGCAAATATTTTTTCAGCCGTGTCTTTCACGGTAGCAACGATGAACCAACCTGTCATCGTTCAGGTGTGCTGCCACAGATTTTCGTTAATAACTCAAACTCAAATCTGCTACTCGACTTGCAACATTTCGGCAGCTATGCAAGTCGGACCTTTTCAGGTACACTTCATCATCTCTCGACATACCTTTGTCGAAGATACCTTTACTTCCCATTTTAATGGTGCAACATTCCTTCGCACACCTAATTAAATTTTAAAGAACTCCTTCACAAATTTTTAAGATGACACTTAAACTATAAAATAGAGTTTTTTGAGTTTCAAGAAAACTTAAATATAGGGGCAAAAACATAAAAATTAGCAAAAATTTGCTCTATTGGAACACTTTTTTGAGCGCAAATAGAAAAAACACAGTTCTTTTTTGATGAAAGAACTGTGTTTTTAGCTTTACTATTATTTATTATTTTCTTTCCTGCATTGTTCTACAGCTTGCAGAATTTGTTCTGTGGTTAGCTTGTTTCCAAATAGTTTTGCTTCTCGCTCATTTTTAGCACTCTCAGAACAAATTTGACCTATACCGATTTCGTAATTCTCACGGCAATCAACTGGCATAGAAATTGGAACACTTGTTAATCTTCCGCATATTACGCAACGCTCAAATTCTTCTGTAACAGGAGTTTTCTCTATACTTTCAATCTCATTTTTAGAGTGTTGATAAGTAGGGTTTCTAAAAAAATTCGAGATTTTATCAAATATTTTATTTTTCATTTCGGTTCCTCGCTCTTCATTGGGTTTAGCTTTTTGAACGTGTATATCTCTTGTCGAGAAGAACGAGAACTATACAGGCTGTACCGCTGATAATCATCATAATAAACCAGAACGTAATATTGCTATCGTCTCCGGTAGGTGGTGCAGTAGTCTGATCGATATAATAGGTGTTTTCAAACCTTGCAACGACATCATTCACGGCTTCGCCATCCATTGTGATTGTTGAAACAAGTTTATTTTCGCCACTTAAAGTGATGGCGATAGAAATATTATAAACTTTGGTATCATAGGTAACACCAGTGATACCATTATCGGTTTCGTATAACTTGTATGTATAGGTTTTACCAACATTAATCGCGGTAAACGGAAGAACAAAGACCGCTTTACCGTTTTCATCCGATTTAAGAGCCTGCTTTTCACCGCTTATGGTATTTTCCAAAACAAATTCAAATCCGGCAGGGCTGATGGATGAAATACCGGTGTTCTTAACTGTCTTATTCACACCAATATTAACCTCAATATCATCAGGTTCTGAAACAACAGGGATAAAGGTGTTGTTGAATGTGATATTGACCTTGTATTTTCCGTCCGTCTCGGTTACTTTTGCATTCTGCGCAGTGGTTACAGTCGATACTTCTAATTTGCCATCCATATCCACATCCGTAACTTTAATATCAAATGTGTTTACACTTTTGTCGTAATCAACATTTTCAAGATTACCTATAACCTCAGTCATACGGAAATTGTATGTGCCAACTTTGTCAAATGTAAGTGCCTGTATCAAGTCACTAAAATCAAATTGATTAAAGGCGGTGTTATTCGCATCATAGGTAACGGCTTTTGTGCCAATAACCGTCCAAATTTCATCGCTCTGCTTTTGTTCTAATGTAAATGAGAAAGCATCTCCGCTTTGCCACTCGCGTCCTTCAAGAATCTTTGTGCCTACGACGGATACATTAACAGGTTGTACGCTTGCAGGGGTATAGATGTTCACATACTCGAATTTTAAACTGCCGTCCTCGGCCACAATACCTTCCATAGTAGCGGCGTTTTTAACGGTAAAGCCACTGCCCGTTTTTTGAATTTCGGTAACGGTTACCTTGGTGCCCGCGTCAATTTCGCGAACTAAAAAAGCCTTGTTCGGTTTTACCGAAACGGTAATAGAACCGTTTTGGTCTGCAATTATGCTTCCGTTTGAGGTTTTTATAGCGGTGTTAGCGTAAAGCGAGCCGAATTGGAGCTTAAAATCGAAAGCTATATTTTCGGGAATTACGTATTCATTCCCAAAGGGGTGTTCTACGAGTTTATTAATTGTTAAGCTGCTAATAATGCTTTCAAAGGGGGTAAAGGTATTTATAATACTGTTAGTTTTAGTAACTATAAAGCAAAAGGTGGTATTTACCGTAGACGTTAAAAGCATTATTAACGAGGCAATTAGCGCCAGTCGTCTTAATATTTTGTTTTTCAACAAAGCGTTTTGCCTCCTTGCTAAATATAAAAGAATACAGCAATCAAAGAACACAAAAGTTTTGTGTTCTTTGATTGCTCCCCATCCCTAACGGGTAGGGATGGGAGAGTTTTACAAATAAAATATAATTATCTGCGAGATTCAGTTGCGATTTCGCCGCTGATAACTGTTCCGCTTTCGTTTACGGTGCTATAACCGCCTGAAAGATATCTATAGTCGAAGAAGCAGTAGTTCTTTGCGCCATAGTAGTCGAGCTTTATGGTATCAACTTGGGTTTCGCCTTTTTCAGGGTCGTAGGTGTAAGGAGTAGCCGCTACAGCGTGAAGCTTGTTGTTTGTTGCGTTAACGGTAACGGTTGTATTTGAGCTGTTGCTAACGGATAATGCAGCCTTGTTGCCCGATACACCTTGATAGTTGAAGGTACAGTTTTCAATATTTACAACACCTGAGAAATAGTTGCCGATATAAATAGCATTTTCGTGACCTAATAAATCGAAGGTACAATTTTTGAAGGTTATATCAATTTCAGAGTTTTTGCCTGAAAGACCGTTTGATTCAAATCTTGCATTTACGAATTTGCAGTTTTCAAAAACTATAGTTGTTTTAATGCCTGCTTCGGTTGGAACAAGCTTTGCAACGTATTCAATATAGTCGGTACCAATGCTGCTCGGCTTGGTTTTGTAATTGTTTATGAAGGTCATATTCTTATATGTATAGGTTGTATCTGCTACAGGGCGCAAATCCATATAGTCGGAATAGTGGTCCATAGTGTAGGTACCGTCTGCTAAAGAAAGGTCAGCGTTAACGGTAACGCCGTCAGCTTCTATGTTGTTTCCCGCTAAGTTAACGTTTGCGCTCTTTGTAAGCTTGCCGCCGAAAACTACGTTGTCGTTAAGAACGATTGTGCCGCCGTTTGCAAGCGCATCGTCAAAGGCTGCGGTTGTGCTTACGTATTTTGGAATTTCCATACCGCTGAACCATTCGGGAGCCTTTACAATAGGTTCGCCGTAGCCTGAATCTAACGCGATTTCTGCAGAGAACTTAGTTGGGGTTTCGCCTGCTAAGGTCATTATGCTGTCATAAGCAAGACCTGCATCTTCAAAGCCTGCAGATTGGATAGCCTGAGCAAGAACGAGAATGTCGTAAGTGCCGTTGTTGTTGCCGTCTACCTTTTCAACGATTTCGTTGGTAGCGGTATTTGTCATATAAACTTGTAATAAGGAAGGAATGGTTTCTTCGCCGGGAGCCAAAGGTGCAAGATGTGTAGCGGTAAGAACTACGTACTTGTTGCCGTCTTCGTCAACAATAATGTTGCTTGAATCAAGGCCGTCCCATTTCCAAGCGCCTGCATAAGAGAATTCGGAACCGTTGTAGGAGTTGATAGCAACACCTATATAAGTGTCCATTTCTGCTATTGTAAGGTCGCCCATTTCTAAAGCGATAACGGTACGAACGTAAGCATCGCTTGTGCCGATGTTTTTAACTGTTACGTACTTGTCTACCGAATTGTTCATAGTGAACTGACGATATGCGCCGTCGGCATAGGTGGTGTTTTTCCAACCTAAAGTACCAACGTAAGGATATAACGGTTTGCCTTGTTCAAACTCTTCAAGGCTTGTGCCGTCTTCGTTCCATTGGTATTCGTTTAATTCGATTTTAACGTTACCCATTGTCATAACGTTGACGTCGCTATCTTCGCTGGTTAAGTAGGCAATAGTGCCGCCGATAGCAAGAGCAGCTACTAAAGCATAAGCGGTACACATTAAGAGTATCTTTTTGAGTTTTGACATATATATACGCCTCCCTTTGATATTTGCCTGCATTTAAGTCTTAACTTTACTTCGATAATGCAGGCTTTATATCGAAGAAAGCGTTTCGCCTTTCGGCAATCAAAGCGACTTATACCCTTTGATTGCCGCCTATCCTCTCAATAAAGGAGAGGATAGAACGGACTTTAATTGCTGAAAATCAGTTTGCGGAAACTACATATCCGTTGGTAGCATCTCCGGTGATCTTGTAGCCGTTAACTACGAAGCCTGCGACAGAGTTGTCAACCATCTTTCCGTCTGAGTATCCATCGTTACCATCGGTATATCTCATGTTGTCGGCTCTCTGCCAGCTTCCGTAGAAGGTGCCGCCAGTAACAACGCAGTCATATTTGTCAGCATTGGAAACAAGAACCTTGTTTCCGTCAGCAGGGCTGTCGCCGTTACGGATGAAGGAAGTTGCATCACCTGCGGAGTCTATTTCGTAATGAGCTATGAAGGTGCCACCGGTTATACGAACAGAGCTTCCTCTGAGCACACCGCCTGCTGCTTTATCTTTATCCATAACATTTCTGACTACAAAGAGGTTTTCGATGCCGTTAAGAAGTTCAACAGTACCACCGTTGATCTCAACGTATGCCGCATCACAACGGTTCGGATTGAGGTTAATGGGCTGATAAAGGTTGATCTTACCGCCGTTAACTACGAGATTACCGTTCTCGCCGAAAGTGATTCCCATAATACCTGCATAAGTGCCCTTGCAGTTGAGTGTGCCGTCGTTTACAACGATCTTGCCGTCGCCGGATACAGAGAGTGCTGCAAAGGTGTGCTCTCCGCCCTCAAATACGAGAGTCGCACCAACCCAAAGTTCCTGCTTCTCATCGACAGAGCCAGAGTATACGGTAAGTACGCCTTCGCCAGTGATACCGGTTGTTTCACCGAAGGTAAGGGTAGCGCCTTCAGCCGCCCAGATTCCGACTTCGCCGTTAACGTCAAATTCAGTAAAACGGCTAGACTCGGGATTTGCTATGGTAACGCTTTCGGTCAGGTATATGTTCTTACCTGCCGCAAGGAGTGCTGCGAAATCGTCATGGGTGATCGTACTGTCGATCTTAACAGCATTAGCGGGAACGAAATTAGCACTCTTAATTCCGCCGAACCAAATAGCAACATCTCCACCATCGGTATCTACTTCAGGAGTACCGAATGCAGTATCAAGTGCGATTTCAGCCGCAGAGGGAGTTACGCCTGTTCTGGAGTTCTCAAATGCCTCGTCAGCGTTCTCGAAACCTGCTGCCTGAACAGCCTGAGAGAAAACGAGGATATCGAGCTTGCCGTTTCCGTTACCGTCAATAGCAACCATATCTTCGTTGGTAGCATTGTGCTTCAGGTAAACCTGGCAAAGATTGGGGTAAGTAGTGTCACCTGCAGGAAGAATACCGTTTACGTGACGGTTTACATCACTTGCGCCACGGTATACGTACTCAACAACTTTGTAGTTATTATCATCAATTTCGATTGTACCAACACTGCTTACGATCCAAGGCTGAGTTCCAGTAGCATCAGCGGTCTGCGCGCGACTGGATGTCATAATAAGTTTGCCGTCGGTAGAACCGATCTCGATTGCTACGTAAGTACGAACGAAAGCATCGGTCTTACCGGTGTTTTTAACGGTTACGAACTTATCCTGAGCGTTCTTGCCTGCAAATACCTGCATGCCGCCGTAGGAACCAACCTGTGTCATACGAACAGTGATGTCATCATAGCCTGCGTAAGCGGGGCTGTTTCCGGGCTCGTTGGGGTCACCAACGATGGGATACAAGGGCTTATCATTTGTGAAGTCCTCAAGGATATAGCTGGTCTTACCATCGATGGTTTTAGTAGGATAAGTACCATCAGCATTCTGAACACGCTGATACTCATTCTGTTCAATTTTAACGTTTCCAAGTGTCATAACATTAACGTCGCTGTCTTCACTGGTTAAATAAGCTAAGGTTCCACCGATAGCAACGGCTGCCACGAGAACGAAGCTTAAACCATAAAGTAAAGCTTTTTTTATTTTCATATTGTGTCTTCCTTTCGAATTAAATGAATTTTATTCTGCAACGGACTTACCGTTTACATTAGGGATTTACGGGCTGAGTTTTTGCCCAAGCTTCTGCAGCGGTAGCGATATTACTATCACGCTGTACGGCATAAGCGGTAACAATAAGCTTTGGATAATTGCTTGCACCGTTTGCATCTAAGGCGTTGAGCATTTCCTTGGTAACTTCGCCTTTTACGGTAACGGTATTGTCTTTAATTACAGTAAATTCAACATCTTGTGCTGCTTTTGATACTTCTCTGTAATATACGCCGTCAACACCGTCTAATTCGGTCCAACCATCTGCAATTTCGTAAGTCATAAAGTCATCGAAGTTTGCAGTCTTCTGAAGCTTTACAAACAACCAAGCATCTTCGCTGTTTGCTTTAAAGGTAACCTTTGGGTCTTTTGTGATAGTATGACCGGGAACCATTGGATAGGTGTTGGTGTTAGGGTCGTTATCACCGTCTTTATTGGTGTCTGTTTCTTGGAGAGTTATATTGATATCTCCATAGGTAAAGGTGTTAACAACAGGGTCGGTTTCTGTAACGAGCCAAGCCAAAGTACCACCGATAATGGTGCAAAGGACAAGAGCGAGCGAAGCGAGCATAACAGCCAGCTTTTTACCGCCAAGCTTTACGGATTTTTTACAATGTTTTCCTATCATTGTCGTGTTCCTCCTTTCTTCAAGTTTTTATTTCAACAGGCGGAGAAACACGAATTTAACCGTCTGCTTGAAAGCATTAATTTATAAATTAGCCGTTAATCTGCTCGTTAAAAGCAGTCCAGGCATCATCTGCATCTACAAAGCCGGTTGCCTGAATAGCGTGGCCGACAACTGTGATTTTAAGGTTGGCGATAGATTCCATATCTGCACTATCAAAAATACTTGGAACAGTGATAGAGTCAAAGAGTGCATCCAACTTGGTATCAGTTGCGGACTTTGTAACAATCTCTTTGTATCGGAACTCATATGTAATAGTGTTTTTTGCAGTATCTCTGGTCACATTTTCATAAACCCAATTTACAGCGTCATAACCATTAAAAATTGTGGTGAGGTCTGCCTTATCGGGCGTGTAAATCGCGTCAAACTCATCAGCGCAGTTAAGTGTCAAGAGCATACGAACATAAGAATCTTCACTCTTTGCCTTGACGGTTAAGGTGGGATCTTTCACATAGGTCTGACCGGGGATAAGATGGTAATTATTCTCTTTTACACGGTCGGCACCTGCTATTTCAGTTCCGTCAGCATTTACTGCCGCTTCATCCAAAGTGATGTTAACTTTACCGACGGTGAAGGTGTTTACCACTTCATCTTGACTGGTAAGGTAAGCTAGCGTTCCTAAAACGGATACAGTAACAAGCAATACCGCGCATACGGTAGTGATTAAAACTTTTGACTTTTTCATAGCAAGGTCTCCTTTTTTATTTGAAATTTAATGTTCCTCTGTTTGGGTTTTCTTTTTATCCTTGTCGTCAAGAACAAGGCTTATCATTATTTCAATAAGAACAAGTGAAACAGCAACAGTGATGGCAATGTATTTTCCGGGAGGTACTGCCATATAAGTAGCAAGATACCCGAGCAACGGTATACAGAACACAGCTTTTCCTACCACTCTATCGCAATCAACGAGTGGATCTGCCATATCGTTTTCATCACCTTTTGTACGGAAGCGAACAATATCGGGATTATCTTCATTATGAACAATCTCGATGATACGATGAGTGCAAAGGGTGCCACCTGCCATCTTATAGGTGATAACATCGCCAACCTCCAATGTTTCGGGATTTACATCCTTTATGTAAAGGAGAGAACCTGTGGGATACACCGATTGCATTGAGCCAGACAAAACAGAGTAAGGCTTTAGTCCTACAAACTGCAAACCGTGAAGCAGAATGGCTAATACCACAACTACTATCACCAACGCATTGGAGATAACTTTTAATAACTTTCTTGTTTTCGGGTTCATTACTTTGGATTATCTCCTTACTCGTGTTTAAAATACTGCTTGACAGATTGATAGATTACACGGAACACATGCTCGGTGTAATTATCCTTTTTGGGCATCTCATCATTATGTACCATTACAGCGAAATCAAGCATTACATTTAATATGTGGTTAAGTATCATCCAGACGTCTGCCTCATCCTTAAAAGCATCCTTGAATTTATTTACAAGCGGTATAAATCTTTGCTTGTGCTTCTCGGTGGAATATTTCTTGAAATACGGCGAATAATAGTAGCGAACATACATAAGAATTTCATCTTTGTTTCCAACAAGGAAACGCCACATTGCTAAAAAATAAATTCGGCATCTTGTCTCATAATCCATTTCGCCCATATACATAACGTCAATATGGAGCAAGCATTTGTCTAGCAGTTGTTTATCAAGATGTTCAAATGCTTTTTCAAACAATTTCTCTTTGTTTTCAAATAAACGGTATATATATACCTCGTTTATGCCTGTTGCATTGCTTATTGCTTTTGTTGTGGCTTTGTCAAGTCCGTTCTGAGCAATGACGTGGATAGTTCCATCGATTAATGCTTGGCGTAAATCATCCTGTTTCATTTCCTTTTTTTCCTTTTGTAAGTATTTACTACAAATTTCAGCAAAAAATAACAAACGCCAAGCGTTTGTGCTTTGGTTACACATAGTCTTTTTAGAGGGGCGGCATTATTTATAAATTTATGTTAAACATTTTTATGTTATGAATAATATTTAAGGTTTGATGAGTGGTTCGACGTTCACAATGCTTTCTTTACCGCAGCGTTTGCATTTAATAGGCAGATTCTTAATCGCTGTGTCGGGAAGCAACCATAGGCCTGTACCATAATCGTTACAACGATTATGGTACAGGCTCTTAGGCTCAGGCGCTGGGGTTGGTTCTGCATATTATGCAGAGGTACTAAACTCACTCTATTAAGATTATGTGTTTGCTTAAATTATAACGATATGGGGCAACATAATGGTTATTATGTTACGTCTTGTGGGCTAAAAAACCGATGTTAAAAAACATCGGCAACACATAATGGTTATTATGTTGTTCATAAAGCCGAACAAGCATGTCTCGTTACTTTTTAAGTACGAGGTATTATAACATAATACATACGAAAAAAAAAGCGGTTTTTCAAAAAAATTGAGATTTACATAAAATTAACGGATTTTGGGCGTGAAAATCAAGACCTTTTGGTTATTGTTTTCAAAAGGTCTGATTTGTTGTACCTATTTTTAGCTGCCTTTAAGTATTTAATGAAGGTATACTGTCTATTCTTATTGTTTAATACAACATAATAACCATTATGAGGTATTAAACCGCTACTCTATGTGGCGGTTTTATTTTTTATATAATCAGTCGCATATTTTCCATACGGCGCTGATGTTCGGCACCGGTTGTGATGATATAAATGCGAGTTGTATTAATATTGGAGTGACCAAGAATGTCTGCTAATTTTGCAATATCTTTTTCAATACCATAAAAAGTCCTTGCAAACAGGTGCCTCAGATTGTGTGGAAATACCTTCCCAGGAGAAACACCGGCCTGTTCACACAAACTCTTCATTTCTCTCCAAATATTACTACGGTCAAGCGGTTTACCGCTTTTGGTCACGAAAATTATTCCGGAGTTTATTTTCTGTTCTGTAGCATATCGAAGCAGTTTTTTTCGCAGGGCACTGACAATAAATATCTTTCTTGTTTTTCCCTTGCAGGATACAATGGCTTCTCCTTTACGTACAGCCTCCACCGTAATACTTTGCAATTCACTGACACGAATGCCCGTCCCGCAAATCGTTTGAACGACGAGGGAAAGTCGTTCGTTTTTCTTTTGCTCAGCTGTCCTTACAAGAGCCGTATATTCCGCTTTGGTAAGTTCCTTTTCCTCGGAGCAATACGCTTCTTTTTGCACCTTAAACTGCTTTACACAAAGATCACTCCAGCCGAGAAATCGGAAAAAGGAATTGAGAGCCGCCAACATAGAGTTTGCACTTCTGATAGCGTAGGTTTGCTCCAAGGATGTCTTGTATTCCAATACAAGAGTCTTATCCAAGGGCTTGTCTGTAGCATATTCGACAAATAGGTGGATATCTCGCATATACTTTTCTATTGTAGCGGTTGCTTTTTCATTCTCGATTAAATAATCCTTAAACGAGTTTATTGTTTGATTGGTAATAATTCTTTTTTTCATACCAAAACCTCCATTTCATATCTTTATTTTACTATTATTTTGCACTTTAACTATCAAGTTAAACATCAGATGCAAAACGGAGTTTGGGCATATTCAATTCAAATGCATTTAAAGATTTACATATTTTAATAAAGTGGTAGAGATTTCACTCTCTACTACTTTCTCCTTACGTATAAATAAGATCTTTGCGTACTACTTCAGTTGCTCTTTGACGTATGTTATTCATCTTACCAACCCATTCCATTTGATTTTCTGCTTTAAGTTTTTCGGTTACGCCTTCTCGTTCAGCCATTTGTTTAACCAATAGGATATACATATCTTCCACATCTTGGTTAATTTGGCAGAGGTAATCATATAGCGTATGTTCGCCTAGCATTTTGTAGTAGAAGGGTTTACAGTGCTTTTGAATATAGTTCAAATGTCGTTGTCCCCATATGCCGATTGGCTCCCGTTCAGGCTCATCCTCACCGGCAATAATATAATAATCGCCACACAGTTCGTATTCAAGCCCTGTTCTTTCATCGGTAATAAATTTCGCTAACTGTTCCATAATTTATGCCTCCTTATATATAACCTTGAGTTTCTTCTGTTTTGGTTGAATAACCTTTATCAAAACTTCATCCAAAGCATCGGTATACTTTCCTTCAGCGATGAGCTTATTTCGCATTTCATTCATACAGTTCACAACCACCCTACGTTCGAAGTCATCAAGTGCTATATAATATTTCTTTTCTTTCATATCACTCACTCCTTCAGCAAGTCCTTAAACGGCGCTTCATCGTTTACGAAAGTGTCATTTGTAAAATTAGCACCAAGCCGAAACCCCATAATAAAACTATCAAGATTTGACTCGCCGTTTACAACACTCCAAGCAATAGAAAATTCAAGGAATTTCTTTTTGCTTTCGCCCGAAAGGTTCTCAGTTAAGAACTCCTCATT
>JBGVRU010000046.1:0-9184 GCA_045128715.1 Acutalibacteraceae bacterium | reverse complement strand
ATGCATCTTAAAAAGGTTGCAGTTCCATTACGACTTGAAAACAACAAGATCGGTGAAGCAACCGTTCTTGCCGCACGTACCAGACCGAGATTTATCGGTGGCAGCCGTGCAATATATAATGATGAATTACTTTAATGGGGGTATTTAAAATGAAAGAAAATAACACTTCAAACACAACAAAAAGAATTGTAATTGCAGCTATGGTTGCTGCGCTAACCTGTGTCGCCACAATGATTATTAAAATTCCGTCACCGCTTAAAGGTTATCTGAATTTGGGCGACTGTGTGGTACTGCTTGCAGGTTGGATGTTAAATCCTGTATACGGTTTCCTTGCTGCAGGACTTGGCTCTGCTTTGGCTGACCTCTTTTCTGGCTACGTTGTGTATGCACCTGCAACATTTGTGATTAAAGGCTTGATGGCATTGGTTGCTTTCTATGGCTTTAAACTCTTACATAACAAGATTGGCAATCTTCCTTCTCGTATCATTACCGGTTTTGTTGCAGAGGTAGTAATGATCTTGGGTTACTTCTTATTTGAAGGCGTTCTATACGGATTTGGACCGTCTGTTGTAAACATCCCTGCCAATGGTGTTCAGGGCGTTGCCGGATTGATTCTCGGTTGCTTACTTGTTAAGGTTTTTGAAAATAGCAAAATTTCTTTGCAGTAAAAATTGGAACTGAGCATAAATTCTTTTGAAATCACTTGCAATTTATAATGATTATAGACTGTCGAAACACTAATAAGTGTTTCGACAAGCCGATAAAATCGGCTTTGGCAAAATTAAATTTGCAAAAATTTAATTTTGCCTATATTCATTGCAATGGGCATAGACAAATTTTCATCGAAAATTTGTTACCAAATCAAAGATTTGGTGTCGAAATAGTGTGGATTTACACTATTTCGACTTTCTATAACCGTTATAATGGATTGTAGTATAATATTTGCGACAATTAAACAGACGGGAGCTCGTAAAACGGGCTGAGAGGAAGGTGTGACCTTCGACCGAGAACCTGATTTGGATAATGCGAACGTAGGGACGCCTGATTCAAGGATATTAGGAATAACAAAGTTTATTTAAGGAAGTTACCAAATCGGTAACTTCCTTTTTTGTTGTTTTGGAGGTTTTTATGGTAAAGATCAATGGAGAAGAATTGAACATTGCAGGTAAGACGGTTGCGGAATATCTTACAACTACAAATTATGATCCAAAGCGGATTGCAGTTGAACGCAACGGAGATATCGTTCCCAAAGCACAGTATGCTGAAACAGTGCTGCAGGATGGTGACAGCGTTGAAGTTGTCAGCTTTGTGGGAGGTGGTTAATCTGAGTCCAACGAAAGAAGAATGGAATAAGGCTCTCGCGGAGCGTCACGGAGAGAAATTACAGAAGAAATTTTCGGAAGCTATTGTAGCAGTTTGTGGTCTGGGCGGACTTGGCTCCAATATAGCAATTGCATTAGCCAGAGCCGGTGTCGGCAAAGGAAGACTACGAGCAGGGTGCTGATTATCTCGGTGTAGGAGCAATCTATCCTACCACGACCAAAGTAAAGACCGTTCTAACTTCTACCGATACCCTTCGGGATATATGCAACGCTGTTCCGATTCCCGCAAATGCCATCGGCGGACTTAATAAGGATAACATTGACGTACTTGCAGGTATCCCCATTTCCGGCATTTGTGTGGTATCTGCCATTATGAAAGCGGATGATCCCAAGACGGCGGCGATGGAATTGAAAGCAAGAGCGCAGGAGCTTGGCTTATGCTAAAGGGAGCCATCTTAGATTTTGACGGAACACTTTTCGACTCTATGTTCATTTGGGATACCGCAGGAGAAGTCTATCTCCGATCCATCGGTATAGAGCCTAAGGAAGATTTACAAAAGGTATTGAAGCCAATGAGCCTTCTGCAATCTGCAACCTATATCCAAGAAAAGTATTCGATACCGTTAACTATCGAGGAAATTATGGACGACATTAACCGCACGGTAGAAGATTTTTACTTTCATACGGTACAACCCAAGGAAGGCGTGATTGCGCACCTTGAACAGATGAAAGCGCATGGGATTAAGATGTGCATCGCCACCGCTACTGACCGTTATCAAGTGGAAGCAGCATTGAAGCGTTGCGGTATGGAATCTTTCTTTTCTGAAATCTTTACTTGTACCGATGAAGGACACGGCAAGGATGAGCCAATCATCTTTCAAAAGGCGATGGAGTATCTTGGGACAACAAAGGCAGATACAGTTGTCTTTGAGGATGCTTGCACGCTGCCAAAACAGCAAAAGCTGATGGTTTTATAGTAGTTACGGTATTTGATTCTCACGAGACAAAGCAAGAGGAACTACACTCCGTTCGAGGATATTTATCCCGATGCTGTGAAAATCGGTATGGTAGCTTCTTCTGAGCTGATTTGTGTGATTGCAGACAGGCTCAGCTACCATAAGGGTTGCAAAATACGTCACAGAATATGAGCCGGTATTCCTTTATCTTTTTGCAAAGAAAAATACAATTGGCAGAGCAACGACTATAAGAAATATGAAATCCAAAATTGAAAAATCCAAACAGCGCATTAAGGAACTCGATAAGTTGATTGAGCGTATATATGAGGATAATGTGCTCGGTAAGATTTCGGATGATCGTTTTTATCGTATGTCTGCTAACTTTGAAAAAGAGCAAAAAGAATTGCTCGCCGCAGTTGAACACGACGAGCAGAAAGTCAGAGATGCAGAGCAAGAGAAAATAAATCTTAACATTTTCCTTGAAGCTATTCGTGAGTGTACTGACTTAAAAGAATTAACACCCACTCTTGTAAACACATTGATTAAGCGGATAGAAGTTCATAACAGTACGAAAGATGAACACGGTCACAAGCACGTTCCCATAGATATTTACTTTACTGCGGTTGGAATTATCAATATTCCTACCGAAGAAGAACTGATTGCTGCAATGGAAGAAATGCGAGAAAAGCCGCTGAAATCCGCTTGAATAAAGGAAAAAAGCATAGCCCAAACGGGCTATGCCATATCCTGCGAAAAAACTGTCCTTTAGAGTACACCCCTAATACGAGGCAGCTTTTTAAAATCAAGATTATCTATTTAAATAAAAGTTTTCTTGTAGGGGAGGGTTTCTATGCCCTCCCGCAAAAAAATATTAACGGGCGGGCGCAGAGACCCGCCCCTACTATATTATTTAAATAGTTTTCATAGGTAAACATTCTTTATTTTTTTGATTTCACATTTGCTAATGGGTTTTGGTCTACAGCGTGTTTTATCTGTTTATCAGAAACATGGGTGTAAATCTGTGTTGTGCCCAAATTTGCGTGACCTAAAATATCCTTTAAAACTCTGATATCAACGTCGCCGTGCTGATACATAAGGGTTGCAGCGGTGTGGCGAAGCTTGTGGGTGGAAAAGCCTTGGTCGCCAAGTCCTGCTTTTTCGAGATAAGTTTTAACTATATGCTGAACAGTTTTGGGACTAATTCTTCGGTGGTTGCGGCTTATAAACAAAGCGTTTTTATCCGTAACAGGTATACCGTCATTAGGTCTTACCCTAAGATAAGCGTTAACGGCATCAAGGCAGGCAGAATTGAGATATACCACGCGCTCTTTGTTTCCTTTACCTATTACAGTCAGCGTACCGTCGGTAGAAATACTGCTGAGGTTAAGCGCGCAAAGCTCCGCAAGACGCAGACCGCAATTAAGGAAAAGCACTAAAATACAATAGTCTCGTTCCTTGTTAGGTCCTTCAACAGAATTTAAAAGCTCTAACGAATCCTCAAGAGTCAGGTGCTTTGGAAGCGACTGCTTTACCTTTGGGGATTCGAGCATTAATGCAGGATTATTTTCTATCTGATGGGTTTGCGAGGATAGATATTTAAAGAAAATTCTAAGGGTTGAGGTTTTTCTGGCTCTGGTAGCGGTGTTATTGTCACGCTCGTTTTTGCAGAAAACCAAAAAGGCATAAAGGTCGGATATTGTTACGGTTTTTATAAGCTCAATATCAACCAAGGAAATGTCAATGTCTTCAAATTCGGTGTCCTTATCCACTTTTCCCCTAACGGTTAGCAAATAGCGGAAAAAGGTTTGTAAATCAAGAAAATACCCCTCAACCGAGCGGCTTGATTTTCCCTTTATGGTTTCATTATATGTTAAAAAATCTCTTATAATAGGTGGACAGCCTTGCAAAATTTCAAGCTTCATAATTGCAACTCCATTTAATATGTAGTAAAATAATTGTAACACGAAAAGACTGAAATTTCAATCTTAAAGAAATCTTAATAAATTAACATATTTTTTCTTAAAATCCTATTTGATATAATAATACCGCAGGAGGGGTTAAAAGGATGTATAACATACTTATTTGTGACGACGAAAAGGATATTGTTTCGGCGCTTAAGATATATCTTTCGGCTGAGGGGTACAATACCCTTTGTGCATACAACGGAAACGAGGCATTAAAGCTGATTGCAGAAAATGAAGTGCATCTTGTGCTTATGGATATAATGATGCCTGAGCTTGACGGTATTTCGGCTATGATAAAATTAAGAGAAATCTCAAATATTCCTGTGATTTTGCTTACAGCTAAAAGTGAGGATACCGATAAAATTTTAGGTCTTAATGTGGGCGCTGACGATTACATAACCAAGCCATTTAATCCTATTGAGGTTATCGCACGTGTGCGTTCTCAATTGCGACGTTACATTCAGCTGGGCGGCAAGGAAGAGGAAAAGACCTCACTTGTTATCGGTAATATTGAGCTTGACGATAAATCAAAGGAGGTAAAGGTGGACGGCGAAAATGTTGCTCTCACTCCTACAGAATTTGAAATTCTAAAGCTTTTAATGACTAATGCGGGAACGGTAATGAGTCCTAAGGATATTTACCGAAATGTATGGAATGATGAGGCTTACGGTGCTGAAAGCACAGTGGCGGTACATATAAGACATTTGCGTGAAAAAATAGAAATTAACCCTGCAGAGCCAAGATACCTGAAGGTTGTCTGGGCACACGGCTATAAAATGGAAAAGGGAGTGTGAGCCGATGAGATTCAGGGAAAGCCTTGCTGCAAAAATTACAAGTATAATTTTTTCCTATGTAATGGTTATAGTGTTAGCTGTAAGCGTTGCAGGAACGGTTGTTATGGGCGTTTATAAATTTTATTTCAGTGAAGTGGGCGCCTTAAAGGAAGAAATACTTTCCGATATGGCTCAGAACGAGGCTTATCACATACACAACCTTCTTGAATGGGGAGACAACCTTGACGATTATTATAGAAACAAAAATGTGTATTACAGGGTAACTTATACCGATTCGGAGAAAATCATTACTAACTACGATAATGAGCCTTATATTGCATTCGCTACAAGCGGGCATTACGATTATGAATATGAGTCAAATTTGGTTGTAGATAAGTACGGTAACGAATATTATGAAAATAAAGAAAAAAAGCTTGCTGATATTGAGGTTTTTATTGCTAAAGACCTTCATAAAAATGATATATTTGCGGCGGTGGCTAAAATAATAGAAATCGGTTACGATTTAAGATATGCTGTGGTATTTATAGCTATAGGCTCCTTGGCGGTGTTTATCTATCTTCTTTGCTTCCTTTACTGTGCGGCAGGTCACAAGCAGGGCGGGGAGATCAAATGCAATCATCTTGATAAGCTACCCTTTGATTTACTAACTGCTATGGTAGTGGTTATTGCCTTTTTCAGTATTCAGATAGCTTATGAAATACCGGGTGATTTTTTCACAGATATATTAATCTTATTACCGATATTAACGGTGGATTATTTTGTAGCTTTGGGTTATACAATGAGCTTTGCAACCCGTATTAAAACCCGAACACTTATTAAAAACAATGTTTTGTATTATATTTTAAGCTTTATTATAAAGAAAATTAAAAAGCTGTTTTGTTGGATAAAATTTGTTTATTCAAATTCATCGCTTTTAAAGAAAAGCTGGATTATTATTTTAGCAATAGTTGTAGCCTCATTGATTTTTACTGTGGCGGTTGTTAATAATCTATATGATGCTCACGAATTTTTCGTTTTTGTGATGTTTGTAGCAGTTACAGCCGTTATACTTGTAATACTTTATTTCGCAATTATAATGCAAAAAATTAAATCAGGCGGCGAAAGAATTGCTAAGGGTGATTTGCAGTATAAGATAGACACTAAGTTTATGTTCGGCGATTTTAAAGCTTTTGCTGAAAGCCTTAATAATATTAATGAGGGGCTTCAAACGGCTGTAAATGAAAAAATGCGAAGCGAACGTTTTAAAACCGAGCTTATCACAAATGTTTCACACGATATTAAAACCCCGCTAACATCAATAATAAATTATGTTGACCTTATTAAAAAAGAAAAGATAGAAAACGAAACCGCAAGTCAGTATATCGAGGTTTTGGATAGGCAGTCAGGCAGACTTAAAAAGCTTGTAGAGGATTTGGTAGAGGCTTCTAAGGCTTCTTCGGGAAGCCTTAGTGTGGAGCTTATGCCCTGTGATGTTACGGTGCTCCTTACCCAGACTCTCGGAGAATTTGAGGATAAGCTTAATAAAAGGGGACTTACCCCTGTTGTTAACACTCCCGAACAGCCCTTGAGAATTATGGCTGACGGCAGACATCTTTGGCGCATTTTTGATAACCTTATGGGAAATATATGCAAATACGCGCTTTACGGAACACGTGTATACATTGATGTTAAAAATGAACAGGGCAGAGCGGTAATAAGCTTCCGCAATATTTCTGAAAATCAGCTCAATGTATCTGCAGATGAGCTTATGGAACGCTTTGTACGTGGAGATAAGTCCCGTAATACCGAGGGTAGCGGCTTGGGTCTTTCAATTGCTAAAAGCCTTGCCGAGCTGCAGGGAGGTGTAATGGAGCTTAATGTTGACGGCGATTTATTCAAGGCAAGCGTAATGTTTGATATTATTAATTAATTGGTGTTTAAAATGCAGGATAACAGATACTATTCAAGGTCTGCCGTAATAGAAAGACGGCGTTTAAGACGGCGAAGAATTGCTATAAGAAGATTATTTCTGTGTGGGATTACCGTCGTTTCTGTTTTGTTGGTAGTGGGCACAGGCGTGCTTGTTTACAGACTTTTTAACCCCGAGTCTTATGATGACGGCTTTGTGCCCTCTCCCTTTGGAAAGAATGTTTCTGAAAGGGTATTAAAGGCTAAGGAGCTTCAAATGCCTGAGTGGGTAGATGTACAGCTCATTCACAAGCACACCACCGCCCGAACGGGAATTAATCTTAAGGATATAAAAAATATAGTTATTCATTATGTGGGCAATCCCAACACTGCTGCTCAAAACAACAGGGATTATTTTGACAAGGCTGATACTACCGTTAGCTCACACTTTATAGTAGGACTTAACGGGGAGATTATTCAATGTGTGCCGATTTATGAAAAATCGGCGGCGAGTAACGAAAGAAATAGGGATACAATTTCTATTGAGGTCTGTCACCCTGACGATAGCGGTAAATATAACGATAAAACCTATGAATCGGTTATAAAGCTAATAGCTTATCTTTGTGAAAATTTTTCTCTTGACGAAAATGATATTATAAGGCATTATGATATTACAGGTAAAATTTGTCCCAAATATTATGTTGAGAACGAGGATGCCTGGGAAACTTTAAAAGAGGATGTAAAAGAGAAATTAGATGAGTAATATAAGAAAAGCGGAAGCTTTAAGTGAAAAGCAAAAGAAAATAATTGCGAGCGCTGTATTTATTTTATTTTTAATTTTTTGCGGTGTTGTGGGCTGGTTTATAGGCAGACCGATGATTGAGTTTGTGTCAAGCCCCGAAGCTTTTAGAATTTGGGTAAAATCTCACGGCATCTGGGGTGAAATTGCCTTTATAGGTATGACCGTATTTCAGGTAGTGATTGCCTTGGTTCCGGGTGAGCCGTTGGAAATCGGCGCTGGCTATGCCTTTGGAGCAATTAAGGGGACCATACTTTGTGTTATAGGTATAGCATTAGGAAGTTTTATAGTTTTCACACTTGTGAAAAGGTTCGGTATAAGGCTAGTTGAGGTATTCTTCTCTTTAGAAAAAATAAGAAGCTTAAAAATATTACAAAAATCTAAAAAACGAGATTTACTTATGTTTTTGGTTTTCTTCCTCCCAGGTACACCTAAGGATTTAATAACCTATTTTGCAGGTCTTACAGATGTGAAAATATCTAATTTTGTTTTATTGGCAACATTCGCAAGATTACCATCGATTATAACTTCAACTATAGGAGGAAGTGCATTAGGAGTGGAAAAATATAAAACCGCAATTATAGTTTTTGCCTCAACTGTTTTAATCAGTGGCATAGGATGGGTAGTATATAATTTTATAATTAAAGAAAGAAGCAAATGAATGGAGCTGATTTTATGTTAGAAACCAAAGCTTTAGTCAAGATTTATAAGCCTAAAAAGGGTGTACCTGTAACAGCACTCGATAAGGTGAGCTTAAAGTTCCCCGAAAAGGGAATGGTGTTTTTACTCGGAAAATCCGGTAGCGGTAAATCAACCCTTTTAAATGTTTTGGGCGGACTTGATAAATACGATAATGGTGAAATTGTAATTAAGGGAGTATCCTCCAAAGACTTCAAACAAAAGCATTTTGACTCCTACCGTAATACTTATGTGGGATTTATTTTCCAGGAATACAATGTACTTGATGATTTTACCGTTGGCGCGAACATTGCTCTTGCTATTGAGCTACAAAACCGCAAGGCTAAGGATGACGAGGTTAATGAAATTTTAAAAGAGGTTGACCTTGAGGGTTACGGCAATAGAAAGCCTAATGAACTTTCGGGAGGGCAGAAGCAGAGGGTTGCAATAGCCCGTGCGCTTGTTAAAAATCCGCAAATTATTATGGCGGATGAGCCTACAGGTGCGCTTGATTCTAATACCGGTAAGCAAATTTTTGATACCCTTAAAAAGCTTTCAAAAAATAAGCTTGTAATTGTTGTGTCTCACGACCGTGAATTTGCCGAAAGCTATGCCGACCGTATTATAGAGCTTAGTGACGGTAGAGTTATAAGCGATGTGGAGTATGACGAAAGCTATACTTCTGAAAATAACAGCGGTCTTGTTTATAACGGAAACACGATAGAAATACCCGAGGCTTATCATATCACTGAGGCTGACCGCAATGCCATAAATGATTATATTA
>JBGVRU010000045.1:0-14190 GCA_045128715.1 Acutalibacteraceae bacterium | reverse complement strand
CCTGGATGCATACCGACTGCCGCATAAACAAAGCTATGTTCCTCTGCCATTTTTATGGCTTTTTTTGAGGAATTCAAATCACAGCCACAGGTGATAATACCGCCAACACCGTTTTGATTCAGACTATCAAATAAAATATCTCTATCCTCATCAAAACGGCTGTCGTCATAGTGGGCATGTGTATCAAATATAAGCGGCTCTTTAACCGGAGTTTCGTTTATATATTCTATCATCTTATTTTGCTGCCTGCAGGAACATTGTCAATAAACAGTACCTTAACATCATCCTCAGCACAGTCGGCGGCTAAAATCATACCTGCTGATTCAACACCACAAAGCTTTGCTGGCTTAAGGTTTGAAACCAAAATTACGGTATGCCCGATAAGATCCTCTGGCTTATACCACTTGGCGATACCCGATGCTACTGTGCGGTCTTTACCGCTGCCATCATCTAATGTGAGCTTTAAAAGCTTTTTAGCTTTAGGAACAGGCTCGCAAGCTGTGATTTTAGCGGCTGTAAGCTCGACCTTTGCAAAATCGTCGATTGTGATTTCGGGCATAGTTGCAACATTTTCGGGAACAGCAGCTTTTTTGGCGGCTTCTTGCTCGGCGGCGATTTCCTCTAAAATCTTAGCGGTATCAAGTCTTGCAAAGAGGGGAGTAGCCTCTCCTACGGAATATTCGGTAACAGCGCCGAATTTAAGCTCGGTATTATCACAGCAAAGCTGAGCCTTAATGCTGTCACAGCTGTCGGGAATAATGGGGGAGAGCATAATGCCTAAAAGGCGGATACATTCAAGTAAATTGTAAAGAACAGCAGAAAGACGCTCGCTGTTAGCTTCGTCCTTAGCAAGTGTCCAAGGTGTGGTTTCGTCAATATACTTATTACAACGTTTTGCAAGATTCATTATAGCTTCACAAGCGTCGGCGTTGTGGTATATATCCATATATTTGTGGTAATTTGCAATTGTTTCTTCAGCAGTAGCCAAAAGCTCTTTATCACATTCCTCGGTTACAGCCCCCTTAGTTACTTTACCGCCAAAATACTTGTTGGTCATAGCAATAGAGCGGTTTACAAGGTTACCCAAGGTGTTTGCGAGGTCGGCATTAAATTTTGTTATAAAGCTTTCATAGGTTATTGTACCGTCCTGAGTAAAGGGAATTTCAGAAAGCAGATAATAACGCACAGCATCAATACCGAAGCGGTGTGCTAACTCGTCAGCATAGATAACATTGCCCTTTGATTTGGACATTTTATCTTCGCCAACAAGCACCCAAGGGTGACCCAAAACCTGCTTAGGCAAAGGAAGACCTAAAGCCATAAGAATTATAGGCCAATAAATTGTATGGAAACGTACAATATCTTTACCTATAACGTGCAAATCAGAAGGCCAGAGCTTATCGAATTGCTCGCTGCTGCCATCGGGGTCATAGCCTACGCCTGTAATATAGTTAGAAAGAGCGTCTATCCAAACATAGATAACATGGTTATCATCGAAGGTAACAGGGATACCCCATTTAAAAGAGGTGCGTGAAACACAAAGGTCTGAAAGACCTGGCTTTAAGAAGTTGTTTATCATTTCGTTTTTGCGTGAGTCTGGCTTAATAAAGTCAGGATTTTGCTCATAGTATTCGAGAAGCTTATCCTGATATTTGCTAAGCTTTAAAAAGTACGCTTCTTCCTTAGAGTCTATAACCTCGCGTCCGCAATCGGGACACTTACCGTCAACAAGCTGTGAGGAAGTAAAGAAAGATTCGCAAGGAACACAGTATTTACCCTCGTAATGCCCCTTGTAAATATCACCTTGTTCATAAAGCTTTTTGAATATTTTTTGAACGGTTTTTTCATGATAATCGTCGGTAGTGCGGATAAATTTATCATAGCTTGTGTTGAGACTGTCCCACACATGCTTTATTTCCCCGGAAATATTATCAACATATTCCTTAGGGGTAATACCTGCAGCCTTTGCATATTCCTCGATTTTCTGTCCGTGCTCGTCAGAGCCTGTCATCAGAAACACATCAAAGCCCATCATTTTTTTGTAGCGGGCGATCATATCTGCAAGTACTATATCATAGGCATTGCCTATGTGAGGCTTGCGTGAAGTGTACGCAATAGCGGTGGTGATGTAAAACTTTTTGTTTTCTGACATAGTTTATTCCTCCTAAGGTCGTTCAGTTAAATATATAAAATATGAAATAAAGGTTGTAACTAATCCGTAAACGAGAAGTGCAGTATCACTTAGTAGTGAACCAGAACCCCCGAAAGAAGAATAGGCAAATACCATTGCGCCCAACACGGCGCTTATAATGTATAGGACAGTGAGTATGGTATTTGAACGCTTTATTTTTGTAGCACAATTCATTATTACAGCAAGTGCTAAAGAGCTACCCTTGTATGCCGCAGGTGCCGAGGTAACGGTAGTTGGTGAAACGGTGTTTTTATATATATGACAGCCTGCTGCTGACATAACCTTTACCGAATCATCGTAGAGACCCAAATAATCACATATCATAAGCTCGGAAAGGTTGGGGTCGGTGTTATTGATAAGCAATGTAACACCGATTTTTGTAAGAGTTCTCAGCTCGTGTGCGATTTTCGGATCAACACGGTACTGAATTATGAGCAGTGCACATGCTTTTTCCCTTGTAGCAACATAAACGGGGAAGTAACCCTGACGCAAAATCTTGCGGTCAACTTCAAGGCTTGGTACTTCAATTCCGTGTGCCTCCATAAGGGTACGGTTGCCGATAAATAACAATCGGTTATCAACCCAACCCGAAATACCCATTCTGTCTTCATATTTTACAGTGTCGGTATCAGGTAAAACATCAAAATTACCTGTGTTAGCAATTTGTTTAAAAATGGGAGCCAAGGTGCTTCCCATATATTCTGTTAACGAAGCAGCTCTAACAAGGGTATCGTCTAGGGAGTTTTCAGATAATACCTTCATCTGGTGAAGTGTAACAGTGCCATTCGGGAAAAGATCGTTGGAGCTTAGAACCACTGCATTTGCCGTTTCCAAATGCTCAGCACCGATTTTGCCCATTATCATCGCACCCATTTTATTGAGCTTTTTAGAAGCTCTGTAAAGAGGGAGTGTATCAATTAGAAAAACCGATGGTAAGGTTGTCAGTAGTTGGACTGCAGTAGCAGCATATATTCCGTAAAACGCACCGTCAAAATAAGCAGAACCTGCAAATCCCGAAATTACCGAAATTATAATTGATAAAACGGTGATAATAGGTATATGACCGCCTAAAAATGAGCCATAGGTAGAGTATTTCATAAAATCTGAAAGATTATCAGTTTTTTGAGCTGCTGCTATAAGCACATCACCCTCAATGGCATTTTTAGCCATAGAAAAAGTAATAGCAGGATCATTAATAAGCTTTACAGCTTTCTTTTTAGCAGATGTACTTATCTGTCTGAAATTGCTGAGCATATATGAAGCTTTAAAGAACCTACTAAGACTTCTGAAAGATAGAATAAATCCTAAAAGCAACAAAATATCAATCACAATTTCTTCTTTTATAATGCCCATTACAGCGTAAATAATTGTAGAAATACTTGAAAGTGCGGCAGATATATCGGGCAGACCCTTTCGACTTAAAATCTTTGAAAAGGATAAAAACATATCTGCATTTAAAAGTACTGTTATACCTGTAAGCAAAGTACAAATTATCATACTTACAAAAGTATGGCTGAGTATAATATTTGACATAAACGGGAGCTTGCCAAAGGCTAACAGGGCAGTTATAAAGAAAGAAAAAACTGTTACTAAAAATGTGTTACGTTTACTTATAGCAAACTTTCTTCTGAGTTTTTTAATATCATTTGCCGAGGTGTATTCGGTTTGCGGTACAAAATCTTCAAAATCGTTTTGCTCTAAATGGATTTCGTTGTCGCTTGCTTCAGTAACGCTTTCGGGTAGCGGAACCAGTTCATTTGTAAGGTCAATAGACCTTGTGTAAGTAGAAACCTTTATATGAGAATTCGAAGCATCTCCTGAGCTCACAGGTGTAAATGTAACGGTAGTGTCTGATTCAAATGTTATGGTTGGCTTTTTAACCTCCGGGATACCTATGCAATCTATATCGGATATGATTTTTGAAGGCTCGCTTGCACTTTTTTGTGTAATTGTAATTTTTTCGTCAAAAATTTCTTTTTCATTTGGTTTTGTTTCTATAGTGTCTTTTTCTTCTGCTATTACATTCTCATGGGCAGTTTTGCCCAAAGCCTCAAAAGAAATATCATAGTTTTGGGATAATTTTTTAATAAATTTTTCACTGTCGGATTTTAAAATATCTGCAACGCTTTGCAGCTTATATAATGGCTCAGTATTAAGCGCATCCTCACCGCCGTCCTCATCAACTATGTATGGCATACATTTATCTAAAAGTGAGGAACTTTTTTGAAGCTCCTGTTTAATTTTGGGCTCGGGCTTTATTTCTGACTTGGAATTAACTCTTTCAGTAATTTCAGGTTCAGCTTTAGTTTTAGCGGTAGGCTTTTGGTCATCCTCAGGAAACGCATTCTTTAATGAAACAGATGCTAATCTGTTTTTAAGTGCCTGTAAAGCACCTGTAGATTCATTGTTAATTACAGCATTATCATTATGACCAAACCCAATAATTTCCTCAGATGTAAGCGCATCAGGTGAATGCGCGGAGTTTGAGGTTGGGACAGTGTCTTCAAATATTATATTGTAAGACTCTAAAGGCTCGTCTTTTTTGTTTCTATTGAAAAGCTTCATTGGGGCCTCCTTTTGCGGACTACTTCATACATAAGCACACCTGCCGCAACCGAAGCGTTAAGGGAATTTATCTTACCGCACATTGGAAGACTTATAATTCCGTCACATTTCTTTGCGGTAAGCGTACCTATTCCGCTACCCTCGTTACCGATAACCAATGCACAGGGTGTATCAAAATCAACCTTTGTGTAATCGTCACCATCCATATCCGCACCGAATACCCAAATGCCGTTTTCCTTTAAATAATCAATTGTGTTTGCAATATTTGTAACCCTTGCTACCTTCATATATTCAAGCGCACCGCTTGCGGATTTTGCAACCGTTGCATTAAGGGAAGCGCTTCTTCTTTTGGGGATAATTATACCGTGAGCACCGCAGGCTTCGGCACTTCTTATAATAGCGCCTAAGTTATGAGGGTCCTCAATTTCATCGCAAATAATAATGAAAGGCTTTTCGTTACGCTCTTTTGCTAATTCTAAAATTTCTTCGGGGGTAGAATATTCCTGTGAAGCTATCATAACGGCAACACCTTGATGATTTGCACCGCCGCAGTAATAATCTAATTTTTGGGGACTAATTTCCTTTATTAAAATGCCTTTAGCTTTGCATTTTGCAATAATTGCGGTAACACTGCCCCCGCTCACACCGTGTGCAACTAGCAAACGGTCAATCTCTCTGCCAGAGCGCACAGCTTCTAAAACGGGGTTTCTTCCGCAAATTATACTTCCTGTTTGTTCTCTATTGTTTTCCATTATTTTCAACTCTATCTATCACATAATTATACATAATGAATTATACCACATAATTTCTCTAAATGAAATAGTAAATTTAAGAAAAATATTAATTCTTAAAAATAAATTGGAATTTAGAAAATTATTTATTAAGGCATTTTATACAGGTAAGCAAAAGAGTAAGTATTTTTTAAAGGAGTAAGTAAATAACGGTTAAAAATTGGTAATAATAATAAAGGAGGTAAAAAATATGACTGAAAAGAAAATTGTTAAGGTTGAAGGCTTTGAATTTATGGATTCAAGAAGTAATCCTACAGTAGGAGCAAGGGTTACATTAAGTGACGGAAGTGTAGGTCTGGCAATGGCTCCTTCGGGTGCATCTACAGGCGAATTTGAAGCACACGAAAAGCGCGACGGTGACAACAACCGTTATTGTGGTAAGGGTGTGCTTACGGCTGTAGATGGTATAAATAACGAAATTGCTCCTAAGCTTATAGCTCTGAATACGCTTAATCAACGCAAAATCGATAAAATTTTAATTGAGCTTGACAGTACTGAAAATAAGTCGAGACTGGGTGCAAATGCCATACTTGCGGTATCTTTGGCGGTTGCAAGGGCTACTGCGGCTTCCCACTGCTTGCCGCTGTATAAGTATTTAGGCGGCATAAACGGTGTAAAAATGCCACGTCCTATGATGAATATATTAAACGGCGGCGCTCATGCGGCAAATAATATTGATATTCAGGAATTTATGATAATCCCCGTAAATAGCTACTGTTTTGCAGAGGCTTTGCGTAAATGCAGTGAAATTTATCACACCCTAGGCAAAATCTTAAAAGAGAGGGGAAAAGCAACAGGCGTTGGTGATGAGGGCGGCTTCGCGCCTGACCTTAGCTCTGATGAGGAAGCAATAGAGCTTATAGCAGAGGCCATAACCCGTGCAGGATATACTACTGATGAAATTAAAATTGGTTTAGATGTAGCCTCAAGCGAGTGGTATAAGAACGGTCAATATCTACTGCCTAAGCGAAATATAAAAATGACTTCCGAGGAGCTAATAAAATATTACGTATCATTAATAGAAAAATATCCGATAATTTCTATTGAAGATGGTGTTGCCGAAGAGGACTGGAACGGTTGGAGACAACTAACAACCGTATTAGGCGATAAGCTTCAGCTTGTGGGTGACGATTTATTTGTAACCAATACTGCAAGACTTAAAAAGGGTATTGCGGAGGGTGCAGGCAATGCAATTCTTATTAAGCCAAATCAGATAGGCACTTTAACCGAAACGCTCGATGTTATTGAACTTGCACGCTCAAATGGATATTCGGTTGTTGTATCTCATCGCTCGGGTGAAACAGAGGATACAACCATTGCTGATTTGGCGGTAGCAGTAAACGCGGGGCAGATAAAAACGGGAGCACCTTGCAGAACAGACAGAGTAGCAAAATATAACAGATTAATGCTTATTGAGAGCGAAATTAACTAATGTTTAGCGGCGCTAAACAGATATACAGCAAAAGCTGCCTCAGCATATTGCGAGGCAGCTTTTAAAATACTGATTTTATTTTTTTATGAAATTAAGAATATCACTTATAACCTCTGCTTTGCAGGTGTCATTAAGTATTTCGTGGCGACAATTTGGGTAGAGCTTTAGTTTTGCTTTAGCACCGCTTTTTAAAAGGTCGTTATAAACCTGTTTGACACCTTTTCCGTAATTACCCACTGGGTCCTCTTCACCCGAAATTAAGAGAATAGGCATAGTTTTGGAAATTTCACTGTACCATTTCTTTTTATTACATACATTGTTAAGTGTTACAAGGTCGTGCATAGCAGAAACGGTAAAAGAAAAAGTACAGAATTTATCAGCTTCATATTTTTCAATAATTGTTTTATCCTTTGTAAGCCAATTATATTTGGAGCTGTCATCAAATCTTTTGTTATATGATCCGAAAGCCATATTGATTACGGTATTTGATATGTATTTTCCGCCTTTCAGAGCCTTTAAAATATCAATAAATATTAGCCCTGCACCTGAAAAAGGATTTCTGCCGCCTGTACCGCAGATTATCAGCTTATCGTAAAGCTGATTAAAGCTTACTGCCGCCAAGCGTGCAATAAATGAACCCATAGAATGGCCCATTAAATAAATCGGCTTGTCAGGGTAAATACGTTTTACTGCAAGAGAAAAAGCTTCTACATCGTTAACAAGGTATTTCCAACCGTTCTTATTAGCAATAAACCCCAGCTCGCTGTCGTCCTTGGCGGTTTTACCGTGACCTAAATTGTCAAACCCAAAAGCAACATATCCGTTTTCTGCTAAAGAGGACATTAAGGAGTCATATCTTTCAATGTATTCGGTCATACCGTGAACAATATGAATAAGACCTTTAACCTCGCATTCGGGAATATAAATTCTTCCTATAAGGGTATGGATATTATCGGTGCTGCTTACGGTCATTTCCTTAATTTCAAAAGACATATGCTCACTCTCCCGAAAAGGTTTTATTAACGGCATTTGCCCAGCCGTTTAAAAACTCGCTGCGTTTAAGCTCAGTGATAGTTGGTGAAAATTCGGTAGCGGTAGTGGGAATGCTCAGTAATTCAGTCTTGTCTTTCCAAAATCCTACAGCAAGACCTGCTAAGAAGGCAGCTCCCAAAGCGGTGGCTTCCTGATACTTAGGACGGATTATTTTGGTATCTGAAATATCAGCCTGAAACTGCATTAAGAAGTTGTTAGCAGTAGCTCCACCGTCGGCGCGGATAGAGCCTATATTGATGCCACTATCGGCTTTCATAGCTGTTATAAGGTCGTTTGTTTGATATGCAATAGATTCTAAAGCAGCTCTTATGATATGCTTTTTATTGCTACCGCGTGTAAGACCTGTTATAGTGCCTTTGGCATACATATCCCAATAGGGGGCACCTAGCCCTGCAAAAGCGGGAACAATATAAACACCGCCACTGCTTTCGACTTCTGTGGCATATTTTTCACTGTCCGCCGATTTCTTTATAAGACCCAACTCGTCTCTTAGCCATTGAATAACCGCGCCGCCGACAAAAACACTGCCCTCTAAAACATATTGAGGATCTTCGGTTTTGCTGAAAGCGCCTATAGTAGTAAGCAAGCCGTTTTTACTGGTGTACGCTTTATTACCTGTATTCATTAGCAGAAAACAGCCTGTTCCGTAGGTGTTTTTAATATCACCTGCATTAAAGCAGCGTTGACCGAAAAGGGCGGCCTGCTGGTCGCCTGCAATACCCGAAACAGGTATATTTTCACCTAAAATACTGATGTCACCGTATATTTCACTGCTTGATTTAACCTCAGGGAGCATAATTTCGGGTATACCTAAAATATCCAATAGCTTTTTGTCCCAACAGAGGTTATGAATATCAAAAAGCATAGTTCTTGAAGCGTTGGTATAATCTGTAACGTGGATTTTACCGTTAGAAAGCTTCCAGATAAGCCAAGTATCCACAGTGCCGAATAAAAGCTCACCGTTTAGCGCTTTTTCCTTAGCACCTGCTACATTTTGGAGTATCCATTTGATTTTTGTACCGCTGAAATAGGCATCGGTAGGAAGACCCGTAGTCTGCTTTATATAGTCTTCATAGCCGTCATTTTTTAGCTGTTCGCAAATGTCGCTAGTTCTTCTGCATTGCCACACAATAGCATTACAAACGGGTTTTCCTGTAGCCTTCTCCCAAATGATAGTAGTTTCACGCTGATTCGTGATGCCTACTGCTGCGATTTCGGATGCGCTGGCACCTATTTTAGAAATGGCCTCTGTTAAAGCGGAATACTGAGTAGAAAAAAGCTCTAAGGGATCGTGCTCTACATAACCCTCTTTAGGATAAATTTGCGTAAATTCGTGCTGGCTTACAGATACAGGGTTACCACCCTTGTCAAACAGTATTGCTCTTGCACTTGTGGTGCCCTCGTCTAAGGCTAAAATATACTTTTTCATTTTTTTATAATCCTTGGTACTCTCGGTGAAATTCCACATACGATTTCGTAATTTATTGTGTTGCTAAGCTCTGCCAAAATATCAACTGATAATTCTTTACCAAATAGGATTACTTCATCACCCATTTTTACTTCAGGTATATCTGTAACATCTACAGACATCTGATCCATACAAACTCTACCTAAAACGGGAGCTTTTTTGCCGTTTATTATAACAAAAGCCTTATTTGAAAGAAGTCTTGGGTAACCGTCGGCATAGCCTGCGGCAACTGTGGCTATTTTCAAGTTCTTTTCTGCTATAAATGTTTTGCCGTAGCTGACAGCATCTCCCTTTGTGATTTCCTTAACCATAGAAACTACCGATTTTAAGGTCATTACTGGGGTAAGGTCACATTTAAGCTCAGGTGTATTCGAGGGGGAAAGACCATAAAGGATAATACCCGGTCTGCACATATTAAGGTGTTTTTCGCTGTCGAGAATAAGTGCTGCCGAATTACAGCAATGGCAAATTTCTGGATAAAGACCCGAATTTTTAAAGGCTACAACTGCATTTGCGAATCTATTAAACTGCGAATCAGTAAAACCGTCTTCAGTAGCTTTTGTGCGGTCAGAAACTGAAAAATGTGTAAACAAACCTTCAAACCTAAAGTATTCGGATTTGGCGGCAGAAATAGCAGCTTCAATACCGAAAAGCTTATCGTTTCGGCAGTCAAAACCCAAACGGGACATTCCGGTATCAAGCTTTATATGTATATTAATTTTGACACCGTTTTTTTCAGCTTCTTTTGCCAGAGCAGTTGCGTATTCAACAGAATAAACACACTGTGAAATATTGTTGTTATAAAGCTCTTTAACACACTCAACAGGGGTGTAACCTAAAATTAAAATCGGCTTTTCGATACCAATTTCACGTAGCTGTAAAGCCTCGTCAATATTAGAAACCGCGAAATAATCAGCACCCTCCGATTCCAAAACGGGAGCAATATCACTGACGCTGTGACCGTAAGCATTAGCTTTGACTACTGCCATTAGCTTAGTGTCAGGCGTCATCTTTTTAATGGTTTTGAAATTATGTACAAGGGCATTAATATCAATTTCTGCCCATGTTCTGTGTAAAAAGTCCATTGTTACACACCTTTTTAATCTTATTTAACGGCTTTTAATTTTCGATTTACAAAGCCTGCAAAGGGAATACAAATAATACTTATAACAACCCATATAAATGAGTATAATGCGCAAATCTGTCCCCCTAAATTTAAAGGCAGTTTGCTGTAATCCCAAACATTCTTCCTTAATATAATATTAAATATTATTCCAAAAAACAGCTCAATAAAGGTAATAAATGCTCCGCCGATAATTCCTTTTATAAAAAGTCCTGCATTTTTCATTTTTTCCTGTAATTTTGCAAAGAATAAGAAACATAGCCCACCGGCGGTCAGCATTGACCAATGGGTATAGCCTCGCCAAAGTATTTCAAGTAAGCCGTAGCCTACGGCACCCACGGAAAATAGTATAAATCTGTCTTTATTTTTCTTCATAAATCCACCCTGAAATATTTTTGGTGGATTTTGCTTCAATTATACGTTAAAGCGGAAGAGAACAATATCTCCGTCATTCATAATGTATTCCTTACCTTCACTCCTTACAAGGCCCTTTTCCTTAGCGGCAACCATATTACCACCGCACTCCATAAAGTCTTTGTAAGCAATAACCTCTGCTCGGATAAAGCCACGCTCAAAGTCGGAGTGGATTTTACCTGCCGCCTGAGGAGCTTTTGTACCGTTTGTGATAGTCCAAGCTCTTACTTCGGGCTTGCCGGCTGTCAAGTAAGAAATAAGACCTAACAGTGAATAGCATTTCTGAATCATACGGTCAAGTCCCGAACGTTCGAGGCTGAGTTCTTCTAAGAACATTATCTTTTCTTCATCGCTGAGTCCCGAAATTTCTGCCTCTAAAGCAGCGCAGATAGGCAGTATTTCAGCTTTCTCACGATCTGCTATTTCTTTAACCTTATTGTAATTCACATTATCTTCTATGCCTGAGGAAAAATCATCCTCACTCATATTACAAGCATAAATAACAGGCTTTGCAGAAAGCAGGGCAGTAGTATTTATTACATCCTGCTCAGTTTCATCATTTATTTGAATCGAACGCGCAGGCAGACCTTTTTCAAGATGTTCGATAAGTCTTTTTAAAAAGTCCACTTCACCTTGAAGCTTTTTATCGCCCTTAAGCGCCTTGGAAGCTTTATCTAAACGGCGCTGTGCCATTTCAATATCAGAGAATATAAGCTCTAAATTAATTGTTTCAATATCACGTTCGGGGTCAACAGAGCCTTCAACGTGGATAATATCATCACTCTCAAAGCAACGCACAACGTGAACGATAGCATCAACCTCACGTATATTGCTGAGGAATTTATTGCCGAGACCCTCGCCCTTAGAAGCGCCTTTAACAAGACCTGCTATATCAACAAATTCAATAACAGCTGGGGTAAATTTATCAGGATTATAAATTTCTGCTAATTTTTCGAGTCGTTCGTCGGGGACACTAACCATACCTACATTGGGTTCAATTGTGCAGAACGGGTAGTTGGCTGACTGAGCGCCTGCATTTGTTATTGCATTAAAAAGAGTCGATTTTCCCACGTTGGGAAGACCTACCATACCAAGCTTCATTGAAAAATACTTCCTTTAATCTTTAATTTTTATATAATTATATATCCTTTATTACATATTATCAAGAAAAAACTTGGAATTTACTATAAAAAACGTTAAAAAGCTTTGATTTTTCTTAAGGTTTATATTATAATCTATTGTGTAAGTTTATATCTTTTAAGGGGGGTAATTAGTTGCGTACTAATTATAGTGTAGGTTTAAGCAGAATTATTAATGAATTTTCACTTGAAATATTAAATATTCCAAAATCTGCCGATGAGATTATGATTTCTTCTGCTGAGGTTAACCGTCCAGGGCTTCAAATGGCAGGTTATTTCGAGTTTTTTGATGAAAAGCGTATACAGATAATAGGAAAAAGCGAAGAAAGTTTTTTAGAACGCTTTACAGAAGAAAAAGCAACCAAGCGTTTGCGTGATTTTTTTTCGCGTAAGCCTGTAGCGGTAGTAATTTGCCGTGATTTGCAAATAAGCGATGCTTATATAGAAATTGCAAAGGAATTTGAGGTACCCTTGCTTCGTTCGGGTGAGTCCACTTCCGATTTTACTTCTGCGCTGATAGCTTTTCTAAATCTGCACTTGGCTCCCCGTGTTACACGTCACGGTGTTTTAGTTGAGGTTTACGGTGAGGGTATACTGCTTTTGGGTGAAAGCGGTGTAGGTAAAAGCGAAACCGCTATTGAGCTTGTTAAAAGGGGACATCGCCTTATAGCTGACGATGCGGTGGAAATAAGACGTGTTTCAAGCAAATCCCTTGTAGGTACAGCGCCTGATAATATAAGACATTTTATAGAACTTCGCGGAATAGGAATAATAAATGCGAGCCGTATTTTCGGCGCAGGCTCTGTTAAGCTGACAGAAAAAATAGATCTTGTAATAAATCTTGAACAATGGGATATGAATAAGGTTTATGACAGAATGGGTCTTGAAAACCAGACTACTGAAATTTTGGAGCTTAAAATACCGTCTCTTACTATCCCTGTAAAGCCTGGACGAAATTTGGCGGTTATTATTGAGGTTGCGGCTATGAACAGCCGTCAGAAAAAGCTTGGTTATAATGCAGCTGAAGACCTCTTAAAACGTCTTGGTATGACCGATGATGAGGCCGTTAAGGATTCAGATAATACACCTGTTAATCCTTTTTAATACAGTAAAAGATAAGGAGTTTTTAAAAATGTACAAGTTAGGAATTGATTTAGGTGGTACAAATATTGTAGCGGGTGTTGTTGACGAAAATTATAAAATTATCGCAACTGCTAAAAGAAAAACAGATTGCCCCCGTCCCGCAGATGAAATAGTGGACGATATGGCGACTGTAGCTTTAGAAGCTATTGCTAATGCAGGTCTTACAAAAGAAGATATAGAAGCTGCGGGTGTTGGTTCTCCCGGTGCTATTGACCCACATAACGGAGTTGTTTGCTTTGCAAATAATTTAGGCTTTTTAAATTTGCCGATGGCTTCAATGCTTAAAGAGCGTACAGGTATTGATTTTTATCTTGAAAATGATGCTAATTCTGCGGCATACGGTGAGTTTATTGCGGGTGCAGGTAAGGGAACAAATAATTTTGTAATGATAACCTTAGGTACGGGTGTAGGCGGTGGAATTATTATTGACGGTAAGCTTTATTCGGGCTCTAACTATGCAGGCGCAGAATTAGGTCATAGCGTTATTGCTATGGACGGTGAGATGTGCGGTTGCGGACGTCAGGGCTGCTGGGAGGCTTATGCTTCTGCTACTGCGCTTATCCGTCAGACAAAGCAGGCGATGATTAAATTCCCTAAGAGTATTATGTGGGAAATGTGTAACAACGATATTAATGCCGTAAACGGTAGAACCGCTTTTGAAGCTATGCGTCAGGGAGACGAGGCAGGTAATCAGGTAGTAGATAAGTATATCTATTATATTGCTGTGGGTATTGCTAACAATATTAATATTTTCCAGCCTGAAATAATTTGCATCGGCGGTGGCGTTTCTAATGAGGGTGACAATCTTATTAAGCCAATTAAGAAATATGTTGAGGGTGATAACTATGCCCGAAATGTCAAGCACAGATGT
>JBGVRU010000044.1:0-11291 GCA_045128715.1 Acutalibacteraceae bacterium | reverse complement strand
TCAACCTATTTATCCTATCTGCCCGAAAGTAAAGCAAAATTTCCCCTTAAAATGAATGTTGATGCAAGAGGCTCCTTTACAGAACTACTTAAAACCGAGAAATGCGGTCAGGTGAGTATTAATATTTCAAAGCCGGGTATTACTAAGGGACAGCATTGGCACAACACCAAATGGGAATTTTTCATTGTTGTAAGCGGTAAAGGACTTATTGAGCAAAGAAAAATCGGCAGTGATAAGGTGCTTCGCTTTGAGGTTAGCGGAGATAAAATTGAAGCGGTGCATATGTTACCGGGATATACACACAATATTATAAATTTGAGCGACAGCGAAGATTTGGTTACGGTTATGTGGGCTAATGAAAGCTTTGACCCAGGTAAACCCGATACTTTCTTCGAGGAGGTATAGTATTGACTAAGAGCGAATTGGCTGTAATAAAGCTTACTGCCAACAGTCTTTTTAATGCGGGTTTTGAAATCGAAGCTGATGTGGATTGGAACGAGGTTTTTGAAGAAAGCAAAAAGCAGGCGGTTTGTGCATTGGCTTATGATGCTACTAAAAATCTTGATATTCCAAGTGACATTAATGAAAAGTGGTTTAATTATTCTGTAAGCTTTTTCAGTAAAAATTTGCAGGTTAACGGTAACCATAATTATGTTCATAATTTTATGAAGGATATAAATATACCCTACTGCATTTTAAAGGGTTGCACTTCGGAATATTATTATCCAAACAGAACTCTCAGGGCTATGGGCGACGTAGATTTTTTGGTTGCTAATGAGAATTTGGAGTTTACGCGCCAAAAGTTTGCAGAAGCTGGCTTCAAGACAGATGTAAACGATCACGATTTTCATATTGCAGTTGTAAAGGATGGCTTGGATTTAGAGCTTCATTACGCGGTCCCCGGTCTTCCTGATGGCAGTGAGGGTGACGGTGTAAGAGCGGTTTTAAAGGATATAATAGAAAGCTCCACCGAAACTAAAATCAGTGATACAACCTTTATGATGCCAACCCCTTTGCATCACGGTATAGTAATGCTTTTACATACATATAATCACTTAATTTTCGAGGGGATAGGACTCAGACACCTGTGTGACTGGGCTGTATTTGCCAACTATTTTTCTGAGGAAGAATTTGAACAGAAATTTAAAGACGGTTTTAAAAAATCGGGTCTTTGGAAATTTGCCTGCATATTTAGTGCTACTGCCTGCAAGTACCTTAAAATGCCTTATAAAAGCTGGATAGGCGATATTGATGATGCTTTATGTGACGGCTTGATGGCGGATATTTTCGACGGTGGCAATTTCGGCTCTAAAAACAAGGGGCGAGGCTGGGAAAGTCAGATGATAGCCCATAGGGGCGATGCAAAACTCAGAAAAAATAAGTTCGCTCAGCTAGTATCTGTTAAAAATTATGATGCTGCTAAAAAATTCCCAATATTTAAAAAATGCCCTATTATTTATCCGTTTGGTTGGATTTTTTTAGGTGTACGGTATGTGATAAATATTATTTTAGGCAGAAGACCCAAGGTTAATATGATTAAGCTGGCACATGGCGCTGACGAGCGCAGAGAGATTTATAATCAATTCCAATTATTTAAGGGAGATAACAATAATGGCTAAATTACGACTTATGACAATTATCGGCACAAGACCTGAAATTATAAGACTTTCAGCGGTTATAAAAAAGTGCGATATTTATTTCGACCAGATTTTAGTTCATACAGGTCAGAATTATGATTATTCCTTAAATCAGGTTTTCTTTGACGATTTGGGTTTGCGCGCTCCCGATTTTTATCTTGATGCGGTAGGTGCTGATTTGGGTGAGACTATAGGCAATATCATTGCAAAGTCTTATAAGCTAATGGCAGAGCAAATGCCTGACGCTTTACTGATTTTGGGAGATACTAACTCTTGCCTTTCTGCTATTGCCGCAAAGCGACTTCATATTCCGATTTTCCATATGGAGGCAGGGAACCGTTGTAAGGATGAATGCTTGCCCGAGGAAACTAACAGACGAATAGTAGATATTATAAGTGATGTTAATTTAGCTTACAGCGAGCACGCAAGGAAATATCTTCACGAATGCGGTTTACCTAAGGAGCGTGTTTATGTAACAGGCTCTCCTATGGCAGAGGTGCTTCATAATAACTTTGAAAAAATAGAAGCCTCCGATATTCACGAAAGATTAGGACTTACAAAGGGTAAATATATTCTTCTTTCTGCTCACAGAGAGGAAAATATTGATACCGAAAAGAATTTTAATTCACTTTTTACTGCTATAAACAAAATGGCAGAAAAGTACGATATGCCTATTCTTTATTCCTGCCACCCCCGTTCAAGGAAAAGATTAGAGGAGAGCGGATTTAAGCTTGATAGCAGGGTAATTCAGCATGAGCCTTTAGGTTTCCACGATTACAACTGTCTACAAATGAATGCTTTTGCGGTGGTTTCGGATAGCGGCACCTTGCCTGAGGAAAGCTCGTTTTTTACAAGTGTTGGAAAGCCTTTCCCTGCGGTTTGCATCAGAACCTCAACCGAAAGACCTGAGGCACTTGACAAGGCTTGTTTTATTTTGGCTGGCATTGACGAAAATAGCCTTTTGCAAGCGGTTGATACAGCAATTCTTGCAAACGAAAACGGCGATTACGGTATACCTGTGCCGGATTATGTTGAGGAAAATGTTTCAGCAAAGGTTGTAAAGCTAATTCAAAGCTATACAGGTGTTGTAAATAAAATGGTTTGGAGAAAGGGCTAAAAATGAAAGCGGTTGCTATTCAGCCACTCTAACTAATGATTACGATTTAGTTATGCAAATATTTTAGAAATTAATAAATAATCCCGATGGATTCTCAAAATCCATCGGGATTATTTATGTATATATTATTTACTTTCAATAACGGTTTTGCCACCCATATAAGGTCTTAATGCTTCGGGGATAGAAATGCTGTATTTCTCACCGTCAAAGTTTAGGTTATTTTCAAGGAATGCAATTAACATTCTTGGAGGAGCTACAACAGTGTTATTAAGGGTGTGAGCCAAATACTTCTTGCCGTCCTCACCCTTAACTTTTATACCTAGGCGGCGAGCCTGTGCATCACCGAGGTTTGAACAGGAGCAAACCTCAAAATACTTTTGCTGTTTGGGACTCCAAGCCTCAACATCGTAGGATTTTACCTTAAGGTCTGCAAGGTCGCCCGTGCAGCATTCAAGAGTTCTTACGGGAATATCAAGACTTCTGAACAATTCAACAGAATAGCTCCACATTTTATGGAACCAGTCCATACTCTCCTCAGGCTTGCAGATAACTATCATTTCCTGCTTTTCAAACTGGTGTATACGGTAAATACCGCGCTCCTCAATACCGTGAGCGCCCTTTTCCTTACGGAAGCAGGGGGAATAGCTTGTAAGGGTTAAGGGGAGCTTTTCCTCTGGGGTTATTGTGTCAATAAACTTACCTATCATCGAGTGCTCAGAGGTACCGATAAGATAAAGATCCTCGCCCTCGATTTTATACATCATAGCATCCATTTCTTCAAAGCTCATAACACCTGTTACAACATTACTTCTTATCATAAATGGAGGGATACAATAGGTAAAGCCTTTGTCAATCATAAAGTCACGTGCATAAGAAAGTACAGCAGAATGGAGTCTTGCAATATCGCCCATAAGGTAATAGAAACCTTCACCTGCAACCTTGCCTGCTGCCTCTTTATCAATACCCTCAAAGGCTGCCATAATATCGGTGTGGTATGGAATTTCAAAATTGGGAGCAGTTTTTTCGCCGAACTGTTTAACCTCAACATTTTCGCTGTCGTCCTTACCTACAGGAACGCTCTCGTCCACAATGTTAGGAATCTTCATCTGAATTTCCAAAACCTTTTTGGAAAGCTCAGCTTCCTTTTCTTCTAAGGCTTTAAGCTCAGCTGCCTGCTCATTTACAAGACGCTTCATTTCTTCAGCCTCTTCACGCTTGCCTTGACCCATAAGCATACCTATCTGCTTACTAACCTTATTTCTATTAGCACGAAGGTCGTTAGCCTTTGTGTTAGCAGCGCATTTTTCTGTATAAAGTGCGATAACCTCGTCAACCAAGGGTAACTTACCATCCTTAAACTTGCGTTTAATGTTTTCCTTTACGAGCTCAGGGTTATCACATATAAATTTAATATCCAGCATTTTTATTCCTCCTGAGGAATTTTATAGATTTTTGATGGGGAAGCCCCTTAAAATTTCAAGTTTCAGTATATCATAAGCTAAATGCTTTGTCAAACTTAAACTATAAAGTCACCCTTAAGCAATTATCTTTCAGACATTTTTAGGGTGGCTTATAGAATATTTGCAACACTTGCAACAACTCTTATTCAAGCTTAATGTCAGGGTAAATAGTAAAGTAAACCACAAAATGTTGGCGAATTAAAAAAAGCAATGTCAAATTGACACTGCCTTTTTAGGGTTTAGTGTTATTAAATACTATTCTTCGGTTGTTTCCTCATTTTTAGCCTTTGAAAGAACTAGATTTATTATGATACCTAGAATAAGCGCAGTTGCGATAGAAGTAATCTGAATTTTACCAAATGTGAGGGAAAGACCGCCGATACCCGCAATAAGGATAGCAGATACAACAAATAGGTTTTTATTCTCGTTAAGATCAACCTTTTGAACCATTTTCAGACCGCTTACTGCAATAAAGCCGTAAAGTGCCATACAAACGCCGCCCATTACACAGGAGGGGATAGAATTAACGAATGCTACAAATGGTGACAGGAATGAAATTATGATAGCACCGACAGCAGCGGAAACGATGGTTGCTACAGAGGCATTTCTTGTAATAGCAACGCAGGCTACAGATTCGCCGTAAGTAGTGTTGGGGCAGCCTCCGAAGCAAGCACCTGCAATAGAACCTACGCCGTCACCTAACAGTGTACGGGAAAGACCAGGCTCTTCTAACAAATCTTTTTCAATTATAGATGAAATATTCTTGTGGTCGGCAATGTGCTCTGCAAATACAACGAATGCCACAGGAATATAAGCCATAGCTATTGTGCCGATATAAGTAGCGCTAATCTCACCAAAACCGCCGAAAGCTGTTAAAAACGTAAATTCAGGAACGGTCAAGAATGTGCTGAGGGTAATACCGTCAGCCACAAGGGCTGTAAGGGGCTCGAAGTTTGAAATCTTGAGGGCATCAATGTCAGCAGCATAACCAATGCCTGTAAATACTGCAGCAACGGCATAGCCTGAAAGAATGCCTATAATAAAAGGGATAAGTTTTGCAGTTTTTTTACCGTAAGTAGAGCAAATAGTTACTACAATAAATGTTACTACACCGCAAAGAACTGCAATAAGAACAGAACCGCCTTCTGTATTGGATTTCTGCAAATCGCCTATAGCATTACCTGCAAGAGAAAGACCGATTATTGCAACTGTGGGGCCTATAACTACGGCGGGCATAAGCTTATTTATCCAATTAACGCCTACAAGTTTTACTATGATAGCGATAACAATATAAACAAGACCTGCAAAAACAGCTCCCAAAATAAGTCCCAAATAACCTACTGCAATGCTTGCAGCACCTGCAAAAGCAGCGGTCATCGAGCCGATGAATGCAAAGGATGAGCCTAAGAAAACAGGGCTTTTGTGCTTAGTGAACAGTACGTAAACTAGGGTTCCTACACCAGCACCTAAAAGTGCGGCAGCGGTGCTCATAGCATCTTTGCCTGTGAGACCTGCATTTGAATTAATGATTACGGGTACTACTAATGTGGCTGCCATAATAGCAAGCAGTTGTTGGATAGCGAACACGATAAGCTGACCGAATTTCGGTTTATCGTGAACATCATAAAAAAGTTTCATTATTACTTCCTCCGTTTTTCTCCTCTTATTATTTTTTATATATACGGAATGAAAAACTAAGCATATAATATATATGAATTAATCAAAGAAGTCACACATATAATATATATATGTATAGTAAGTCAAACCTATATATATCGAATTAAATATAGCACAGTATAACCTTTTTGTAAAGATTTTTTTAAAAATTATAGCCACGATATTTAGTATATTATTTTAAAAAAATGGCTTTTTTCCACCACTTTTAGTGAAAAAACAGGTCATTTAAGGGTTTTTTACCGCCACATAGTTAGAAATTTGTAGGAGTGCACAACCTAATTGTCAAAAAGTGGCAAAGTTTTCCTTTTTTAGAATGGTTACAGGTTTGTAACTTTTTAGAAAAGTTAATTTTTTTGGACAAATGATACAAAAATGTTGATTTTGAGTCCTTTGACATAGTTGTTTTTTTTGTGTACAATACACAACGGCTCGAAAATTATATTTAAAAGGAGTTATTGGATGATAGAAAAAATAAAGTATTGTCTTGGCAAATTTTTTGCTTGTAGACAAATGCGAGTGGGATGTATAGCAGTTTTGATTGCTGTTACCATCGCAGTAAGTACTTTACTTGGCTGCTCCATTTACACTGTAAATATTTTTGACGGTGAAAATACCTATACCATACGCACTTTGAATAATAATGTAACTTCTGTGCTTAATGGTATGAATTTTAAATCAGACAGCTATAATATAGAAGCTACTACAGTTGTAGGTAGAACCACTTCGGTAGAAATAGCATATACTTATCCCGTATATATTACTTATGCCGATAAAACTGTTGAGATTGATTTTAATGGCGGTACAGTTGCTGATGCTTTAAAAAAAGCAGGCATTGAAACCGATGAGTTTGATTTTATTGAACCTGCACTCCAAACCGAAATAACGGAGACTATTTATATCGATTATACAAATATCGATTATGTAAACGGCAGTTATACAGAGGGTATTCCCTTTTCCACCGAGACTGTTTACTCAAATACTTCTCCTAAGGGTGAAGTAAAGACATTAAAAGTCGGTAGAGAGGGTGTTAAGCAGGTAAACTATACCGAAAAGCTGATAAACGGCGTATCGGTTGAAAAAACTGTTACAGGCACAGCAGTTCTTACTGCTGCTGTAAATGCAAAACAGCAGGTAGGTACCAAGGTTACCGCTTCGGCTGTTAAAACCAGCGCAGATGTAAAGTCTGTTTCGGTTTTGACACCTGCTAAAGCTATCGAGCTTGATGCAAACGGTAATCCTGTGAATTATAAGTCTAAGATGACAGTAAGAGCCACCGCTTATACCTACACAGGTAATAACTGTTCAACAGGTGTAGCGCCAAAGCCCGGTTATATTGCCGTTAACCCTAATGTGATACCTTACGGTACAAAGCTTTATATTAAGTCTCCTGATGGCAGTGTGGTTTATGGCTATGCAGTAGCTGCCGATACAGGCGGATTTATCAAAAAGCACCCCACAGGTGTTGACCTGTTTATGTCTTCAAGAAGTGCGTGCGTATCCTTTGGAGTACGCAATATGGAAATTTATATTTTAGAGTAAAAAAATAAACCTTGATTATGGGTCGTACTCTAAAGGACAGTACAACAAGACACGAAAACACCCTTAGTTTTTTAAAAAACTAAGGGTGTTTTTAATATTTTCTTTCTTTGTTAGTCAAGTTGTGCTATAATACAACTAACCGATAAATAAGAATTTGTAGGTGAGATAATGATTATTTTAATTACAGGAGCATCGCATACAGGCAAAACTGCACTTGCCCAAAAATTGCTCGAAAAATATAAATATCCATACCTGTCAATAGACCATCTAAAGATGGGCTTAATCCGTAGTGGTAATACAGAACTTACCCCTATGGACGATGCGGATTTAGTCGAATATCTGTGGCCGATTGTTCGTGAAATGATTAAAACCGCCATTGAGAACAAGCAAAACTTAATTGTTGAAGGTTGCTATATTCCTTTCGATTGGCAAAAAGACTTTGAGCAGGAATATCTTGAACATATTAAATACTATTGTTTGGTGATGAGTGAGGACTATATAAGAAATCATTTTGCAGACATAAAGGGATATGCAAATACCATTGAGAATCGTTTGGATGATGAATGGTGCACAATGGAGAGTGTGTTGGCAGATAATGCAGAAGTGTTATCCCTTGCCAAAAAGTATAATGTGAACTATATACTCATTGAAGACAAATACGAAATAAGCATTGAATTATAACGACTAATTCCAATAGGTTGAACAGTTAGGAAAATAAGAATTTGACAAAGGAGTGTGATTGCATGAAAAAGTTGATAGCAATCGTTTTATTGTTAATATGTATTTTAGGTTTAGTTGGTTGTTCAAAGGAAACAAAATACCAATCCACTGAAATCCCAAATGTTAGCATTCGTATTGACAATGTTTCTCCCATCGGTGCCACATTAACAATTAAAGATACTAATGATAAACCTTTTGAGTATGGCGAATGGTATAAAATAGAAAAAGAAAGCAATGGCAAATGGTACGAAGTTAAAACTATTATTGATAACTATGGTTTTGAAGATGTTGGATATATAATCGAAGAAAATAGTAAAAATAAAGAAATCAAACTTGATATTGATTGGGAATGGTTATACGGCAAATTACCAACAGGTAAATATAGACTTTTAAAGCAAGTTGATAATCAATATATCTCTGTTGAATTTGACATTGTATAATCCATTCGACAAATTCCAATTTGACGGAGGGGGTATCCGTATGGATAACAACGAAAAGAAGAAAAAAGAACCATGGAGAATTATTGTTGGCATTATAGCTATTGCATATATCGTGTATATGTGGGTTGAAAAAGATATTATGACCATTTATACCACAATGCCAAAGGAACAAGTTGTACCTCTTATTGCAACGACGATTGCAGTTTCTTTGGTAAAGGTTGCTGCCATCGCAGGTGGAATTTTGCTGATTAAATGGATTATCAGCAAATTCAAAAACAAGTAAATAAATTAGAATTTGAGGAGGTAATTTTATGAAAAAGGCTTTTCGTGTAATTTGCTGTGCAGCTGGTGCTGGAATGATTGGGTTCTTTGCAAATCAGTTGAATACGGTTGTGGGATGTGTGTTCTTTACCCTTGGCATAGTTTTGCTTGTTGGGTCAATCGTTCTTGTATCAAAGCAAGATAAAGAGGATAAGTAAATTCCAATTTGAAGGAGGCTATACTATGGCAGGCAATATTGTTACTTTTCTTGTAGGTGTTGTATGTATTGTTCTTGGAATTTCAAATATGCGAGGAAACATATCATCTCTTCATTCATATCACAGGAGTCGTGTTTCAGAAGAAGATAGAATACCATTTGGAAAACAAGTGGGCTTGGGTACTATTATTGTCGGTATTGGCATAATCGTATTTAGTGTTCTGTCATCTGTAACCCTATATACTGAAAACGATATTTTTATTTTAGTTGGAACTGCTGTTTTGATTATTGGTATTATTCTTGGACTTGTTATAAGTTTTCGTGCCATGATTAAATATAACAAGGGTATTTTTTAATTCGCCAAATTCCAACAGGTCGAACAGTTAGGAAAATAAGAATTTGTTGAAAGGTGGTTTTTATATGAAAAAAGCAATTAAAATTTTAGGATTATGTTGTGTTGCGGTAATAATCGTTATTGGTATACGTATGGCAATACCATCTAAAACCCTTGATTTTAGGGGTGCGGTAACAGAAATTGAAATTGTTGATAATGATACCGTTTTTCATATATCCACAACTGAAACTTCATTTACAGTGGTAGCAGATAATAAAACTAATGTTTCGTATTGTTGTAAAAATGACCCCGATATTGTTTTATCCGATATTAAAGTTGGCGATACTATTCAAGGAAATTATCGTTGGTTATCAAAAAACAATATGGCAAAGTTTATAACTGTTGAATATCATAACTAAAAATTCCAATAGGTCGAACAGTTAGGAAAATAAGAATTTGACGAGGAGAACACTCAATGAAAATCTATGATATTTCTCAAGAGGTTTTCAGTTGCGAAGTATATCCTGGTGACCCTGTACCAGAGAAAACAGCACTGAAATCAATGCAAGAAGGTGAAGTATATAATTTAACTGCTTTTAGCATGTGTGCACATAACGGCACACATATAGATGCACCATTTCATTTTATTAAAGATGGAAAAACGGTTGATGAGATATGTTTAGAGGCATTTGTGGGAATGGCTTATGTGGCAGAGCATCATGGGATTGTCACGGGTGATAATGCTTCCCAGATACTTGAAAAAGCAAAAAAACAGAACCCAGAAGCGGCAAAGAGAATTCTAATTAAAGGAGATGTTGAAGTGTCATTAGAGGCTGCGAAGGTATTTGCCTCTTCAAATATTTTACTTCTAGGAAATGAATCCCAGACAATCGGTCCACAAAGCACCCCAATGGCAGTCCATCTTGCACTCTTGGGTGCCAATGTTATCTTGCTTGAAGGAATTCGTTTATTAGAGGTGTCGGAAGGTGTTTATTTATTAAATGCCGCACCACTGAATTTATCGGGCGTGGATGGTTCGCCGTGCAGAGCAATATTGATAGATGCCGACAGATAAATTCCAATTTATCGAATAGGTGATATTTGTTTAGAAAAGGGTTTTAGGTTCTCCTAACAAGTGACATTTGGGCGCCAAAATGTCCTGCTTGTTCCGGTATAAGACAAATATTAAACGGATGTGTAGAATTTCTGCACATCCGTTTTATTATCTCAAGAGAAAATATTTTAATAGTGATATTGTGAGACAGGTCTCACAGTGATATTTTTGATAAATCAAAAGTGATATTAAAACCTTGCGGTTTCAGTGATATTTTATTCGCTTATAAACTGCCGAAGGCAATATCACTCGGCGGTAGCCGAATATAACTGCGAAGCAATATAACTCGCCGTAAGGCGAATAAAACTGGCGTAGTGTCCTTTAGAACACTACGCCTACGGCAGAGTGTTTTTGCATATATACAGTTTAATCTTCTTCGAGCAATTTTGCAGGTGACACTTTCAACACTTGTGCGATTTTAAATAAGGTTTCCAAAGAAACACCACGGACTGTGCCGGGACCCTCGACTTGCCCCACGAAGTTTACGCTCTTATCAATGAGCTCCGCAAAGTATTCTTGTGTGTATCCAGCTTTCTTTCGGTAGTAAGCAATTTTCAAACCTAAGGTTATATATTTATCAGCAAACTCTGTTTTCATCATTACGCCTCCCTCTATATTAATAGTTTATAGGGAAACAAAGTAAATTATAACTTTTAACAAGTAAATGATTATTTACTTTGAGTAAATGTTAATCTATAATAAATGTAGAATCATTTACTTGGAGTGAAAGAAATTGAAAAATAATACATGTTGCTTTTTCGGTCATAGAACGATA
>JBGVRU010000043.1:0-1547 GCA_045128715.1 Acutalibacteraceae bacterium | reverse complement strand
TTTAAAGTGGTGGTAGGTGCTTTAAGAATTACATTACAAGCCTTGATTTCTGCCAAAACATCATCAGGAATAGCCTTGTTGTGTGCAATTCTGTTTTCAATGGTAAGACCCTCAATTGTGCGGATTTCAACCTTACCAGCCTTAATTTCTTCTTTCAAAATAAACTCAAGAACTCTTACAGACTCTGCGGAAATGATAGGTCCAATGCCATCGCCGCCGCAAACACCGATGATGATTTTATCAAGTTTTTTATAATCAGTGTAAGCTGTGTCTTTTTCCATCTTTCTCTGTCTTGCAATTTGCTCCTCTAAAATTGAACGAAATTGTTCAACCGCTGCGTTTACGTAATTTTCCATTTATATCTATCCTTTCTATTATTTACCTGATTTTGTATAGCTTAAAAGACCGCCAGCCTTTAAAATTGCTTTTTGTCTTTCTGTAAACGAAACTGAAAGAGTAAAGCTTTCGCCTGAGGTTTCATTCTTCAAGGTAATTTCGCCCTTATCCATACCCTCAAATACATTACTGAGTGTCAGCTTATCGCCCTGTGATAGCTTATCGTAATCGTCGGGATTTTTAAAGGTCAAAGGCATAATACCTGCATTAATAAGGTTAGCAACGTGTATTCTTGCAAAGCTCTTTGTGATAACTGCACGAACACCCAAATACATAGGAACAAGGGCTGCGTGCTCACGTGAAGAGCCCTGACCGTAGTTACTGCCACCAACAATAATGCTTCTGCCAAGCGCCTTTGCACGCTCGGGGAAGGTGGTATCGCAAACTCCAAAGCAGAACTGTGACAAATGCGGAATATTTGAACGGTAAGGAAGAATTTTAGCACCCGCAGGCATAATATGGTCGGTTGTGATATTGTCTCCTACCTTTAAGCCAATTTCAGCTGTAAGTGTATCCTCCTGTGGGATTTCAGTTGGGAAAGGCTTAATGTTAGGACCGCGGAGTACCTCTAAGCTATCAGCCTCCTCAGGAGTAGCAGGAGCTATAACCGCAGTATCGTCAATCAAGAATTTTTCGGGCATTTTAATCTCAGGCATTTCACCTAAAAGACGTGGGTCTGTAATCTCGCCTGTGAGTGCTGCAGCAACAGCGGTTTCGGGGGATACAAGATAAACCTGACCGTCAGCAGTACCGCTTCTGCCCTCAAAATTACGGTTAAAGGTACGAAGTGATACACCCGCGCTATTGGGTGAGAAGCCCATACCGATACAAGGACCGCAAGCGCACTCTAAAAGTCTTGCGCCGCTGGCTAAAATATCGGTTAAAGCGCCGCAGTCAGCAAGCATTTTTAAAACCTGCTTAGAGCCTGGGGAAATTGAAAGGCTTACCATTGGGTCAATAACCTTGCCCTTTAAGAGGGCTGCAACCTTAAGCATATCAAGAAGTGATGAGTTGGTACAAGAACCGATACAAACCTGATCAACCTTAGTGCCCTTTAAGGATTCTACAGTTACGATATTATCAGGACTGTGAGGACAAGCGATAAGCGGCTTTAACTCAGAAAGATTAATATCAATTACTCTGTCATAAAC
>JBGVRU010000042.1:0-4345 GCA_045128715.1 Acutalibacteraceae bacterium | reverse complement strand
CGCGGCGACATTAAGCGAATCCACACCGTGATACATAGGTATTTTTACAGTGTAATCGCAAGCATTAATTGTGGCTTGGCTTAAACCGTCGCCCTCAGCGCCCAGGAACAACGAGAGCTTTTCACTTTTATTTAAAATCGGATCATCAATTCCAATGCTATTATCTTCAAGTGCCATTGCGGCGGTAACAAACCCCTTTGCCTTTAAGAATTCTACCACATTTTGAGGCTCGGGATATGCTTCCTTATCAAAAAATGCCCACGGCACTAAAAACACGCTTCCCATACTCACTCTGACTGTTCTTCGGTTAAGTGGCTCGCTACAGTTATGAAAAAGCAGTACTGCATCTATACCTAAGGCAGCTGCACTGCGAAAAACCGCACCAACATTTGACGCATCACTAAGTCGCTCTAAAACTGCAACCCGCTTTGCATTTTTAAGCGCCGCTTCAAGGCTAAGCTGTTTGGGGCGCTCCATCGCACATAGCACTCCCCTTGTCAGTTCAAAGCCTGTGATAGACCTTAAAGTCTCTCTATCGGCGGTATAAACGGGAGTATCAGGGCAACGGTCAATAATTTCCTTACCTATTCCCTCTATCTGCCTTCGCTCCATAAGAAAGCTGACAGGTTTAATCCCCTTATCCAAAGCTACATCTATAACCTTAACACTTTCTGCTACGAAAAGTCTTTCTTCTTTTTTTAGCTGAGCCTCTGTAAGAGAAGCATACACACGAAGCTCTTTATCATTAATATCTTTTACAGTAATTATATTGGACATCATAATTTTCCTAACCTTATTTTTTGTAATTTTACCATATACACGCCAAATTCTCAATATTTTAAAAAATTAATTAAGGCGGAGCATAAAGCTCCGCCTATTTTAATTACTCTGCTATCTGCTTTTTAAAGTCATTCTTTATCATACCTGCGATAATAGAAATTAGTATTACAGTATGGGTTACAATTGCACCATAAGAGCCAGCGCAGAAATCAAATACCAACCACAAGCAGGAATTTACAAGCATTATTATTCTGTAATTAGCAGGTTTTTTCTGCATAACCGCCACAGCAAAGGTTACAGCAGCTATTGCGGACAAAATATCAAACCAATAATTAAAGGTGAATACAGAAGCGATTATATAAGCTGCAAGGAAGATTAATAACAGCCACCACTTAGGCTCTTTATCCTTGCGGCGCATAATAAATAAAGTCAAAGTTTGAACAGAGCCTATAATGCACACTATAGCTCCCGATAGACCGTTGGTAAGACCGAAGTTAATAGCTATTGTTACGTTAGCAAGCATTTGAAATATCAAAGCGCCTGTAATTCTTTTTGAAAGCATTGAAATTACCGATAAAACGCAAGCCAAAATACCAAAGCATTGACCTATAAGGTCTAATATTCCGTTTTTAAGTAGGTCAATATTAAAGAAATTTATAATACCTATTACAAAGAATACAGCTATTATAACCGGAAGAACATAGGTCATATATCCACGCATCCAGTTAGCAATCTTTAAGCCCTTACCGGTGTTTGCTTCTTCAGTGAACTTTTTCCAACCCCAACCATAACGAGAGGTACAGAAAAGTACAAATAAAAGCGAGCCTACAGGCAGAAGAATATTGCTTACAATAAAGTCTTCCAAATCAAGTATAGTTGACTCTCCACCAAAGGGACGAAGTACTGAGAGCACATTAAAGCCTAAAACACAAGGCAAAGCCAGTACGAGCATAGCTACACAGTTTACAATACAAGCCTTTTTACGGCTGAAACCGAATAAATCCATTGTACAGGCTATTATATTTTCAAACACTGCAAGAACGGTTGAAAGCGCCGCAAAGCTTAAGAACATAAAAAATAATGAGCCCCAAAGCCTGCCTAAGGGAATATTATTGAAAATATTAGGTAAGGTTATAAAAATAAGCGGAGGACCGCTGTTAACCTCAACACCATAAGCTGTACAAGTAGGGAAAATTATAAGACCAGAGCAAATAGCTACAAAGGTATCAAGAGCGGCTATATTAACCGATTCACCCATAAGACTTCTTTCCTTACCTAAATAGCTGCCGAAAATTGCCATAGAGCCTATACCAAGGCTAAGGGTAAAGAAGGATTGATTCATAGCACCAACAATAACATTACCAAGTCCTACTTCCTTGACCTTTTGAATATCGGGTAACAGATAAAAGGCAAGTCCTTCGCCGCCGCCCTTTATAAAAATGCTGTTAATTGCCAGCACTACCATAATAGCCAGCAAAGCTAGCATCATATATTTTGTAACTCGCTCAAGACCCTTTTGGAGACTGAATGAGCAAACAATAAAGCCTGAAATTATAACAATAGCAGTATAAATCCCCATTGAAACAGGATCAGACATCATACCGCTAAAATGACTTTCAACACCCTTTGCCTCTAAACCTTCAAACTTACCTGCCGCAGTATCAACAAAATAACGAAGCATCCAACCTGAAACGCAGGTGTAAAACATCATCAGCAGATAATTGCCTGCAACAGCAAAATAGCTATGTATATGCCATTTACTGCCCTTGGGAGCCAAAGGCTCATAAATTTTAGCAGGGCTTTTCTGGCTGGCACGACCCATTGAAAACTCCATTGTCATAACAGGAATGCCCATTACAGTAAGGAAAAACAGGTAAAACAGCACGAATATACCACCACCGTACTGACCTGCCATATAAGGAAATTTCCATACATTTCCTATACCAATTGCACAACCAACACTAAGCAAAATAAAGCCCAAGCGGCTGCCTAATCTTTCTCTCTGCATCATAAACCTCCAAAGCATATATAAACTTACTTAATAATAAACTATTTTTTTCACTTTTGCAAGCAAAAAGGCGAATATTACACCTTTTAATATTTTTTTATTGCTAATTTAGTTCAAAAGAATTATAATTTTAAAAAACAGCATTTTAGGAGCAAAACCAATGAAAAAGTTTTTAATAGTTGTAGATATGCAAAAGGATTTTGTAGACGGTGCGCTTGGTACAAAGGAAGCGGTCGCAATAGTTCCCGCAGTTGTGCAGAAAATCAATAATTTTAATGGTGAAATAATTGTAACCTATGATACTCACAGTGAAAATTATATGGAAACAAATGAGGGTGAAAATTTGCCTGTTTCCCACTGTATTAAAGGAACAGATGGCTGGCAACTTGATAAAAAAGTAGCAGCAGCGCTTGAAAACAAAAAATATACATCAGTAGAAAAGCCCACCTTCGGATCGATAAAATTACCCGAAATAATTAAAGTAAAAGCCGACAGCGAAGATTTTACAATAGAACTCATAGGTCTTTGCACCGATATTTGCGTGGTATCTAATGCACTATTGCTTAAAGCTAATTTCCCCGAAACAGAAATTTCAGTAGACCCTGCCTGCTGTGCAGGCGTAACCCCTGAAAGCCATGATTCTGCGCTCACAACAATGAAAATGTGCCAGATTAAAATGTAATATTAAAACCTGCTGTAATTTACAGCAGGTTTTCTTTATCTCGGTAATTTCCAATGGAAGCGTGCCGCCAACATTCTTAAAATAAACACAACAAAGGCTCCCGCCATCATAGCTACCATCGAGCCTGCCAATTTCCAAAACACTATGCAAACTACAGCGCCTATGAGTGACGCTGTGGCATAAAAGTGTTTCACAAAAATATACGGAGTGTTTTTAGCTAAAATATCACGGATAACTCCACCGCCTGTGCCTGTTACAATTCCAACAAATACTAAAAGGTAAATGTTAAAATTATTTGTAACTGTCACTGCAGTTTCAATACCCATAACGGTAAATACAGCAAGTCCCAACGAATCCATTACAAGTAGCATCAAATCGAAAATAGGGTGTTCTTCGCTGTTAAGCTTTCTAAAAATTGGCAAAAAGACTATCGTCGATGTGATAATTGCAACTATACCATAAATTGGATTCTTAAAGGTTTCAGGGGGAGTGTTTCCAAGCACCAAATCACGGATAACTCCGCCGCCCACAGCTGTTATTAGTCCTAAAGTCGCAATACCAAAAATATCCATCCGTTTTTTAAGACCTGTCATTGCTCCCGATACAGCAAAAGCTACCGTACCAATAAGCTCAAAAATTAGTAAAACTATTTGCGGCATTATTTAAACGCCCCTTATATATTTATAAAATATATGCAAAAAAGCAATCCTTTTAGGATTGCTTTGAAAAACTTATTACTCACACCCTGAAAACTGAACAAGTATGGAAGAAATAGAGGACACGAAAAAATAGGTCAAGCCCTCGGTCTATTAGTACTGCCTAGCACACGCATCGCTACGCTTACACATGCAGCCTATCAACCCGGTAGTCTTCCG
>JBGVRU010000041.1:0-4589 GCA_045128715.1 Acutalibacteraceae bacterium | reverse complement strand
TTAAGTAAGCCTAAAAAGGAGAATTTGAATATGAGCGAGCAAAATAAAAACGAATATGACTATAATCCGGATTTAATAACTCTTTCTGATGATGACGGTAAGGAATATACCTTCGAGGTGTTGGATGCTATAGAGACCGATACAGGTCGCTATCTTGCAATGCTTCCCACCTTTGATGACCCTCAAAAAATGCTTGAGGACAGCGGTGAGCTTGTAATTGTTAAGGTTGGCGAGGAAGACGGAGAGGAATATTACTACGAAATCGAGGACGACGATGAATATGAAATGGTTGCCGATGCTTTCGTAGAAAGACTTGAAGATTTCTTCGAGATAGATAATAAATAATTTTATTACAGATTATGTGTCCTGCTCTGTTCGCGGACCGTGACTTATATAACCCTACACTTTTAATTTTTGGGGCCTACACTCGTGCAGTGGGATTGCAGACCTCCCGCGGCTGTGCCGAGTTCGGAAGAAGGGAGCGCGAAGCTGCACGGTCGGCACCCACCTGGCTTTATGGCTAGGTTATCTTAAGCACATTACGGCAGAGCGGGACAGCGTTATAGCAAAATTGAAAGGCTACAACCATCGGTTGTAGCCTTTTCATATCAAAAATAAATTATATGCTTTGTTTTAAAGCTTTCGGAGGGCTCAATCTTTGTTGTGCCTTCTTTTTTTGTTATGTCATAACCCTCATCTTGGTAAGAAGGCGGAGCGGTCCAAGGTTCAATGCAAACATAGGGGGCTTCGGGAATAGTCCAGATAAGAAGATAATCAAAGTCGCCAAAGCTTACTGAAACTGATTTGCCGTTTTTGCGGTTTCTGAGTGTTACAAAGCGGGATTTTAAATCTGTAAGAACAAGAGCGTCTATCTCAAAGTATTTGTTATAAAGCGGAAGGGTATTACTTTCAAAAAGTACTGTTTCGGTGTTTCTTGAGAGTATTCCGTTTTCAACCTGAATTGAACGCAGGGTTTCCTTCTTTTCAAAGATTATGTCATAATCTTCAACTCCCTCAGGACAGGAGTAAGCCTCGTGACCGCCGACTGCGGCATACATTGGGGTATCTGAAGTGTTTTTTATATCGTATTCAACCTTAACAGATGCTGCCACAAGTGTATATTTTATTCTGAATTCAAAATGCCAAGGGTAAGATTTCAGGGTTTCTTCGGTATCTTTAAGCAAGAAAACCGCAGAGTTTGAGCTTTGGCTTTCAACCTCGAAAACCATATTTTTTGCAAAACCGTGTTTTATAATATTGTATTCCTTGCCGTTGAAAGTATACTTATCATCTTTCATACCGCCGCAGTTTGGAAAGAGCACCGGAGCTACACCGCCCCAGATTTCAGGGTCCCCGCTCCAGAATCTATCCTCACCGTTTACTGTAAGGCGGCGTATCTCAGCGCCTTTTTCTATAATTTCAGCTTTTATTATTCCGTTAGAAAGTGTTACCAAGGAAATCAGCTCCTAATATTTTTAATTATTATACATTAATTTTTAATTCTTTTCAAGCAATATTGTAACAATAGGGACTTTAAGAGCATATTTTGATGTAGAGGTGACCTATTGTGGACAAAAATCTTATAGAACGTTACAAAAAAGAAATGCTTGATATGTATAAATCGGCGAGGAGAATTCCTGCTATGGCTACAGAGAGCGCCCAACAAACTTTTGATTTGGAAAACACTTTACCTAAAGCCAATGAACAGCCCTATAGCAGCGGAAAGCTCATAGCAATTGTTACAAGTCTCAGAGAAATTTATCCCGTTGCTAATGCAAGGGTAACAGTATTTACAGGAAACTATAACGATATGCAAATTATAGATACCGCATTTACTGATGAAAGCGGCAGAACAAGACCGTTTGTGCTTGAAGCACCAAATAAGCAAATATCTCTTGAATCGGGAAATAACGCAACGCCTTATGCTACCTATAATATGGAGGTTAAAGCCGAGGGGTATGTTGATAATGTGCATATAAACATACCTGTATTCAGCGGTGTTACTTCCTTACAAAGGTCTAATATGATGCTGCTCGAAACTGCAGGCGCAGATAAAAGCCCTATGGTCTTCGATGAATCGGAACGATTTGATTTGTAATGGAGGGGATAAAATATGCCTACAGTTGATTATCCGATAATACCTGAAACAATAACTGTGCATTTGGGTCCGCCCGGCTCTCAGGCACAGAATGTTACCGTACCGTTTGTTGATTATGTTAAAAACGTGGCTTCAAGTGAAATTTATCCCACTTGGCCTGAGGAGGCTTTGAGGGCTAATATTTACGCTATTGTCACCTTCGCTTTAAACAGGGTGTATACAGAATGGTATCCGTCCAGAGGGTATAATTTTGATATAACTAATTCTACCCAATTCGATCAGGCTTTTGTACCTGACAGAGAAGTATTTGAAAATATAAGCTACATAGTAGATGATATTTTTAATGATTATGTGGTAAGGCAGGGGAATATACAGCCGCTTTTCACCGCTTTTTGCAACGGCACAACTTCTACCTGTCAGGGACTTTCTCAATGGGGAACGGTTTCTCTTGCCGAGCAGGGGCGCACTCCTTATGAAATACTTCAGAATTATTACGGTAACGATATAGGAATTGTTGAAAATGCGCCTGTGGGATTTACCGAGGAATCTTATCCCGGAGTGCCATTAAGGGTTGGTTCAGCTGGAAATAATGTCCGTATAATTCAAGTGCAGCTTAACCGAATAGGTAGGAATTATCCTGCTATACCTGATATACCTGCAGAAAACGGAATTTTCACACTTGAAACAGAGGCGGCTGTCAGAAAATTTCAGGAGATTTTTAACCTGCCCATAACAGGAGAGGTGGATAAATCCACCTGGTACAGCATTAAAAGATATTATACGGGAGTTAAAAAGCTTTCCGAGCTTGCGGCAGAGGGGATATCTCTTGAGGAAGCATCTCTGCCTTTCGGCGAAGAAGTATCAGAAGGAATGAGCGGTGTTCCTGTGAGAACGGTGCAGTATTACCTTAGCGTTATAGCCTATTTTAATGGCAGTTTAGAGCCTGTTCCTATAAGCGGATATTTTGATTCAGGAACTGTGGCGGCGGTAGAGCGTTTTCAAAGCTTTTACGGTCTTCCTGTGACAGGAATTGTTGACAATGCTACCTGGAATGAAATATCAAGAGTGTATATAGAAACTGTAGCAGCTTTGCCTGAGGGCTATCAGGGCGGCGACGCAAAGCTTTATCCCGGATATTTTTTAACCGAGGGTATGCGTAGCTCAGATGTTACCGATTTGCAAACATATCTATCACGAATAGCAGATAGCATAACGGTTATACCCAGAATACCTGTTACGGGATTTTACGGCGAACAGACCGAAAACGCCGTATCGGAATTTCAGCGGCTTTACGGTATCCCCGTTTCAGGAGCGGTAGGACCTGTAACCTGGTCACAAATTGCAAAAGAATATGATGCGTTGCAAAATAACATTTAGCATTATTTTGATGAAAGAAATAAAAAAGTACAGATAGGGGTTTACCCATCTGTACTCTTTTATTGTTCGTGTAGCAACAATCGTTTGGCGATAACGGGGCTATGCATAAACCTTGTAAATATTATAAGGTTCACAAATAGACCTTGCAAAGGGTTTATTTATGAACCGTGATATAATCTACTTATTAAACAAAAAGGAGGCTATAAAACTATGAAAAAATACAATGAAACATTAAGAGATTTAAGGGAAGATAAAGATCTAAAGCAGGAAGATATAGCAGTACTATTAAAAACCTCAAGAAGCTATTACGGACAATATGAGCGTGGATTAAGACCTCTACCAATAGAGCACTTAATTACACTTTGCAAATTTTACGGTGTTTCCGCCGATTACATTTTAGGTCTTCCAAAGGGACTAAAATATCCCCAACGGTAAATTAAAGGTTTTTATGTGAATTTAATTTGTAGGGGAGGGTTTCTATGCCCTCCCGCAAAAAAAATCAGTAATTAATGGGAGGCACTAAGACTTCCTCTACAATATATTTTTAAATTTTGCTCTTAGCTAAGCTTTGATTTATACGGTAAATAACTAAAAAACAGGGCAAAAATAATTGACAAAAGCTTATATCTATTGTATTATACAATGGAATAGGCTTTTTTTAGGTATGTTATGCCTATATTTTTTAACAATTAAGGAGTTGGTTTTGTGGATCCGCTTGGGCGAAGTAGTATCTGTATTGCTACTCGTGTACCTTTGAAATACGGTAAATGTGTTAATAACCGCTTGGATTTTTACAAAGTAGATTTAAACTGATTTTGTTTCTATTTTAATCAAAAAACACATTTATATTATTTTGGAGGTTATTAAAATGTCTGACATTGCCGGACAACTGTTATTACAACTTATACTTATTCTATTAAATGCTTTCTTTGCCGCAACCGAAATTGCAGTTATTTCTCTTAATGAGAAGAAGCTGAAATCAAGGGCGGACGACGGTGATAAAAAAGCTGTAAAAATGCTCAAAATGATAGAAGAGCCCACACGCTTTTTATCAACCATTCAAATCGGTATCACACTTGCAGGTTTCTTAGGCTCTGCTTTTGCTGCGGATAAC
>JBGVRU010000040.1:0-4798 GCA_045128715.1 Acutalibacteraceae bacterium | reverse complement strand
TTAAGTAAGCCTAAAAAGGAGAATTTGAATATGAGCGAGCAAAATAAAAACGAATATGACTATAATCCGGATTTAATAACTCTTTCTGATGATGACGGTAAGGAATATACCTTCGAGGTGTTGGATGCTATAGAGACCGATGCAGGTCGCTATCTTGCAATGCTTCCCACCTTTGATGACCCTCAAAAAATGCTTGAGGACAGCGGTGAGCTTGTAATTGTTAAGGTTGGCGAGGAAGATGGAGAGGAATATTATTACGAAATCGAGGACGACGATGAGTACGAAACCGTTGCTGATGCTTTTGTAGACCGTCTTGAAGATTTCTTTGAGATAGACAATAAATAAGCCGAATATTGATTATGTGTCCTGCTCTGTTCGCGGACCGTGACTTATATAACCCTACACTTTTAATTTATGGGGCCTACACTCGTGCAGTGGGCTTGCAGACCTCCCGCGGCTGTGCCGAGTTCGGAAGAAGGGAGCGCGAAGCTGCACGGTCGGCACCCACCTGGCTTTATGGCTAGGTTATCTTAAGCACATTACGGCAGAGCGGGACAGTTGTTTTTAGGAGAAAATTTATGCTTGAAAAGTTAAAGATATTGGATGGCAGTATTTTAAAGCTTATTGCGGTGGTATCTATGCTTATAGACCATGCCGCATTGGTTTTACTTAGTGATAAGACCTTTGCAATTGAGCCTTTTTTAAGCTTTGGCGGCAGGCATATTACGTTATATTACATTTTGCGTAAGCTTGGCAGATTAGCTTTTCCATTGTTTTGCTTTTTAATTGCAGAGGGCTTTATACATACTAAAAATCTTAAAAAATATGCTTTAAACCTTTTTGTTTTTGCGATGATTTCCGAAATCCCTTACAATTTAATGTTAAGTGGAAAGCTTATATATATGGCACAGCAAAATATTTATTTTACATTGCTGTTAGGTGTTGCGGCAGTATGGGTAGCGGAGAATATAAACGAAAGCTGGCAGAAATTCTTATTGTTGGCGCTTATAATAGCCGTAGCAATTGTGCTGAGAGTTGATTATGGCTTTAGAGGAGTTTTACTTATATTGCTTTTATATATTTTACGTAATAATAAGATATTGCAAACATTTTTGTCTTTGCCGATGCTTTCCGGCGGATTTGCCGCTTGGTTCGCTTTTATACCTATAAATATGTACAATGGAAAAAGAGGCTTTATAAAAGGCGGATTTTTAAAATATTTATTTTATCTTTTTTATCCATTGCATATATTACTACTGATACTTATCAAAAAGCTAATATAACGAAAAAGCCTGCAACAAAGGTTGCAGGCTTTTGAAATGTTAAAAATAAATTATATGCTTGCGGGTAAGATGAGCTTTAGGCTCTATTTTGGACATCCCCTCTTTTTGGGTTATATCATAATCCTCGTCTAAGTAGGTTGGAGGGGCAGTCCAAGGCTCAATACATAAAAATGGAAAGTTGGGTTCGGTCCAGATTAGCAGATAATCGAAATCAGGAAAGCTTACCGAAACGGATTTTCCTGTTTTGCGGTTGCGGAGTGTGACAAACCGTGATTTTAAATCTGTGAGCACAAGCGCATCAATAGTGAAATATTTATTATAAAGCGGTAGGATGTTGCTTTCGTATAAAACGTTTTCGGCATCTCTTGTCATAAGACCGTCTTTAGTCTGAATAGATCTAAGGGTTTCTTTTTTTTCAAAGATAATGTCGTAATCTTCTACACCCTCAGGGCAGGAGTATGCTTCGTGAGCGCCTACGGCGGCATACATATCAGTGTCGGAATTATTCTTTATGTCATATTCTACTTTTATAGATGCAGCTACAAGAGTGTATTTAATTCTGAACTCAAAGTGCCAAGGATAAGATTTTAAAGTTTCCTCAGTATCGGTCAGCAGAAAAACAGCAGAGCTATTACTTACGCTTTCGACTCTGAAGTCCATATCCTTTGCAAAGCCGTGCTTTACTATTGTATATTCATTGCCGTCCACGGTGTACTTATCGTCCTTCATACGACCGCAGACGGGAAAAAGCACAGGGGCAATACCGTCCCAGTATTTAGGGTCACCATTCCAGAAGCGGTCCTCACCGTTTACTGTAACGCGGCGTATTTCAGCTCCCTTTTCGATAATTTCAGCTTTAATTATTCCGTTGAATAGAGTTATCAAAATGATCAGCTCCTAAGTGATTTGTAATTATTATACATTAAAATATACTATATTTCAAGCAAATTTGTAACAACAGTACTTTTCTTCACATAATTTGTTTTAGAGGTGACTGTTTTGGATAAAAATCTTATTGAACAATATAAAAGAGAAATGCTTAATATGTATAGATCGGCAAGGGTTATGCCTACGGCTGCTATGACGGAAAATGCTGCGCAGCAAGATATTTCCCAACAAAATGTGGGGCTGGCCGACAGCAACGGAAAGCTTATAGCAATTGTAACAAGTATTAGAGAAATTTACCCCGTTGCTAATGCGATGGTAACGATATTTACAGGAAATTATAACGATATGCAGATAATTGATACTGCTGTAACCGATGAAAGCGGAAGAACAAGAGCATTTGTGCTGGAAACCCCTAATAAGCAGATTTCTTTGGAATCGGGGAATAATGCCACACCTTATGCCACCTATAATATGGAGGTAAAAGCCGAGGGATATGTTGATAATGTGCATATAAATATACCTGTATTCAGCGGTGTTACTTCACTGCAAAGGTCTAATATGATGCTGCTCGAAACCGCAGGTGCTGACAAAAGCCCACAAATATTTGACGAATCTGAACGGTTTGATTTGTGATAGGGGAGTGAAAGAATATGCCGACAGTTGATTATCCGATAATACCCGAAACAATAACAGTGCGTTTAGGTCCACCGGGCTCGCAGGCGCAGAATGTAACAGTACCGTTTGTGGATTATGTTAAAAACGTGGCTTCAAGTGAAATTTATCCTACTTGGCCTGAGGAAGCTTTAAGAGCTAATATTTATGCTATTGCAACCTTTGCTTTAAATAGAGTGTATACTGAATGGTATCCGTCGAGAGGCTATAACTTTGATATAACCAACTCTACGCAATTTGATCAGGCGTTTCTGCCTGACAGGGAGGTTTTTGAAAATATAAGCTACATAGTAGATGAAATTTTTAACGATTATGTGGTAAGACAAGGAAATATACAGCCGCTTTTTACAGCCTTTTGCAACGGCACAACCTCCACCTGTCAGGGGCTTTCCCAATGGGGGACGGTTACCCTTGCCGAGCAAGGGCTTACTCCGTTTCAGATACTTCAGAATTTTTACGGAAATGATATAGGTATAGTCGAGAATGCACCTGTGGGTTTTACGGAAGAATCCTATCCAGGTGTTCCGTTAAGGGTTGGTTCTTCGGGAAATAATGTCAGAATAATTCAGGTACAGCTAAACCGTATTGGTAAAAACTATCCTGCTATACCCAATATACCGGAGGAAAACGGAATTTTTACGCTTGAAACAGAGGCGGCAGTAAGAAAATTTCAGGAAATTTTCAATTTGCCTATTACAGGCGAGGTGGATAAAGCTACATGGTACAGTATGAAACGGTATTATACAGGTGTGAAAAAGCTGTCTGAGCTTGCGGCAGAGGGTATAACCCTTGAGGAAGCATCCTTGCCCTTTGGTGAGGAGGTATCAGAGGGTCAAAGCGGTATACCTGTAAGAACAGTTCAATATTATCTTAGTGTTATAGCTTATTTTAACGGCAATTTAGAGCCTGTGCCTATAAGCGGATATTTTGATTCGGGAACGGTGGCGGCAGTAGAGCGTTTCCAAAGCTTTTACGGTCTGCCTGTTACAGGCATTGTAGACAATGCTACCTGGAATGAAATATCAAGAGTGTATACCGAAACGGTAAGCGCCTTGCCTGAGGGCTATCAGGGCGGCGATGCAAAGCTTTATCCCGGATATTTTTTAACCGAGGGTATGCGTAGCTCAGATGTTACCGATTTGCAAACATATCTATCACGAATAGCAGATAGCATAACGGTTATACCCAAAATACCTGTTACGGGATTTTACGGCGAACAGACCGAAAACGCCGTATCGGAATTTCAGCGGCTTTACGGTATCCCCGTTTCAGGAGCGGTAGGACCTGTAACCTGGTCACGAATTGCAAAAGAATATGATTCTTTGCAAAATAATATATAAATGATAAAAATTTTAACTAAGCTTGCCTTAGAAAGGTGAGCTTTTGTTTTTTTATATAATTTTGTAATAAAAAACTGTTCAAAAGGGGTAAAAGTAATTGACAAAAGCGTTTATATATTGTAATATACAATTAAATGGGTTTTTGTAGCTTATTATATTTAAGCTGATATCAACTCAGAATTTTTTTAAAAACTAAGGAGTTGGTTTTGTGGATCCGCTTGGGCGAAGTAGTAACTGTATTGCTACTCGTGTACCTTTGAAATACGGTAAATGTGTTAATAACCGCTTGGATTTTTACAAAGTAGATTTAAACTGATTTAATTTAGCTGTAAACAAAAAACACATTTATTTATTTTGGAGGTTATTAAAATGTCTGACATTGCCGGACAACTGTTATTACAACTTATACTTATTCTATTAAATGCTTTCTTTGCCGCAACCGAAATTGCAGTTATTTCCCTTAATGAGAAAAAACTGAAATCAAGGGCGGACGACGGTGATAAAAAAGCTGTAAAAATGCTCAAAATGATAGAAGAGCCCACACGCTTTTTATCAACCATTCAAATCGGTATCACACTTGCAGGTTTCTTAGGCTCTGCTTTTGCTGCGGATAAC
>JBGVRU010000039.1:0-1618 GCA_045128715.1 Acutalibacteraceae bacterium | reverse complement strand
CTGTAGACAAAGCGGTTCGTAAAACATCAATTTTACGAACCGCTTCTCTGTTTTAACGGGTATATTCCATTTTTTGAAAATAGTCTGTCTTTTTAGGCTCCTAACAACCCATATCTTTGCTTCATTCTTGCCAGTTTCTTCAGATTCAGGCATGCATAAGTAAGCCCGACCTTCATTTCCATTTTGGCCCTGCCTTTTAATTGCGTATATCGAAAACCGTGGTTCTCTTTTGCAGTTCCGAAAAGTCTTTCAATGGTTTCCTTTCGGAGTTTATACAAATCACTCATTCCTATGGTGTATCGTATATCTTCGCACTGTTCCAGATATGGCTCCCAGATATGTCTGGTTATTACCTTTATGTGGTCTTTGCTTGCGGTACACATATTGATATGTGGACAACTTTCACATATCATGGCGCAGCTTTTATATTCACGGTATCCCTCTCTGTTTGTGGTTGTATATTCCAGCGTCTTATTGTTGGGGCAGATATAACAGTCATGATATTCATCATACACATATTCATATTTTCGGAAAAAGCCTTCTTTGGTCATTGGTCTTTTGTAAGGAAACAGTGGTTTGATTCCATCGTCTAAAAGCATTTTTGCAATTGCAGGAGTGCGGTATCCTAAGTCTGCAATAATGGTTTCGGGATTTAACTGTTTGATTTTATCATACAGACCTTTAAAGGTTCTGCTGTCGTGAAGGTTTCCCGGGTTCACGGTATATCCTAAAATCCAACCGAATTTATCACAGGCTGTTTCAATTGCATAGGCAAACACTTCTTTATGTTCGCCTTTGGAAAACCATCCGCTTTCCGGGTCAGAGGTACTTACCTTGATTGTTTTTTCTTTTGCGTTGCCGCCTCCTGACGGGGTATGGTCATCGTCGTCCTTATCCTTTTCTTTCAGTTCTTTTTTACCGTGCGCAACTCTGTCTTCGTTGATTTCTTTTTTTAACATACCCTCAAAAAACTGTGCTTCCTGTCTGGCTATGCATTTCTGCATTTTCCGGTTGTTGGCACGGGCTTTTACATGGGTTGCATCCACAAAGATTTCGGAAGGGTCTACAAATTTGAAACGGTAACATTCTGCTAAAATATGTGAAAAAATCTGTTCAAACAGGTCCGTGTCCTTAAAGCGTCTTGTATAGTTTTTGCCGAATGTAGAGAAATGCGGTACATCATCATACATTCCAAGTCCCAGAAACCAGCGGTAGGCAACATTTACTTCAATGTCCTTTACGGTCTGGCGCATACTTTTAATACCATAGAGATACTGGATAAGCGGAATCTTTATGAGCATAACGGGATCCAGACTTGGTCTTCCCGTTTCGTGGGAATATTTATCTTCTACCAGGTCATAAATAAAGTTCCAGTTGATTGCCTTGTCAATGATACGAAGAAGGTGATCGGAAGGCACCATGTCATCCATGCAAAACATCTGAATCTGTTCTCTTTTTTTATCCGTATTTTGTGTCATCATAAGTAAAAGCACCGCCTTAAATTGATACTTTTATTATACCAAAAAAGAGCCATAAAGTCTTGTAATTCCCTGACTTTATAACTCTTTTAAATGAGAAAAATCCCGAGTGAATACTCGGGACTTTGTCTACAGTCTGA